>NZ_MTJN01000002.1:2541544-2859237 GCF_002017865.1 Rhodoferax fermentans | reverse complement strand
GCGCCTTGGGAGAGCTGCGCACGGTACAAGCGTTTTTCTCGTACTTCAACCGCCAGAGTGACAACATCCGCAACCGCGCCGATGTGGGCGGCGGCGCGCTCTATGACATTGGTTGTTACGCCATCGTGGCCGGGCGTTTTCTGTTTGAGGCCGAGCCACTGCGTGTGATCACGCTGATCGACCGCGACCCGGAGTTCCAGACCGACCGCACCACCAGCGCGATGCTTGACTTTGGCGGCGGGCGGCGGCTCGACTTCACCGTGTCGACCCAATCGGTGCCATTCCAGCGTGTTCAGGCCATTGGCACCAAACAGCGCCTGGAGCTGGTGATCCCGTTCAACGCCCCCCTGGGCGGCACGACAGACTTGTTGCTCGACGATGGCAGCCAGATCGGTGGTGTGTCGGCGCGGCGTGAGACGCTGCCAGCGTGTGACATGTACACCCTGCAAGGGGACGCGTTTTCACAAGCGGTGCGTGGTGAGACTCCCCTGCCCTATGGGCTCGATGACGCGATCTGCAACATGCGCATCATCGACGCACTGTTCAAGTCGGACCAGAGCGGGCAGTGGGAACAGGTCTGAACACCTGAGCAATCGGGTCGCGCTTAGCTGCGGCCCAAACGCAGCCAATCCCAGACGGGTCAGGCGTCCAGCCGCCAGGCCCGTTTACGTTCGTACATTTCCTGGTCAGCCCGTGCGATCAACAGCTCAGCTGTGTCACCGTCCATCGGGTACATCGCCAGACCCACCGCCCCACCGAATCCGGCGCCATCGGGGACCGAGCCCAAATCCACCTGCTGCACCGGCTCGAGCAGGGTCGCCTCCAGCTTCCTACGCACCTGATCCGCCACCTGGCGCGACGGAATGTCATTGATCAGCAGCACAAACTCATCCCCGGCGTAACGCGCCACCACATCTCCGGGACGCACCACCTTGCTCAGGCGCGTGGCAATCTCCATCAGCACCCGGTCACCGGCGTCATGCCCGAGATGGTCATTGATCAGCTTGAAGTTATTCAGATCCACAAACAACAGGGCAAACGACAAGGCGTCCCGCTCGCGACGTTTGTGCTCAATGCGTTGTGTGATGCTGTGCAACAACATCTCACGGTTGCTCAGACCAGTCAGCACATCGGTGCGCAGCCGGTACTGCATCTTGCGGAAGGTGCTGGCCAGCACCCCAATTTCGTCATTGCGATACACCTCCAGCGGTGCCCCCAGGCGCCCCTCGCCCACCAGCTTTGCCGCCTCGGTCAGGCGTTTGATGTCACGGTCCACCCAACCCACAATGCGCCAACCCAGAACCACCGCAGCGATCACCCCCAGCAATCCGATCAAGGCGGTCCGAAAAATATTGGCAGTGATGCCCTGCATGAAATCACTACGCGGGACGGCCACCACGATCAACCAGTACAGGCCTGCCTGGTCCAGCACACGATCAAACGCCATTTCAACCGTCTCGCCGTTCGGCCCGTCAAAAGCCAGCGCACGCGGACCAACACCCAGACTGGCCGACTGAAGCCGATCCCGGACCTGCTGGTAGGCCGCCCGTTGCAAGGGATTGACACTGTCGATGGCCATCAGGCGCTCACTGCCCCCGCCAGGAAGACGTTTGATATTGGGTCCGCTGGAGGAGGCTATCAATTTGCCATCGGGCTCGATGATGAAGGCCACACCATGGCTGCTGATGGGCAGGTTGCTGACAAACAGGTTCAGCCGCTGCAACGAGATGTCGGTGGCCACCACCCCTTGCAATTCACCCTGGGCATCGAGCACCCGCCGGGCACGGGTGGCCACCAGCTCTTCGGTGGTGAAGTCGATGTAGATCGCGCTCCAGGCCGACGACAGACTGCGCTCTGCTGCCTTGTACCAGGGTCGTTCGCGCGGATCAAAAAGCTTTTTTTCGAACGTTTTTGGCCCCAACGCACCATTGATCCCGCTGAAACGGCTGAAACCACGAAACTCATCAGCCCGCAACTTGTAGCGCAGCTCTGCCTCGTCGGAACTCAGCCGCAACAAACCAATGGCCTGCCCATGTTGGTTGCCGTAATAGACAAAGTTGTTGGGGTCGGTGTGTAAAGAGGTGGCGATCCAGAACCGGGTGCGCAAGGTGTCCAACTCGGCGTCAATGGTATCGGGCACCTCCAAGCCTGTGGGAAAAGCCGCCTCCAGCACCGCAGCGGACCCCACCACATGCCTGTTAACAGCCTGGCCCACGCGGGCCACCATCTCCTGCAGCAGATGTTGCGAGACCGTATTCACCGCCTGGCTGCCGGTGCTGTACGACAAGGCGCCCGTCAGCACCACCACACCGACCATCAGGACAGTGAAGGGCACAGTCAGCCACTGACGCAACGTCAACGACGAATACAAGTTCATCCAACAAGCCTCTCAAAGCGGACACAGGTCCGGGTAAGACATTCACACACCACACCACGGCTCAGGGCAAGGACGGGCAGTTTGACAGGGCGCACATCTTACCTGCCAACCCGCTTTGGGGCACCATTGTGTTCAGTTCGCCCAAACCAAGCCATGGCTGGCAAGGGTTGATGCACCATCACACAGGCGGGCGCCCCGACCATCCCGGAGCGGAACTTGGGGCCGCAACACCTTGCGTGTGATGTGAAGGAGCTCGCCGCTAAAATCGGCGCCTTCCAAGGAGCGTTGCAGCGGGCCACACAACCCGTCAGGCTTGGATATACACAACGACGCTCACCTGACTTTATGAATTTCACAGGTGAGTTGCATGTCCGATTTTGTTGTCCCCCCCCTCAAACTGTCCGGCCTGGAGCCTCTGACCATTGGCATCGCCGCAGCGGCTGACGCGGCGCCAAGCGCCACCTTTGTCAACGTGGGTGAGCGCACCAATGTGACCGGCTCCAAGGCTTTTGCGCGCATGATCCTCAACGGTGAGTTCGACCAGGCACTGAGTGTGGCGCGCCAGCAGGTGGAAAACGGCGCCCAGATCATCGACATCAACATGGACGAGGCCATGCTCGACAGCCAGGCGGCCATGGTGAAGTTCCTGAATTTAATAGCGTCCGAGCCAGACATATCAAGGGTTCCGGTCATGATTGACTCCAGCAAGTGGAGTGTCATCGAGGCCGGCCTGCGCTGCGTGCAGGGCAAAGCGGTGGTCAACTCGATCAGCATGAAGGAAGGTGTCGACGCCTTCAAACACCACGCCAAATTACTGCGCCGTTATGGTGCCGCAGCGGTGGTAATGGCCTTTGACGAACAGGGCCAGGCCGATACCTATGAGCGCAAGATCGAGATCTGTGAACGCGCTTACCGCATCCTGGTGGACGAGGTGGGTTTCCCGCCGGAAGACATCATTTTTGACCCAAACATCTTCGCGATTGCCACCGGCATCGAGGAGCACAACAACTACGCGGTCGACTTCATCGAAGCCACCCGCTGGATCAAACAGAACCTGCCGGGCGCCAAGGTCAGCGGTGGCGTCTCGAATGTGAGCTTTTCCTTCCGCGGTAACGACCCGGTACGCGAAGCCATCCACACCGTGTTTCTCTACCACGCGATCCAAGCGGGCATGGACATGGGCATCGTCAATGCCGGCATGGTCGGTGTCTACGACGATCTTGAGCCTATCCTGCGCGAACGGGTCGAAGACGTGGTGCTGAACCGCCGCGCCGACGCCGGTGAGCGCCTGGTCGAGATCGCCGAGACCGCCAAAAGCGGCGCCAAGGACGAAAGCAAAAAACTCGAATGGCGCGGCACACCGGAGCAGCCGGTCACGGTGGAGCAGCGCCTGAGCCACGCCATGGTGCACGGCATCACCGACTTCATCGTCGAAGACACCGAAGAGGCTTACCAGGCCATCGTCGCCAAAGGTGGCCGCCCGTTGCATGTGATCGAAGGCCCGTTGATGGCGGGCATGAGCATCGTCGGTGACCTGTTTGGCCAGGGCAAGATGTTCCTGCCGCAGGTGGTCAAGTCAGCGCGGGTCATGAAGTCGGCGGTAGCGCACCTGATTCCTTATATTGAAGAAGAAAAACGCCGCGACGAGGCCGCTGGCCGCGACGTGCAAACCAAGGGCAAGATCGTGATTGCCACCGTCAAGGGCGACGTGCACGACATCGGCAAAAACATCGTCACCGTGGTTTTGCAATGCAACAACTTTGATGTGGTCAACATGGGCGTGATGGTGCCCTGCCATGAGATCCTGGCGCGCGCCAAGGCCGAGGGGGCCGACATCATCGGTCTATCGGGCCTGATCACGCCGAGCCTGGAAGAAATGCAGTACCTGGCCGGTGAAATGCAGAAGGACGACTACTTCCGCATCAAAAAGATCCCGCTGCTGATTGGCGGCGCCACCACCAGCCGAGTACACACCGCCGTCAAGATCTCGCCACATTACGAAGGCCCGGTGGTTTATGTGCCCGACGCTTCTCGCAGCGTGGGTGTGGCGCAAAGCCTGCTGGGTGAACAAGCCAGCGCCTTTGTGGCCGAGTTGCAGACCGACTACGACAAGGTGCGCCAGCAACACGCCAACAAAAAACAGACACCGTTGTGGCCCTTGGCCAAGGCACGCGCCAACAAGACCCCGATCGACTGGGCGGCCTACCAGCCAACAAAGCCGAAGTTCATTGGCCGACGTGAGTTCAAGAATTTCGATCTGGCGGAACTGGCCCGTTACATCGACTGGGGCCCATTCTTCCAGACCTGGGACCTGGCCGGGCCGTTCCCGGCGATTCTGGACGACGAGGTGGTCGGGGTCGAGGCCAAAAAGGTCTACGCCGACGGCCAGGCCATGCTCAAGAAAATCATCGAAAGCCGCTGGCTCAGCGCCAACGCGGTGGTGGGCCTGTACCCGGCCAACGCGGTGGGTGACGACATCGTGCTCTACACCGACGAAACCCGCAGCACTGTCGCCCTGACTTGGTACGGACTGCGCCAGCAAGCCGCCCGCGAGCAGGAAGACGATGGCAGTTACCTGCCCAACCGCTGCCTGGCGGACTTTGTGGCCCCCAAAGACATTGCTACTGACAACGCAGCATCCAACCCAGAAGATACGAGGGCTACAGGCCCAAAAGGCTTACAAGACCCAGCATCGTCTGGTGTTACATCGCCTCACCTGCAGGACTATGTCGGTGTGTTTGCGGTGACCGCCGGCCTGGGTGTCGAGAAAAAAGAGCAGCAGTTCATCGCCGCCCATGACGACTACAGCGCGATCCTGTTCAAGGCCATGGCCGACCGGCTGGCCGAGGCTTTTGCCGAGTACCTGCACCACCGGGTGCGCACCGATTTGTGGGGTTATGCGCCGTCTGAGGCCCTGAGCCCGCAGGAGCTGATTGCCGAAAAATACAGCGGCATCCGCCCGGCGCCGGGTTACCCGGCCTGCCCCGACCACAGCGTCAAAAAAGAGATGTTTGCGCTGCTGCAATGTGAAGACATTGGCATGAGCCTGACCGAAAGCCTGGCCATGAGCCCGGCCGCCAGTGTCAGCGGCTTCTACATCGGCCACCCGCAGGCCAGTTATTTCAGCGTGGGCAAAATCGGTGACGACCAGTTGCAGGACATGGCACAGCGCCGTGGCCTGGAGGCCAAAGACCTGCAGCGCCTGCTGGCGCCCAATCTGTAAACCTCGCCCACAAACCCCTAGCCTTGTGAAGGACCGCGCAGAATGACACTCGCCAAACTCGCTACCACCCTGAGCACCCTGGCCCTCGGCTTGGGTTGGTGTGCTCCGGTGTTGGCAGCCGACTGGTCCCAGACCGAGGCCCAGGCCAAGGGCCAGACGGTGTATTTCAACGCCTGGGGCGGTGGTGAGGCCATCAACAGCTACATCGACTGGGCGGCCAAAGAGGTGCAGAGCCGTTATGGCGTCACCGTCAAACACGTCAAGATCAACGACGCGGCCGAGGTGGTGAAGCGGATTCAGACCGAGGTGGCGGCGGGTCGCAACAACCATGGTTCGGTGGACCTGATGTGGGTCAACGGCGAGAATTTCCGCAGCCTCAAACAAGCTGGCCTGCTGTATGGCCCTTGGGCAGAGAGTTTGCCCAACTGGGGGCTGGTAGACCTCAACAAACCAGTTCGCAGTGATTTCTCGGTGCCCACAGAGGGGTATGAAACGCCCTGGGGCACCGCGCAGTTGACCTTCATCTCCGACAAGGCAGTCACACCCACGCCACCGCGCTCAGCGACCGAGTGGCTGCGTTTTGCCAAGGCCAACCCGGGCCGGGTGACTTACCCGAAACCGCCGGACTTTCACGGCACCACTTTCGTCAAACAGCTGCTGCTGGAGCTCGCCCCCAACCCGGCGCTGCTGCAACAGGCTGTGACACCTCAGGCCTTTGCCAGCGCCACCCCCGCGTTGTGGGCCTATCTGGACGAGTTGCACAGCTTGGCCTGGCGCGCTGGCAAAAGCTTCCCGGCCAGTGCGGCGGCCATGCACCGGATGCTGGCTGATGGTGAACTCAAGCTGTCATTGACCTTCAACCCCAACGAAGCCGCCAACCTGATCAGCAGCCGCCAGTTACCCCCAACGGCCTACAGCTTCGGCTTCACACGCGGCACCATTGGCAATGTGCATTTCCTGGCCATCCCGTCCAACGCGCGCGCCAAAGCCGGTGCCCAGGTGTTTGCCAACTTCTTGCTCTCGCCCGAAGCCCAGGCACACAAAGCCGACACCCGGATCTGGGGAGATGGCAGCGTGTTGGACCTGGGCAAATTGTCTGCTGGCGTGCAAGCGCTCATGCGCAACAAGGCACCGGGCGCACTGGCAGAGTCCGTGCCGACCCTGGCCGAACCCCATGCCAGCTGGGTTGAGGCGCTGGAGACCGAGTGGCTCAAGCGTTACGGCGCCCGCTGAGCGCCTGGTCCAGGCCACAGAACGCCAGACCGGGTTGGATGGGCCGCCCAGCGTTTGGGCGCAGCCCGTGACAGCCGCATGACCACCCCGATGCCACAGCTCCCGTTGATGGAAACACGCCAGCTGCGCCTTGGCGGGTGGGGCCAGCTGCTGGCACTGACGCTGGTCGGGCTGGTGTTTGTGCCGCTGCTGCCGGGCCTGTACTGGGCACTGGGCCCCAGTTTCAAGATCGTGGTGTGGCAAACCTTGCTGAGTGATCCGCAGTGGTCACAAGCGGTGTCTGCCACGCTGGTGTCGGCGCTGCTGGGCACCTTGCTGGCGGGGCTGATCACCGCCGGGTTGGCCACTCGCCTCTACCCCAGTCCCACCTGGCAGCGCCTGCAGCAGCGCCTGCCTGTGTTGCTGTCTGTGCCGCATGTGGCGTTTGCTGTGGGCCTGTTTTTTTTGATAGCACCTTCCGGTTGGTTGGCAAGGGCTGCAGGCCTGTTTTTATCATGGACCAGCCCACCGGACTGGGTCACGGTGCAAGACCCGTATGGTCTGAGTTTGGCACTGGCGCTGGCACTCAAGGAAAGCTGGTTTCTGCTGTGGGTGCTGGCGGCGCTGCTGGGTGAACAGGCGGTGACACGGCAACTCGCGGTGGCGCGTTCACTGGGTTACAGCCCGGCACAAACCTGGCGCCAGGTATTGTGGCCGCAGCTGCTGCCCCGACTGCGCTGGCCCTTGGCGGCGGCCCTGGCCTACAGCTTGTCGGTGGTGGACATGGCGCTGATTCTGGGGCCGGGCACTCCCCCCACCCTGGCGGTGCTGACCTGGCACTGGCTCAGTGACCCAGATACCAGCGTGCAAGCGCAAGGTGGTGCAGCGGCCTTAGCGCTGTTGCTGTTGTTTGGGGTCATCAGCGCACTGGCCTGTGGCGTATGGTGGCTGCTGCGGCGTTGGCGGGCCTACCCCAGCGGGCAGCGTCGGGCTGATGTGCAACACCCCTGGCCGTGGCAGACACCGCTGTTGGCCATCAGTTATGCGGTGTTGGCTGTGTTGGTACTCTGGTCGGTGGCAGACAGCTGGTTTTTCCCGGCGCTTTGGCCCGATGGGCTGTCCTGGGATGCCTGGCGCAGTGCCAAGCTCGCGCCATTCTGGACCACCCTCTGGCTGGCGCTGGTAGTGAGCCTGCTGAGCCTGCCCGTGGTGCTGATTTGGCTGGAATGGGGGCCACAACGCTGGAACGCGGTGTTGTACCTGCCGCTGATTGTTCCGACACTGCCACTGGTGGCGGCGCAATACGCGGCGCTGTTGCGCTTGCAGCTGGACGCCACGGCGCTGGCGCTGGTGTGGAGCCACCTGCTGTGGGTGTTGCCCTACATGTTGCTCACGCTGGTGGGTACCTACCGGGCTTTTGACGCCCGGCTGATGACCAGTGCCCGTGCGCTGGGTTGCTCGCCACTGCAAGCCTGTTTACGCGTCAAGTGGCCGCTGCTGCTGCGCCCCATGCTGGCGGCCTGGGCGGTCGGGTTCGCAGTGAGTGTGGCGCAATACCTGCCCACGCTGTTTGCGGGCGCAGGACGTTTTGATACGGTCACCACCGAGGCGGTGGCCTTGAGTGCGGGAGGCAGCCGCCAGGTGCTGGCGGTGCAAGCCCTGTTACAGGTGGCGCTGCCTTTGGCCGCGTTTGTTTTGGCAACCACTCTGGCAAGCGCCTGGGGCCGCAACCGCAAGGGGGTGCGCTGAGATGCTCAAAATTGTTGACCTGAACCTGTTTCTGGGGCGCCAAGCGCTGCTCTCAAACTTACATCTGAGTATCCAGCCGGGGGAGATCCTGACGCTGACCGGCGTCTCCGGCTCGGGCAAATCCACCCTGCTGAGCTGGCTGCTCGGGGATCTGGCACCGGCGTTTAACGCCCAGGGGCAACTCTGGCTCAACGACCGCCCTGTGCACAACCTGCCGATTGAGGCGCGCCGCATTGGCATCCTGTTCCAGGACGATTTGTTGTTTGAACATATGAGCGTGGGCCAGAACTTGGCCTTTGCCCTGCCCGCTGGTCAACGCGGCGCAGAACGCCGTGAGCGGGCCGAACAGACATTGGCCGAGGTTGGCCTGGCGGGGTTCCACGACCGCGACCCGGCCACACTCTCAGGTGGCCAGCGCGCCCGGGTGAGCCTGCTGCGTGCGCTGTTGGCGCAACCGCAGGCGCTGTTGCTGGATGAACCGTTTTCGCGGCTGGACGCGGTGCTGCGGGAGCAGTTTCGCAGTCTGGTGTTTGAACAAATCACCCGTCTGGGCATCCCGACCCTGTTGGTCACCCACGACGTGGCCGATGTGCCGCCGGGCGGGCGGGTGTTGGACATCAGCCATTGGCAGCCAGACCATGTTTGACCGTGCCCTGAACGCGCTGCTCAAACGCCCGTTGACAGCGGTCGCCACGCACTTGGTGCGCCGTGGTTGGTCGGCCAATCAACTCACCTGGATCGGTTTTGCCCTGGGCTTGCTCGCACTGCCGCTGATAACGCTGGGCCACCCGCTGTGGGCGCTGGCGGCCATGGCGCTGAACCGGCTGGCGGACGGTCTGGACGGCACGGTGGCGCGCCTGACGCGGCCGACCGACCGTGGCGCGTTTCTGGACATCACGCTCGATTTCCTGTTTTACGCATCGATTCCGCTGGCCTTTGCGCTGGCAGACCCGATGGCCAACGCGCTGCCCGCTGCGGTGCTGATCTACAGCTTTGTGGGCACGGCAGGCAGCTTTCTGGCGTTTGCGGTGCTGGCGGCCAAACGCCAGATCAGCAGCGAGGCCTACCCCAGCAAAGGTTTGTATTACCTGGGGGGCCTGACCGAGAGTGTGGAAACCATGGCCGTGTTCACGCTGATGTGCCTGGCGCCCAGCTGGTTTGCACCGCTGGCCTACGGTTTTGCGGCCTTGTGTGCGCTGACCACAGTGACCCGCATCGTCGCAGGCATCCGCACTTTCAGGCCAGATTGAGCATTCAAGAGGCAGGCATCTGGGGTGGCGTCAGGCTGACTTCAGCGTCCGGCGGTACTGCATGGCCTCGGCCACATGGGTGACCTGGGTGCTGTGTGCACCGGCCAGGTCGGCAATGGTGCGCGCCACCTTGAGCGCCCGGTGGGTGCTGCGTGCCGACCAGCCCAGCCGGGTGGCGGCCACGTTCAAGAACTTGGCAGCAGCCTCGTCCAGCAGCACAAACTGGTCAATTTCCTGCCCCTGCAAGGCCTGGTTGGGCTTGCCCTGGCGGGTGATGGCGCGTTCACGTGCGGCCATACAACGGGCCTGGACCACGGCACTGGCTTCACCCGGCGGCGTCTGCATCAGCTCGTTGGACGTCACGGCGGGCACCTCCACATGCAGGTCAATGCGGTCCACCAGCGGACCGCTGAGTTTGCCCTGGTAACGCGCCACCTGGTCGGGCGTGCAACGGCAGGCCTTCTGGTTGGAGCCCAGGTAACCACAGGGGCAGGGGTTCATCGCACCAATCAGTTGGAAACGCGCCGGGAACTCACTGCGCCGCGCCGCCCGCGAGATGGTGATGGTGCCGGTCTCCAGCGGCTCACGCAGCGCCTCCAAAGCGGCGCGGGGAAACTCCGGAAATTCGTCCAGAAACAAGACCCCGTGGTGCGCCAGCGAAATCTCTCCGGGACGCGGCGGTGATCCGCCACCGACCAAAGCGACAGCACTCGCGGTATGGTGCGGCTGGCAGGTGGGCCGACGCGCCCAGCTGGCCAGCGAAAAACGCCCGCCCAGGCTGGCGACAGCGGCACTTTGCAAGGCCTCATCGGTGGTCATGGGCGGCAGCAAACCGACAAAACGCTGCGCCAGCATCGATTTGCCCGAGCCCGGTGGCCCCATCAACAGCAGGCTGTGGCCACCGGCGGCAGCAATCTCAAGCGCCCGTTTGGCCCCAAGCTGGCCTTTGACATCGGCCAGATCGAGGTAGTCAGCCGCTTGCACACAAGGCACAGAATCGACTCTAGCCCAACCTTCACCTGGCTCAGCTGCTCTGTTTTCTGAAGTGGTCGGTAAAAAATGCTGCACCACATCGAGCAAATGCCGGGCGCGGTACACCTGGGCACTGGGCACCAGGGCGGCCTCTTCGGCGCTCTCGGGTGGCAGCACCAGCTGGGTGACCACACCACTGCCATGCAGGGCCAGGCTCATGGCCAGCGCACCCCGCACCGGGCGCAACTCACCCGACAGTGACAACTCGCCAGCAAACTCCCAGCCCGCCAACGCCGCAGTATCAATCTGGCCACTGGCGCCCAGAATGCCCAGCGCTATGGGCAGATCAAACCGGCCCGAGTCCTTGGGCAAATCGGCTGGCGCCAGGTTGACCACAATTTTTTTGTTGCTCGGAAACTCCAGCCCCGAGTTCTGGATGGCCGAGCGCACCCGCTCACGCGCTTCTTTCACCTCAACATCAGCCAAACCCACCAAGGTGAAACTCGGCAAACCGTTGGCCAAGTGGACTTCGACCGTCACGGCGGCCGCATCCAGGCCCAGCAGGGCCCGGCTTTGCACCAAAGACAGACTCATGAAACCTCCTGACTAAAACGGTGCGCTGTCAACAGGCCACGCATCCGATTGATGCACCATGCTGGTGCTTACTGGTTATTTATACAGATATCTTAACCCACAGATCTCGTGCTGATTTGCAAGGCTCCAGCCAGGCCAATCCGGGCGTCTGGCACGAACCCTGCTTTACTTGCTCGTCAACCCACTTGTTGGAGAGGCCGATGACTCTGAACCCGCCGAGTGTGACCCACTCTTTCCAAGCCAAGGAGAACTCATGAAACTTGTCACTGCAATTGTCAAACCCTTCAAGCTCGATGAGGTGCGCGAAGCGCTCTCCTCCATCGGCGTGCAGGGCATCACCGTTACCGAAGTCAAAGGCTTTGGTCGCCAAAAGGGACACACCGAACTGTATCGGGGTGCAGAGTATGTGGTGGATTTTCTGCCCAAGGTCAAGGTTGAGGCCGCCGTGTCTGACGAGATGCTCGACCAGGTCATCGAAGCCATCGAAGGCGCAGCACGCACCGGCAAGATTGGTGATGGCAAGATTTTTGTCACACCGGTTGAGCAGGTGATCCGCATCCGCACCGGCGAAACCGGCAAGGAAGCGCTCTGACGCCCACTTCTCACTTCACACGAGATCCACAACATGAAAAAACTACTTGCATCCCTTGCGTTGGGCATGAGCTTGTTGCTTGGCGGCACCGTTGCTTTGGCACAAGCGCCCGCCGCCCCCACCTCTGAAGCTGCTGCCACCACCGCTGCACCGGCCGCTCCTGACGCCGCTGCTCCGGCGGCCACTGCGCCTGCCGAGGCACCTGCTGCAGCCGCCGCTGCGGCCCCGGCCGCCGCCGAAGCTGCTGCGCCCGCTGCCGCACCCGCACCTGTTCCAAACAAGGGCGACACCGCCTGGATGATGGTCTCCACCCTGTTGGTGATTTTGATGACGGTGCCCGGTCTGGCGCTGTTCTACGGCGGCCTGGTCCGCTCCAAGAACATGCTGTCGGTGCTGATGCAGGTCATGGTGACCTTCTCGATGATTGTGGTGTTGTGGTTCATTTACGGCTACAGCTTGGCGTTCACCGAGGGCAACTCGTTTTTTGGTGGCTTTGACCGGCTGTTCATGTCGGGCATCTGGGACAACGCTGCAGGCACCTTTGCCAATGGCGCCACCTTCAGCAAGGGCGTGGTGATTCCTGAGATTGTGTTCGCCGCCTTCCAGGCTACTTTTGCCGGTATCACCGGTACCCTGATCGTGGGCGCCTTTGCCGAACGTATGAAGTTCTCTGCAGTGTTGGCTTTCATGGTCTTGTGGTTCACCTTTGCCTACGCACCGATTGCCCACATGGTCTGGTTCTGGATGGGCCCGGATGCCTACAGCGCCGCCGCCGTGGCTGAAGAAATGACCAGCAAAGCCGGCATGATCTGGCAGTGGGGTGCGCTGGACTTCGCGGGTGGTACGGTGGTGCACATCAACGCTGCTGTGGCTGGCCTGGTGGGTTCTTACATGGTTGGCAAACGTATTGGCTACGGCAAAGAGTCGATGGCGCCTCACAGCCTGACTTTGACGATGGTCGGCGCGTCCCTGCTGTGGGTGGGCTGGTTTGGCTTCAACGCTGGCTCCGCTCTGGAAGCCAACGGCTTCGCCGCCCTGGCCTTCATCAACACCTTTGGTGCTACCGCTGCGGCCATCCTGGCCTGGTGTATCGGTGAAACCCTGATGCGCGGCAAAGCTTCCATGCTGGGTGCGGCTTCCGGTTGTGTGGCGGGTTTGGTTGCCATCACACCCGCTGCCGGCAACGTCGGTATCGGTGGTGCGCTGGTGATTGGTTTCCTGTCTGGCTTTGCCGGCCTGTGGGGTGTGAATGGCCTGAAGAAACTGCTGGGCGCTGACGACTCGCTGGACGTGTTCGGTGTGCACGGTGTTTGCGGCATCTTGGGTGCCATCCTGACCGGTGTCTTCAACAGCCCCGCTCTGGGCGGCCCCGGCTACGTGGCCGACTGGGTCACGGCCACCATGGTGACATCGGCCGACTACTCCATCGCAGCCCAAGTCTGGGTGCAAACCAAGGCGGTGTTGACCACCGTGATCTGGTCGGGTGTGGTGTCGTTCGTGGCCTACAAGATTGTGGACATGACCATTGGTCTGCGTGTCAGCGAAGAAAGCGAACGCGAAGGTCTGGACATCACCTCCCACGGCGAGTCTGCCTACGGCCGCTAAGGTCTGTCTGATGGTTGCAGGCCAACTGCCTGCAACGGGTATTTTTTGAGTGCTTCCTAGAGAGTTGGCCCACCGGGTGTTTGCGACCCCGGTGGGTTTTTTTTGGTCTGTTCAGGCCCCATGCCACCCAGCGCGCTTCTTTGGCACCGCTTGGCGCCAACGCCACCCCTCAAATCGCTTCTGGATTTGTAGCTGCCACCCCATATGGAAAAAGGGCTACAAGCCCATTTGGCGTATAAACGCAGTTTATCTGCCAAAGCCCACCCCAACCGCCCATGACGCCCAGCCCAGTCACCCAGCAGCGCGCCCTGCTGCGCCAGATGTTCGATGCCGCCGTGGCCGCCGCGCAGCCCGCGTTATGCCTGCCACCCCATCTGCCGCCGCCACCCAAGGGCCGCACCATCGTGATCGGTGCGGGCAAAGCCTCGGCCGCCATGGCGCGTGCGCTCGAAGACCATTGGCCTGGCCCCCTCGAGGGCCTGGTGATCACCCGCTACGGCTACGAGGTGCCCTGTCAGCGTATCGAGATTGTGCAGGCCGCCCACCCGGTGCCCGATGCTGCCGGACTGCAGGCCACACAACGTCTGCGCGACCTCGTCACCGGTTTGACAGCTGACGATCTGGTGATAGCGCTGATCTCGGGCGGTGGCTCGTCCCTGCTGGTGGCACCGGGTGAGGGTCTGACGCTGCAAGACAAACAGGCGGTCAATGCCGCCCTGCTGGCCAGCGGCGCCAGCATTTCTGAGATGAACTGTGTGCGCCGCCACCTCTCAGACATCAAGGGGGGCCGCCTAGGCGCGACCTGCCACCCGGCTAAAGTGCTCACACTGCTGATCTCGGACGTGCCGGGCGACAACCCGATGGACATCGCCTCCGGCCCCACGGTGGGTGACAGCAGCACCTGCGCCGATGCGCTGGCCATCGTCCAGCGTTACCAGATCAAGCTCCCCTCGGCAGCACGCGCATTGCTCGATAGTGGCGCGGGGGAAACCATCAAGCCCGGTGACCCGCGTCTGGCCCACAGTGTGGTCAAGCTGGTCACGACACCGCAGATCGCCCTGCAGTCGGCAGCCCAGGTGGCCCAGGCAGCCGGGTTCACGCCCCACATCCTGAGCGACAGCCTGGAGGGCGAGTCGCGCGATGTGGCCAAGGTGCTGGCGGGCCTGACCCACCAAGTGGTCCGCCAGGGCCAGCCGTTCCCCGCGCCCTGCGTGTTGCTGAGCGGCGGTGAGACCACGGTGACCCTGCGCGGCACAGGCCGGGGCGGGCGCAATGTGGAGTTTTTGCTGGCGCTGGGCATCGCACTGGCAGGCACCCCGGGGGTCTACGCGCTGGCGGCAGACACCGACGGCGTCGACGGTGCCGAGGAGATTGCAGGTGCCCTGCTCACCCCCGACACCCTGGCGCGTGCCTGGGCGCTGGGCATGAACCCGCGCAGTTACCTGGACAACAACGACGCCCACAGCTTTTTCCAGACGCTGGGCGACTCGGTGGTCTGCGGGCCCACACTGACCAATGTGAACGATTTCCGCGCGATTCTGATCAACCCGCCCACGGCCTGAACCGCTACAGGCCGCGGTTTGCCGGGCACAATGGCACCTCCCTTTGATGCCACTCTGCCCCACATGAATCCTTCCGTCCCCGAGCACCCAGCCACTTGGCAAACCGTCGCCCCCCACCGTTGCCAATTGGGTGAGTCGCCCTTCTGGCACCCGCAAGAGCAGATGTTGTACTGGCTCGACATCCCGGGCCGCCAGGTGCTGCGCGCCAACACCTACATGGGCACGGTCGACACCTGGGACTTGCCCTGCGAGCCCGGCTGTATCGCGCCTGCTGCCAGCGGCGGGCTGGTGATCGCCCTGCGCCACGGCGTGTTCCGCGCCCGCGAATGGGGTGGTGAGTTACAACTGCTGGCCACGCTGGACTACGACCCCACCCAAATGCGCGCCAACGACGGCAAATGTGACGCCCAGGGTCGCCTCTGGATCGGCACCCTGGACGAGACGCGCCAGCTCAAAAACGTGGGCCTCTATTGCCTGGACACCCAGCACCCCGAGCACCCGGGCCAGGTCCATATCAGCTGCAAGATCGCCCCCAACGGCAGCTTCACCACCGCCAACGCCCTGGCCTGGAGCCCCGACAACCGCACCCTGTACTGGGCCAACTCCCCCAGCCACACGGTCTGGGCCTGGGACTTTGAGCCCAGCAGCGGCGCCATGTCAGCACAGCGGGTGTTTGCCAGCTTTGAGCCCAAACCCGAAGGCTGGCCAGGCACGGCCGCCACACCCTTGGTCTACGGTGGCCGCCCGGATGGCGCCGCCGTCGACGTGGCGGGCAACTACTGGGTCGCCATGTTTGAAGGCCAGCGCGTCTGCCAGTTTTCGCCGGATGGCCGCCTGCTGGCCGACATCCCGACCCCGCTGGTCTGCCCCACCATGCCCTGTTTTGGTGGCGAAGACCTCAAAACCCTGTACCTCACCAGCGCCAGCAAAAACCGCCCTGCCGACGAGCTGGCCACCTACCCGTTGTCGGGCCAGGTGGTGGCAATGCGGGTGGCGGTGGCCGGGCTGCCGGTGCAGTTTTTCCGCGACTGAGTCGGCTCGGCCGCAGCATTGGGGGCGGCGGGAGTTTGACAATTTTTCGAACACAGACGTTTCAAAAAATTCAAGCCTGCCGTCAGGACTTGGCCCTAACATGGGCCACCTTTTCCTGCCCGCACTGCCATGACCGACACCCTGCCCGCCCTGATCGACACCATCCGCGCCGCCGCCGCAGCCCACACACCACTGCGCATCCGGGGCCACGGCAGCAAGGATTTTTATGGCGAGCTGCTGCAAGGTGAGTTACTCGACACCAGCGGCCACACCGGCATCGTCAGTTACGAACCGACCGAACTGGTCATCACCGCACGCGCGGGCACCCCACTGACTGAGCTGGAGGCCACGCTGGCACAGCAGGGCCAGTGCCTGGCGTTTGAGCCCCCGCGTTTTGGCGGGCGTGGCACCGTGGGTGGCATGGTCGCAGCCGGGCTCAGTGGCCCGTCGCGCGCCAGCGTAGGCGGTGTGCGTGACTATGTGCTGGGTCTGCAGATGGTCAATGGCCGGGCTGAACACCTGATTTTTGGTGGCCAGGTCATGAAAAACGTGGCTGGCTACGACCTCAGCCGCCTGATGGTGGGCAGCCTGGGCATCCTGGGCCTGCTGACCGAGGTGTCGCTCAAGGTGATGCCGCAGCCTGCGGCCGAAGCCACCCTGGTGTTCGAGGTTGACCAGGCCCGCGCGCTGGAACAGCTGCACCGCTGGGGCGCGCAGCCGCTGCCGCTCAACGCCAGCCGCTGGGAACAAGGTGATCACGAACCCGGCGAGGTCGGCCAACTCTTTGTGCGCCTGCGCGGCGCGGGTGCGGCGGTGGACTCGGCCATCACCAGAATGACGCAGGATCTGCCCGGCCACACCGTGGACCCCGCCCTAGCCAGCGCCGACTGGACTGCCTGCCGCGACCAGACCCTGCCGTTTTTTGACGCCACCGCCCACCCGGGCCAGGCCCTGTGGCGCCTGAGCCTGCCGCAGACCGCCCCGGGGCTGAACCTGCTCTGGCCGCAGCTGGTGGAATGGCACGGCGGCCTGCGCTGGGTCTGGGCACCCGAGTCGGCCGCCGCCAAGTTGCGCGACCTGAGCCAGGCCGTGGGCGGAACAACTATGCTTTTCAGAGCTAATAATCCAGACTCAACAAGGGCTAGCGACCGATTTGAACCATTGGAGCGGCCACTCGACCAGATCCATACGCGCCTGAAAGCCGAGTTTGACCCGGCCAACATCTTCAACCCCGGGCGCATGTTCCGTTCGCTCTGAGCCGCCGTATCCGCCATGCAAACCCAACTCAGCCCCCAATACCAAGGCACGCCCGACGGCTTGACCGCCGAGGCCATTCTGCGCAACTGTGTGCACTGCGGCTTTTGCACCGCCACCTGCCCGACCTACCAGCTGCTTGGTGACGAACTCGACAGCCCGCGTGGTCGTATCTACCTGATCAAACAGGTGCTCGAAGGCGCCAAACCCACGCGCAAAACCCAGCTGCACCTGGACCGCTGCCTGACCTGTCGCAACTGCGAAACCACCTGCCCCAGCGGTGTGCAATACGGCCACCTGCTCGACATCGGCCGCAAGCTGGTGGACGCACAGGTGCCGCGCCCGGCCAACGAAAAAGCCATGCGCTGGACGCTCAAGGAAGGCCTCTCCTCCCCGCTGTTTGCCCCAGCCATGGCCATGGGCCAGCTCGCACGTGGCCTGCTGCCCCAGGCACTGCAGAAAAAAGTGCCTGCCAAACAAAGCGGTGGCGCCTGGCCCACGCGCCAGCACCCACGCCAGGTGCTGATGCTGGCTGGCTGTGTCCAACCCAGCATGAGCCCCAACATCAACAGCGCCACCGCCCGTGTGCTGGACGCCGCGGGCATCCAGACGGTGATCGCGCCCAAAGCGGGCTGCTGCGGTGCCCTCAAGTTCCACCTGAACGACCAGGACGGTGGCAAGGCCGAAATGCGCGCCAACATCGACGCCTGGTGGCCCTACATCAACGGTGTGGCGGGCCGCCCCGGGGTCGAAGCCATTGTGATGAACGCCTCAGGCTGCGGCGCCACCGTCAAGGATTACGGCCACATCCTGCGCGACGACCCGGCCTACGCGGCCAAGGCGCAACGCATCAGCGACCTCACCCACGACATCAGCGAGTGGCTGCCCGAACTGACCGAGAAACTGTGCGAGCGCGTCAAACCACGCGCCAGCACCATCGTCTGGCACCCGCCGTGTTCGCTGCAACACGGCATGAAGTTACGTGGCGGGGTGGACAAATACATGGCTGAGCTGGGTTTCAAACTCAAGATCACCGGCTGTGAGTCGCACCTGTGCTGCGGCTCGGCAGGCACCTACAGCGTGCTGCAGCCCGAGATCGCCACCCAGCTGCGCGACCGCAAACTGGGCCACATCAACCACACCTTTGAGAACGGCCCACCAGACAGCATTGCCTCGGCCAACATTGGTTGCATCAACCACCTGCAAAGCGGCACCCCAACACCGGTGCGGCATTGGATTGAGGTGCTGGATGAGGCGCTGCAGGCTGGGGTGTGAGGACTGCGTGGGCTGGACATCGCTGAACGGGGCGCGGGTGGAGGTGGCAAGCAGGGTTGCAGTCATTCAGTGGCATCCCTCAATCGGGGGATGGTCTAAAGCGTCGGCCTTGGCACAATCTAAGGAGAACTTTGTTCGCCACCGAAGGACTCTGGCATGCGCTACCTGATTCAACTTGCCATCCCGCTCATGGTTGTCATTGCTACCGCAGTTGCTGCACCTCCACCAGAAATGACCGCCGCAGGCCTGCAAAGCGCGGTTGAAGGTTCTGCGCTTACCTACCTGGCATATTCAGCGCCACATTGGATTTGGTTGGCCATCACTGGTTACCTGGAAATTTCGGACACCTCGTGTTTGGGCGGACTGAGTGGCTTGAACGTACTACTCACCTGTGTTGCCTTGATAGTTCTGTTTTCTGCGTCGCATGAAGCTGCCAATGGCTGGTTGATCTATTTCTTGGGTACACCAATTGCGGCTGCGATAGGTGCAGTTGTAGCCAAGCGATTTGGCTTCTTGGCGTCTGAGTGAGGATTGGCGAAAAGTCTTGCAAAGGTACTGATGTGGCCTACCGTTTTGCAGCGTCTCCTGACATCTGTTTCCCTGAAATGATCGCTCCAGACCGGTCAGGCACCCCAGAAGCCTGACAGTAAGCAATGTGGCGTCAATTTCAAGGCTTGTCGCATCGGCCATTCACCATGTGCTGAAATTCACCAGTAACCGCTATTTTGGAAGCCAATTTCCAATGAGCAGCGTAGGGGATGAACAGGTCGAGCCATCCTGAAGCTGCCTCAGGTTTTCAGCGTGAGTCGAGTATTTAATGATCACCCTCTTCGTGAATGGCCAGTTCAACAACAGGCATCCAAAATGCCGCGTAGGACTTAAGTGTGCCCGCTCAAATGGAGTACACAATAAGACGATGCAGACAGGCTTTGGGTTCGTGACTTTTTGAAAGTTGTTGCCCGAGGCAAATGTCCACGTCATTTCTAGTGCCTACAAAGAAAATCACTTGAGAGAGCCTATGACTGAAGAGAACGAGAGGATGCCGTGATGCCCGTTAAGTGGAAAAAGTCTCCTCGCTTCAAGCCAGAGTTAGTTCTGAATCGCATAGTTGCAGTGCGAACGCGCAATCCAGAGGGCAAAGGCGCTTCTTTTTCCGGGTGGGATCTCGACTACACCTTGCCATTGCTGCACTCCATGCTGGTGTTTCCCCCTGTTGCACGTGACATCGACCACGCCAATCTGATATGGAAGGCTGTCGCATACGACCCTGGTGAACTAACAAAGGAAAGCTTCTTAAAGGAGCTCAACAAACAACTATCGGTGGAGCTTTCGCAGCGCGAGGAAAAGTTCCACGTACTCACTTCTGTTTCGTTTGAAAGTCAGCTAATTCTTGGGAAGACAATCGTCGAAAATGTGCAGATACAGTTTTGTGGTTCTATGTATCCGCGTAAGTTTGCTACGAGCCGATCTGTACAAATTCAAGATCAGCGAGTGCCCGCTACTGAAAGCCCTCAGAACTACAACAAGATCATTGCTACCGTCACTGCAAAGAGACCGGCTCTGGCTTTGACTGCGGCCATGCGTGCTATCGATTTGCATCGGGCGCTCTGGTGCTTGTTTTGTAACAAAGAGATGGAGATGAACGGGCGCAGCTGGATCCCGATTAATTCGGTACGCCTCGGAGCGATCCACACTATTCACCGCCCTAATGGAAGCTCAGCTACCGAAGAGATTTGGTTCGAGCCGCACAACGTAGCCACAGACCCCTACAAGCCGAAAGACGCAGCGAAGGTTCGCCAGCGGGTACGTTTGACTCTGAGGAGGCTGTCACGTTGTCCGTACCGTGAGGATATTGTCGAGGCGCTGCTCATGTATGTGCGGGCACTCGACGAGTGGAATCAGACAACCGCTTTCACCCGGCTTTGGAGCGCAGTCGAACGTCTCTCGTCGCCTGGGTACGGCGACTACGACGCGGTCGTACGCCGATGTGCATTCCTGTGGGACGACACGGGATTCGCCACGCAGGCGCTAGAGCACCTGCGGGAATACCGCAACAGCTGCGTACACACAGGAGGCGAAAGTACCCAAGCAAAGACCTACTGCTTTCAGCTGCAACGGCACTTTAGACCAATGGTCTTATTTCACATAGGGAACACGGGCCGTTTTCGAACACTTGATGAAGCAAACGAATTTCTCGATATGCCCACCGATCTTGCCGTCCTCACTAAGCTTAAACAAACCGTCGCGCGGGTGCGTCGTTTTCGGAGTCCTCGTCCACACACACCATGATGCCTTGCGGCGCATCAGATTCTGACGGACAGTTTGCCCATTGGACATCAGTACAGCAAGCACTCGAATTCGCAATTTAACGGGAGCATATGACCGCTATGGAGCGTGTAGCCACCGATCGCCAAGGGAACGATACCGAAGGTCATGAAAGGCTGCTGAGCGGGGGGGCTGGCGAAACTGAAAGCTGCCTGTCGTGTGAACCCGCTTTCAGCCTCAATCTGCCTTCGGCTGTATGGCGAAAATGGCGCACGCATGGGCAGCAAATGACGGCACTGATGATTGGCGACACTGCGCAACGCAGGCCTCTGCCACCTCGCAACAGCTACAGCAGTCATAGCTACCAGCCCTTTTGAAATAAGGGCTAGAGACAGTTTTCATACATACCCAGCCGACACCTAACGAGGCCAAGCCCGCAGACAACCCGCCTACGCCCGGTCCGGCGCGGTTGAGTGCTCGCGCTCCCAGTAGCTCGGGCGTTCGTAGTGGTGATAAAGCGCCTGCTCTTGCTCACGGGTCAGTGGGGTTGATCCATCAAAACGCGGGCTGGTCTGGATGGCCTGGCGGCTCAGGTTGACGCTGACGCGTGAATCGGCCCAGCGGATGTCGCTGACCCAGTCTGGCGGGATCAGCACCTGGTGCCCCAGCCACCAGTTGCTGGTGTCGGCCACCAGGTAACGGATGGTCCAGCTGTCTTCATCGACCAGCATGCCCTGCACATGGCCGATGTCGCCGTCGCTGGCTTCCAGGTGGTCACCCAGCACCGCCTGGCAACTGCGCAGGTGCGGGTCGTCGTTTTGCCGCAGGGTCTGCTCGGCGCGGGCGTAGACACCAGCCACCTCGGACCGCACTTGGGCCAGCGCCTCAGGGTTCAGCCCAGCCGGTGGTGCCAGCACCGGGTTGTACAGGCCGTTGCCCCACAGGTCGTCGCTGCCCCAGTAGTAGGGGTAACCGTAGTAGTCGGCGTACTGCACCTCGTGCTGGCGCGACACCGGTTGGTTGGTGTCGATGTCGGGGCTGTTTTTGACCGCCTCGCGGGTGATACGCACCGGCAGGCGTTTGTGTTCCCAGTCGGCCTGCATCAGTGAAAACGGCGAGATCAGCACCTTGCGGCTGAGCAGCCAGGAGCCGGTCTCGACCACCAGAAAGCGGATGGTCCAGCGCTGGTCGTCAAAGAAAAAGTCGGTGACGTGGCCAATTTCGCCATCGGTGGCGCCAATGGTGTAACCCTTGAGGTCGTTCATGCTTCGCAACATCGCGCATCCTTCAGTGTGGTGAACAAGGCCCCACTGTGGACGTTTTGCCGGCTGGGCTCTGTGCGCCAGCGCGCTAAGGGTCACACCCGGCAAACACATGCGCTACATGATCAGTAGCTGCCCGAGCTGATGGGGTCAGCCGCTGGCAGTTGAGTTTGCAAAGTCTTGTCAAGAAAAGTGGCCTGGCTGATACTGCTCACCCAGCATCCTCACGCCATGGCCGCCAGCGCACTATATTTAGCATAGCTGCCAGCCCACGTAAAATCAGGGCCAGAGCCACATTTTTCATCACACCATCATGACCTTCCCGAACGCCTTTGAAAACCTGAACGTGCTGTCGCAGCAAACCCTGCTGTCACCCACCGCGCTGCACGACGCGGTGCCCGCCAGTGACCGTGCCATGCGCACCGTCAGCCAGGCGCGCCAGACGGTGGCCAACATCCTGCAAGGCAGCGACCCTCGCCTGCTGGTGGTGGTGGGGCCGTGCTCGATTCACGACATCCCGGCCGCCATGGACTACGCACAGCGCCTCAAGGCGCTGGCGGCCGAGGTGCAAGACCAGCTGTTTGTGGTGATGCGGGTGTATTTTGAGAAACCACGCACCACCGTCGGCTGGAAGGGCCTGATCAATGACCCGCACATGGACGACAGCTTTCGCATCGAAGAAGGCCTGCAGATCGCCCGCAAGCTGCTGGTAGACCTCAACGACATGGGCCTGCCCTGCGGCACCGAGGCGCTGGACCCGATCACCCCGCAGTACCTGGGCGACCTGATTGCCTGGAGCGCGATTGGTGCCCGCACCACCGAGAGCCAGACCCACCGCGAACTCGCCAGCGGCCTGTCGAGCCCGGTCGGCTTCAAAAACGGCACCGACGGCAGCCTGGACGTGGCGGTGAACGCGATGTTGTCCGCTGCCCAGCCCCACGCGTTTCTGGGCATCAATGAATTTGGCCAGGTGGCACTGACCCACACCCGGGGCAATGCGTTTGGCCATTTGATCCTGCGCGGCGGCAGTGTGCCCAACTACGACTCGGTGTCGGTGGCCGAGGCCGCCGACGAGCTGGCGGCGGCCAAGCTGCCGGTCAACATCGTGGTCGACTGCAGCCACGCCAACTCGCGCAAAAACCACAACCTGCAAAGCCTGGTGCTCAAGGACGTGGTGGGCCAGCTGGTGGAGGGCAACCGCGCCATCAAGGGCGTGATGTTGGAGTCCAACATTCAGGAAGGCAACCAGAAACTGGGCAAGCCCGAAGACCTGCGTTACGGCGTGTCGATCACCGACGCCTGCCTGGGCTGGACGGCCACCGAAGACGCCCTGCGCGACGCCGCTTTGCGGCTGGCAAGCCGTTCCATGTGAACATCGCGTAGCGACTGCTCTCACCCTCTCACGCAACGGGAGAGGGTCGGGGTGAGGGGGGCTGAGGCGCCGGATCAGGCCGCTAACGCGGCCTCAATGTCCTTGGCCAGGCTGGCCGGGGTGTCGGTGGGGGCGTAACGTTTGAGCACGGCGCCGTCTTTACCCACCAGAAACTTGGTGAAGTTCCATTTGATCGCCTTGCTGCCCAGCAGACCAGGCGCTTCCTTGCACAGCCATTGGTAAAGCGGGTGGGCACCGCTGCCATTGACATCAATCTTGGCCATCATCGCAAAACTCACGCCGTAGTTGCGCTGGCAAAACTGAGCAATCTCACCATTGCTGCCCGAGTCCTGCGCGCCAAACTGGTTGCACGGAAAACCCAGCACCACCAGCCCTTTGGCGCCATAAGTTTCATGCAGCTTCTCTAGCCCGGCAAACTGCGGCGTGAAACCACAGGCACTGGCGGTGTTGACGATCAGCATCGCCTGGCCCTTGAACTGGTTCAGGGGCACCGGTTTGCCGTCAATCGACAGCGCCTCAAAGTCATACACAGTGGTCATGGGAGCCTTTCGAATGTGCGTGAAAACACGCCGTGACATCACCCGTGGGCTTTGTCGTTTCTGGCTATCGCGAGAAGCCGCTCCACCTCAGTCGCATGGTCGCGGCAGTTGCGGGCATGCCAGCGTTTGATCAGCCACATGAAGCCAGCAATCACCAGGCCAAACATGGTGATGGCGCCAAAGGTCGGCAGCCCAAGGCCGGTGGACAGGCTGTAGAGCGCGCCCAGCACCAAAATACAGGCCTGTTCGTTGAAGTTTTGCACCGCAATCGAGCGCCCGGCGCCCATCAGGTTGTGGCCCCGGTGCTGCAACAGCGCGTTCATCGGCACCACCAAAAAGCCACCCAGCGCGCCCAACAAAATCAAAAACGGCGCCGCCACCCAGACATTGGTGATGAAGATCAGCATGATGATCAGCAACCCCATGCCGATGCCCAGGGTGATCACACGCGGGCCGTCTTCGAGCCGCATGCGCATCGAGGCCACCACCGCGCCCACCGCCATGCCAATCGCCACCACCCCTTGCAAGGCCGAGGCCTGGGTCACACCGTAGCCCAGCGCGGCAGCCGCCCAGGCCAACACAATAAACCGCAGGTTACCGGCAACACCCCAGATCAGGGTGGTGGCGGCCAGCGAGATCTGGCCCAGCTTGTCGCGCCACAGGCGGGCATTACACGACCAGAAATCGGGCAGCAGCGAGCTCATTTTCTTGGGCAGCGGGCGCATCAGCACCCCGGTCAACGGGATGCGGGTGTTGAACCAGGCCGCCAGCAGGTAGACCAGGATCAGCACCGCAATGGCGGCCTCGGCCCGGGTGTTGATGCCCAGATAGGCAATGGGGAAATGCACCGCCAGAATCTTGTCGGCCACCATGGGCGCCACCAATTGGCCACCCAACAGCACCCCCAGGATGATCGAGCCGATGGTCAGTCCCTCGATCCAGCCATTGGCCTTGACCAGTTGGGAGGCCGGCAGCAGCTCGGTCAGAATGCCGTATTTGGCCGGTGAATACGCCGCAGCACCCAGGCCGACAACCGCATAGGCCATCAGCGGATGGGTGCCAAATAACATGAATAAACAGCCCGCCACCTTGATGAAGTTGCTGATCAGCATGACCCGGCCCTTGGGCATGGAGTCGGCCAAGGCGCCCACAAAAGGCGCCAAAACCACATAAAACAGCGCAAACATCGGCACCAAAGCCGCTTGTTGCCATTGGGGAGAGTGGTTGGAGCGCAGCAATTGCACGGCAGCCACAAACAAGGCGTTGTCGGCCAGCGAGCTAAAAAACTGCGCCGCCATGATGGTGTAAAAACCGCGTTTCATCAGGGAAAAGACATGCCTGGCTTGCAGGCTCCAATCGAGGTAAGTTGTCTCCGAACAGGCCGGAGTTATAGCACGGTAGAGCGGTGTCAAAATCTGGCCTGTCGCTATTGTCCCCAAGCCCCCTCTGCCATGCCACGCCCTATCCTCGCCACCATCCATCCTGCTGCACTGCAACACAACCTGATGCGTGCCCGCCGCGCAGCACCCGACGCCAAAGCCTGGGCGGTGGTCAAAGCCAACGCCTACGGCCACGGCATCGAACGCGCTTATGAGGGCCTGCGCAGTGCCGACGGTTTTGCCCTGCTCGACCTGGATGAGGCCCAGCGTGTGCGAAGCCTGGGCTGGCGCGGCCCAATCCTGCTGCTCGAAGGTGTGTTTGAGGCGCGTGACCTGGAGCTGTGCTCGCGCCTGGACCTGTGGCATGCGGTGCATTGCGACGAACAGATCGACATGCTGGCGGCGCACAAGACCAATGTGCCACACCGGGTGTTCCTCAAAATGAACTCGGGCATGAACCGCCTGGGCTTCACGCCCGAGCGTTTTCGGTCGGCCTGGAGCCGCCTCAACGCCCTGCCCCAGGTGGACGAGATCTCGTTCATGACGCACTTCAGCGACGCCGATGGCCAGCGTGGCATCCAACACCAGATCAAGGTGTTCAACCAGTTCACGCGTGATTTGCCGGGCGAACGCTCGGTGAGCAACAGCGCGGCCACCCTGCGCCACACCCGTCCCGACGACGATGCAGCCCAAGGCAACGACGAGGCCCTGGCCTCGGACTGGATCCGGCCCGGCATCGTGCTGTATGGCAGCTCGCCCGACTTTCCAGAGCACAACATCACCGACTGGGATTTGTTGCCGACCATGACGCTGTCCTCAAAACTCATAGCTACTCAATCAATAGATACGGGGGCTAGCATCGGATATGGCTCCAAGTTTGTGGCAGAACACCCAACCGTTGTGGGCGTGGTGGCCTGCGGTTATGCCGACGGTTACCCACGCATTTGCCCGACCGGCACACCGGTGCTGGTGGCTGGCGTGCGCACCCGCACCCTCGGACGCGTCAGCATGGACATGCTCGCGGTGGACCTCACACCGCTGGTGGCGGCAGGCCAGGCGGTTGGTTTTGGCACCGAGGTCACGCTGTGGGGCCGCGCCAGCAATGGTGTCGTGCTCAGCATTGACGAGGTGGCCCAACACGCGGGCACCCTGGGTTACGAGCTGATGTGTGCACTGGCGCCACGGGTGCCGGTGCAAGTCCAGGTCCAGGACTGATGTCCAGCTATCGGCCAGTGCCGCTGGAGCGGGTGCAGCTGGGCAAACCGCTGCCGGTGGACATCTGGAGCCCGAGCGGGCGGCTGTTGCTACGCCGCCAGCAGATCTTGCAGTCTGAGGCGCACCGCGAGATGTTGCGCAGCCACCAGGCCTGCATGACTGAAACCGACGCCCAGGCCTGGCAAAAAAGCCTGGAGCGCCAGATGCGGGCCTTCTACAACGAGGGCGCCGACATGTTGCTGATTGCCCAGCTGCCACTGCCCTGGGTGATTGAGGAAGAAGACTTTTTGTCGGGCCACGAGCTCAACGGCGGCTGGATGGATGTGCAGGATGTGTTGCGTGGCCTGCTTTACCAGGGGGAGCTGGCGGTTTGCCCGCTGCCCCGGCTGCAGGCGTTGGAAGACCGGGCACTGGCCTTGCTGACCCAGGACCCCGACGAGGGCCTGTTTGTGCTGTTCCAGGCACTGCCCGAGTTACAACTGGGCTACTGCGCCAGCCATGCGCTGCTGACCGGTGTGGTGGCGGTGCTCACCGCCGACAAGCTGGCGCTGCCGCTGGCGGCACGTTTCACGCTGCTGCGCGCGGCGCTGGTGATGAACATGGGCATGGCGCGCCTGCAGGACACGCTGACCCTCCAGAAAACCAGCCCGACCCCGGCACAACGGCAAGACATCAACCAGCACGCGGGCCTGAGTGTGAGCATGCTGAGCGCGCTGGGTGTCAAGGACAGCAGCCTGCTGGACCTGGTGCGCTGGCACCACACGCCGGACCTGCTGACGGATGACCCCAACGCCTTGATGCTGGTGCGCCTGCTGCATCTGGCCGACACGCTGACCGCCAAAATGGCACCGCGCCGGGTGCGCCAAGCCATGTTGCCATTGGACGCCACCAAAATTTTGGTCAAAAACAGCTCGCCCGACACCACCTTGCTGCGCCACGCCATGGCGGCGGCGCTGGGTTTTTACCCACCCGGCAGTTATGTGTTGCTGGCCACTGGCGAGACGGCGGTGGTGATTGCCCGCGGCCACAAGGCCAACAGCCCGCATGTGGCCAGCATCATCAATGCCTCTGGCATGCCGGTCAGCGCCTACGGCTACCGCAACACCAGCCAAGCCGCACAGGCCGTGAAAGCAGCGGTGGCCGCCCACACGGTGCAGGTCAAGGTCAACCTGGACAAGGTGCAACGCCTACGCCAGCTGCACGGGGTTTAGCCCGCGCGGGCCTCAGCGAGCCCGGGCTGCTGTGTGCAGGAGCCCGGCGGTTTTGACACCCTCAAACACCGCCACCAGCAGGCCACCCAGCCCCAGTGCGACGGCCAGCCAGGGCAGCGGCAACACATCAAACATGAACAGGCCTGCCAGCCAGGGCTGGTACAGGGCCAGCGCCATCAGGGCCAGTGCAGCCGCACACACCCACCACAAGCTGCGGTTCGGCACCCGCAAACTCTTCACCAGGGAGCCACTGCGCGAGCGGTTGACCAGGATCAGCGCCAGGTTGCCCGCCACAAGGGTGGCAAAAGCAAAGGCCCGCGCCGCACCTTCCCCCAAATGGGCCATGCCCCACCAGGTGGCCAACAGCACCACAGCCAGCGCGCCCAGGCCCTGCAGCAGGGCCCACAGCAGCGTCAGACCACCAAACAAGGGTGTCGTCACATCGCGCGGCGGGCGCTGCATCAGGTCGGGCTCGGGTGGTTCGTTCTCAAACACCATCGAGCAGGCAGGGTCAATCACCAGCTCCAGAAACGCAATGTGCAAGGGAAACAACACCGTGGGCCAGCCCAGCAGCACCGGCAGCAGCGCCATGCCAGCAATCGGCACATGCACCGCCAGGATGTAACACATGGACTTGCGCAGGTTGTCAAAAATGCGCCGCCCCAGCCGCACCGCCTGCACCAGCCCGGCAAAGTTGTCGTCCAGCAGCACCATCGACGACGCCTCTCGCGCCACGTCTGTGCCGCGCTCGCCCATGGCCACACCCACATGGGCGGCTTTCAGCGCTGGCGCGTCGTTGACGCCGTCACCGGTCATGGCCACCACCTCACCGTTGGCTTTGAGCGCTTGCACAATACGCAGCTTTTGGGTCGGGGCAATCCGGGCGCAAACACTCACCGTGTCCATGCGCTGCTGCAAGGCGGCATCGTCGAGCTGATTCACATCATCACCCGTCAACAGCCAGTCTTGGTTGGGGCCAGCCACCGCTGGCACCGGCAGGCCCGCCGCCAACGCAATGGCCTGGGCGGTGGCCGGGTAGTCACCGGTGATCATCACGACCCGGATACCCGCACCGCGCGCCTGCGCCACAGCGTCCGGGATTTCTGGCCGCAACGGGTCGGCCAGGCCCAGCAGGCCGACAAATTCAAAGGCAAAGTCGTGCTCGATGGCCGGCCAGTCCATGCCCTCAAAACGGGACCGTGCCACACCCAGCACCCGCAGGCCCTGCGCCGCCATCACCTCTACTGCCGCCGCCACGCGTGCCTGGGCGGCACTGTCCATGTGGCACAAATCCACAATCGCCTCGGGCGCACCTTTGGCGGCCACCACATGGGCCTGGCCCTCTACCGCTTTCCAGACGTGGGACATGGCGCGCAACTCGGGCGTCAGGCCGTAGTGCTGCATCAGGGTCCAGTCGCGGTGCAGGTGTTCGGTGTCTTTCAAAAAATGCTGACCCAGGCGGTGAAAGGCTTTCTCCATCGGGTCGAACGGGTCACTCATGCTGGCCAAGATCGAGTACTCCACCAGCGTGTGGAAGGCCTCCGGCAACTCGGTGCTGCGGGCGTAGTCCACGCCCAGGCTCTCCCCCTGGATCACACCACCCGCAAGGCTGGTGGCCGACTCGGCATACAGCTGGGCCACGGTCATGCGGTTTTCGGTCAGGGTGCCGGTTTTGTCAACACACAACACACTGGTGGCGCCCAGGGTCTCGATCGCGGCAATACGTCGGGTCAGCACCTTGTGTTTGGACAAACGCCAGGCGCCCAGCGCCGGGATCACCGTGAGCACCACGCTGAACTCCTGTGGCAGCAGTGCCATCGCCAGCGCAATGCCCGCCAGCAGCGCACCGAGCCAGTCGCCCTTGAGCAAGCCATAAGCCAGCACCAGGCACAGGCTGGCCACCACCGCGATCAGCGCCAGTGTTTTGACCAGTTGCGCGGTTTGCAGGCGCAGCGGTGAGGCCTCACTTGTGAGGCTCTCCAGGGCGCTGCCAATGTGACCAATCTCGCTGCGTGCGCCAGTGGCGGTGACCCGTGCCCGGCCATGGCCGCGTACCAGCAGGCTGCCAGAAAACAGCTGCGAGGACGGCGCAGCTGGCAACACACCCGCGTCCACCGCCGCCTGTTTGTCCACCGGCAAGGGCTCACCGGTGAGCAGCGACTCATCCACCTGCACCTCCTCACCCTGCACCAGCAGCGCGTCAGCGGCAATACGGTCACCCTCGGCCAGGATCAGCAGGTCGCCCTGCACCACCTCACGCCCGGCAACACGGCGCGGTTCACCGTCGCGCAGCACCAACGCACGCGGGCTGGTCAAATCACGCAGGCTGGCCAGCGCGTGTTCGGTCTTGCCTTCCTGGTACAGGGTCAGCGCCAGCACCACCAACACCAAGCCCAGCAGGATCAGCCCTTCCTGCAAGTCACCGAGCAGCAGGTACAAGACAGCGGCACCGAGCAACAGGGCAAACATCGGGTCAGACAAGGTCTCGCGCACGATGGCCCACAGGCCACGCGGTTGGTCGGTCGGCAGGCTGTTGGGGCCGTCTTGCTGCAAACGCTCTGCCGCCTGCGCGGCCGTCAGACCGGACGCTGCCAGCGTGTCATCCAGCGGTGACGCACCTGGCGTGTTTTTATCAGTCATTTTGGCTCCTAGCCCTTGTATTTATTGGCCTAGTAGCTATCAAAAATACAAGATGCCCACCCGGTCATCCCAGCAACAGCAGGTCGCTACAGCCCCTCTGTCCACGCACCCATTATTGGACAAAAGTGGCGCGCCAAGTGGGCTGCAGCGCACCGACAGACACTCAGCGAATGGTGAAAGCCAGGCTCAGCGCCACCACCACCAGCACCCCCAGACCCGCCAGAAACACCACGTCAGCCCCGCGCTCATAACGCCGCCCACCCACCTGGGCCCGCATGGCGGCAAACGACAAAAAGGCGCTGGCCAGGAAAATCAGCGCATCCACCGCCAGCGCCTTGTCGATCAGCATGTGCCAGCTGGCGCCCGCACCCACGCGCCCGATGGACAGCACCGTCATACACACACCAATCATCGTGGCCGAGGTGGGCAGGATGTGGGCCGACAAACCCGCCGCCTCAGGTGCGGCGGGCTCTGCCGCGCCACGTGGGCGCGGTGTCAATGACGACCGATGCCACATCAGCCCAGCCGCACCGGCACAAAGATCCGGCTGCCGTCACGCGCAATCAGCAGGGCCACCGACTTGTTCGACTTGGCCACCTGGCTGCGCACCTGCTCCAGACTTTGCACCGGCGCACCATTGACCGCGAGCAACACATCACCGGCCTGGACACCGGCCAATGCTGCGGGACCGGTGGTGTCTTCCACCAACAAACCAGCCGCAACACCGGCCGCGCGTTTTTCCTGCGGTGTCAGGGCGCGCAAGGCCAGGCCCAGACGGCCTTGACCGGCAGCGCCGGGCGCTGCCGCCACGTTCTCTGCCTTGTCACTGGCGTCGCTCACTTTGGCACTGAGGTGTTCGGGCTTGCCCTGGCGCCAAATGTCGAGCTCCAGCTTGTCACCCGGTGCGGCAGCGCCAATCAGCGCAGGCAAGTCGCTGGAAGCCACAATCGGCTGGCCATTGACCTTGAGGATCACGTCACCACTTTGCAAACCGGCTTTGTCGGCCGGGCTACCGGCGTCCACACTCGACACCAGCGCACCCTCGGGACGAACCAGATGGAACGAGTCGGCCAGCGCCTGGTTGACCTCCTGAATGGCCACCCCCAAACGCGCATGGCTGGCATGGCCGGTGGACACAATCTGGTCCTTGATCTTGCTGGCCAGCTCGATCGGGATGGCAAACGACAGGCCCTGGTAACCGCCGGATTGGCTGTAGATCTGCGAATTGATGCCCACCACTTCACCGCGGGTGTTGAACAGCGGCCCGCCCGAGTTGCCCGGGTTCACCGCCACATCGGTCTGGATGAAGGGCACCAGGCTGTCATCGGGCAGGGAGCGGCCTTTGGCACTGACCACCCCGGCGGTAACACTGTTCTCAAACCCAAACGGTGAACCAATCGCCAGCACCCATTCACCCACCTTGAGGTTCTTGGCCTGGCCCAGCGGCACGGTGGGCAGGTTGTGGGCGTCGATCTTGATCACCGCCACATCGGTCTTGGGGTCGGAGCCCAGCACCTTGGCGGCAAACTCGCGCCGGTCGGTCAGTTTGACCATGACCTCGGTCGCGTCACGCACCACATGGGCGTTGGTCATGATCAGGCCATCGGCGCTGACGATGAAGCCCGAGCCCTCACCACGTGTGGGTGTGGGGGAGACATCACCGCCAGGGCCCTGGAAACGCCGGAAAAATTCGTAAAACGGGTCGTCCGGGTCCAACCCCGGAAAACCACGCTGGCGCAGCGCTCCGCCGCCGCCCTGGTTGGACACCTTCTTCAGGGAGGTGACGGTGATGTTGACCACCGCCGGGCCATGCTGCTGGGCGATTTGCGAGAAGTCTGGCAAGCCCATCGGCGCGTTGGGCACAGCGGTTGAGACTGCGGGCGCAGAGGACACCAGCGAGGCGGCCTGGGCATGGGTCAGGCTGAAGGTGGTGACGGCAGCGCCACCCAGAACACCCCCAAGCACCAGGGACAACACCACACGGCTGGCAACAAACGGTTTTTTCATAGCGGTTTCTCCACACTTTGTTGAACACCCGTTCAGTGTGTGAACCCCAGCTTAGAGCGGGCTTAAAGCCGCTTAAACCGGGCTTAAGAGGCTTGGGTCAAGCCGTTGGGTGCCAGGGGCAACACCGGGGTGGGCCATTCAACCCTGACACACAAACCACCCAGCAGCTCGGAGGTGTCGAGCGTGATGTGTGCCTGCTGGGCATCGGCGATGGTTTTGACAATGGCCAGCCCCAGGCCGCTGCCACCCACCTCGGAACCGGCCACGCGGTAAAAACGGTCCAGCACCCTGCTGCGGTCGGCGGGCGCAATCCCCGGACCGCTGTCATGCACCTCCAGCCAGGGTCGACCGTCCTCGCTCAACACCGTCACCAGGATGCGGCCGGTGGTCGGGGTGTATTTGATGGCGTTGTCGACCAGGTTGCGCACCAGGATCTGCAGGGCATCCACCTGGCCCAACACCCAGACTGGGGTGCTGATCTGGGTATCGATGCTGATCTGTTTGGCCTGGGCCGGGAAAGCCTGTTCTTCCAACACGGTTTTCACCATGGTGCCCAGATCCACCGTGGTGCTCTGGGCCTGCGTGCCGGACTGCTGGCGTGCCAGCACCAGCAGTTGCTCGATGAGTCGGCTGGCCCGGTCGATGCCGGCGTTGAGCCGGTTGATCGCGATGTCGTGGCTGCGCTCGTCTGCCGCGCGGCGCAGCATCTGCACCTGTAACTTGAGCGCGGCCAGCGGGGTGCGCAACTCGTGCGCCGCATCGGCCACAAAGTTTTTCTGTGCCTCAAACGCCTGCGTGACCCGGCCAAACAAGAGGTTGAGCTCGTGCACCAGCGGACGGATTTCGTCGGGCAACTGATCTTCGGCGAGCTCCCCGAGTTCATCGGCCTCACGTGCCGCCACCTGCTTGCGCACCCGTGTCACCGGAGCCAATGAGGACCTCACGACCCACCAGACCAGCAACATCAGCAGCGGCACCAGCGCCACGGTGGGCAACACGGTGCGTAACGCCAGCTTGGCCGCCATGGCTTGGCGCACCTGTTCATCCTGCGCCACCTGGATCACCTGCGAGCCGGTATCGAACGAGAACACCCGGTAAGTGGTGCCACGCGCCTGGATGGTGGAGTAACCCAGCACCGCACGCTGGGGCAGGGTCGCATGGGTGGTGGACTGAAACAGGCTCGACCCGTCAGAAGTCCAGACCTGGATCAAAAAATCATACTGGTCACCACTGCCGTCACTCGGCACCAGTTGCCCCCCCTCGGGCATGCCGGGGCTGAGCGACAAGGCCATTTGCCGCATCTGGATGTCAAACAAGGCGTCGGCTTCGGCCAGCGCGGCACGGTAGGCCACAGCCGCCTGGAGCAAGGCCGTGGCCACCACCGCCACCAATAAAAACCATAACAACCGGGCCCGCAGAGAATGGGTATGTGGCAGCTTCACGGCGCACCCTTGGGCATCATGTAGCCGACGCCCCGCACGTTCTGGATCAACTCGGCCCCCAGTTTTTTGCGAAGCCCGTGGATGTACACCTCGACCGCATTGCTGCTGACCTCGTCGCGCCAGCTGTAGAGTTTGTCCTCGAGTTGTTTGCGCGAGAGCACCAAACCCGGACGCGCCAGCAACAACTCCAGCACCGACCATTCACGCGCCGACAGCGACACGGCCTGCCCGCGCACCAACACCTCCCGTGTGGCGGGGTCGATGCTGACACCCAGGTGTTCATACACCGGCTCAGCACGCCCGGCGGCCCGGCGCAGCAGTGCCCGGATGCGCGCCAGCAGTTCGTCGAATTCGTAGGGTTTGATGATGTAGTCGTCGGCGCCTTTGTCCAGCCCGGCCACACGCTGGTTTAGCGCGTCCCGAGCGGTGGCGATCAACACCGGCACCCGGTCCTTGCGTGCACGCAGGCGCTCCAGCACCGTGAGGCCGTCGCAGGTGGGCAAGCCCAGGTCCAGCAGCAGCAGGTCATAACCGTGCTCACGCAACACCTCATCGGCGTGGGCGCCGTCCTTGACCCAGTCTACCGCGTAACCATCGGCGCGCAGCAGGTCCAGCACGGCCTCACCAATCATCACATCGTCTTCAACAAGAAGTAGTCGCATGGGTTTGAGAAAAGCAGAACCACCATTCTGCCAAGCCCGTCCTTCTGGCGGGCACTTGGCACGGTCACACCCAGGGTGTATCCCCTGGATGCTGCCAGCCCTGGCTTAGATCAAACTTAAACCCAGGCCAGCGAAGCCACCGGGCGACCACAACGGCGCTTAAAAATCTGGTGATTTATACAGTAATATCCCGGCATGGCCAAAGACAAAACCGTTTTCGTGTGTTCAGAATGTGGTGGCATCAGCCCCAAATGGCTGGGCAAATGCCCGCATTGCCACGCCTGGAACACCCTGGTGGAGTCGGCCCCTGAGAGCAGCGTACCCACCAAAAACCGCTTCGCCTCGCTGGCCAAAACGGCCGAGTTGGCAATCCTGGGTGACATCGACGCGGTAGACATGGCGCGTATCCCCACCGGCCACGACGAACTGGACCGGGTACTGGGTGGCGGCATGGTCGAAGGGGGGGTGGTGCTGATCGGTGGTGACCCCGGCATCGGCAAATCGACCCTGCTGCTGCAGGCGCTGGACTCGCTGCAGCGCAGCGGTCAAAACACGCTGTATGTCACCGGGGAAGAAAGTGGTGCCCAGGTGGCCTTACGCGCCCGGCGCCTGGGGCTGGACGGCTCACAGGTGCGGGTGCTGGCCGAGATCGGGCTGGAGAAAATCCTGGCCACGCTGGAATCGACCCGGCCCGACATCGCGGTGATCGACTCGATCCAGACGGTGTACTCCGAACAACTCACCTCGGCACCCGGTTCGGTGGCCCAGGTGCGGGAATGTGCTGCGCACCTGACGCGTGCTGCTAAGGCCAGCGGGGTGTGTATTGTGCTGGTCGGTCACGTCACCAAAGAGGGCGCTCTGGCCGGGCCACGGGTGCTGGAGCACATGGTCGACACCGTGCTGTATTTCGAGGGTGACACGCATTCGAGCTTTAGGCTGGTACGCGCCATCAAGAACCGCTTTGGTGCGGTCAACGAGATTGGTGTGTTTGCCATGACCGAGAAAGGCCTCAAGGGCGTGAGCAACCCGAGCGCCATCTTTTTGAGCCAGCATGCCGAACCGGTGCCCGGAAGCTGTGTCATGGTCACGCTCGAAGGCACACGCCCGATGTTGGTGGAAATCCAGGCGCTGGTGGACAGTGGTGGCCCCAGCCCACGGCGCCTGAGTGTCGGGCTGGACAAGGACCGGCTGGCGATGTTGCTGGCGGTATTGCACCGTCACGCCGGTGTGGCGTGTATGGACCAGGATGTGTTTGTCAACGCCGTTGGGGGCGTCAGGATCTCGGAGCCCGCAGCGGATCTGGCGGTGTTGCTATCAATTACTTCAAGCCTGCGTGGCAAGCCACTGCCCAAGGGCTTTTTTGCGTTTGGTGAGGTGGGCTTGGCGGGCGAGGTGCGCCCGGCCCCGCGCGGTCAGGAAAGACTCAAAGAGGCCGCCAAGCTGGGTTTCAGTGTGGCGGTGGTGCCCAAGGCCAACCTGCCCAAAAACCTCCAGTCCAAAGACTTTGAGGGCCTGACGATCCACGCGGTGGAGCGGGTCGAACAGGCGATGGCGGTGGTCAGGGACCTGGCTTATTGAGCGCCTGCGGTCTCCAGCAGCTTCAGCACCCGGTCGGTCACATCGTTTTTCGGGTCAACAAAAATCGCGCTCTGCAGAACAAAGTCCAGCTTTTCGGTAGCAGCGATCTGTTTGATGATCTTGTTGGTGCTGGCGACGAGTTTTTGCAACTCTTCGTTCTTGCGTTTGTTCAGATCTTCCTGAAAGCTGCGCTGGGTGTTCTGCAGGTCACGCTCCTGCTCGAGCAACTTCTTTTGTTGTTCAAGACGCTGTGCTTCGGCGAGCACCGGAGAATCGGTCTGGTACTTGGTCACGGCGGCCTTGAAAGCGACGTCCTTGGCGGCGCCCTCTTTCTGGCGTGCTGAGAACTCTTTCTCCAGCTTGCCCATGCTGGTTTTGGCAGGGCTCGACTCCTTCAACACCCGCTCCATGTTGACAAAAGCAATGCGCCCGGCCGAGAAGTCGGCCGCCTGGGCCAGCCCCACGCCCATGGCACACACACAGCCGAGCAACAGGCTGGTGCCCCAGCGGCGAAACGTACGGGATGAGTCAAGAAGTGAAGGGCTGCGTTGGGTCATGATGTGTGGAGATGAAGTGAGTGTAAAACTGGGATTGTGCGACGAAAGTCTCACTGCCGAACCAAGGTGTTGCCCGATTTCTTGACGGCATCACCCACTTTGAAGCCCGGGTCCTGCGCAAAGTCAAATTTGGCGCTGCCACCTTGGGTGTAACTCACACTGACTTGCCAGACCTGGGTGGTGTTGATGTGTTCCTGGATTTTTTTACCGGCATAGGCACCACCGGCGGCACCGGCCACGGTGGCCAGGTCTTTGCCAAAGCCGCCCCCGATCTGACGCCCCAGCACCGCACCCGCCACACCACCGGCGATCAGGCCGACCGCATTGCTGTCACCCTCTCTTTCCACCACCTGCACAGCAGTGACGCGGGCGCATTCGGCGCAGCTGGCTGCTGCGGGCTGGGTGCTGTAGGTGCCCTTGGCACGCAGGCTGGCCAGAGCCTTGTCATATTCCGACTGGGCATCACGACGGCACTGCAGACGCGCCTGGGACGAGGACTCGTCGGCGCAGAGTTTTTTGTCAGCCTCAAAACGTGCCTTGGCAGCCTTCGGGCTCTCCACTGCAGCAGGCTCGGACGACCAGTTGGTTTGTGCAACGGCAAGCCCGCCGGCCAGGGCCAACAAAGCACCGGCCAAATAATAGACAGAACGGACAGAGCGGGCGGGGTGTGACATAAGAAGCTCCAGATCAGAACAGAAGGATGGCAAGCCACCGGGTAAACAACAAGGATACTCCCAACCGCCCACTTGACCGGCTCGGACTTGTGAGCAAATGTCACCGTGGCGCCGCCGCAAGGGCTCAGAACAGCCCCTTAAAATCGCCGATTTGACCTTCAGCGGTGCGCTGACTTTTAAGGAATACACCATGAGCCCCCTTCCCCCCTCGATGTCTGACCGCGACGGCAAAATCTGGATGGACGGTCAGATGGTCGACTGGCGTGACGCCAAGATCCATGTGCTGACCCACACCCTGCATTACGGCTGCGGCGCATTTGAAGGGGTGCGGGCTTACAACACGGTCAACGGCCCGGCGATTTTCCGGCTGGCAGAACACACCGAGCGCCTGTTCAACAGCGCCAAGATCCTGCGCATGAAGATTCCGTTCACCCCGGAGCAGGTCAACGAAGCCCAATGCGCGGTGATCCGTGAGAACAAACTGGAGTCCGGCTACCTGCGCCCGCTGACCTGGATCGGTGACAAAAAACTCGGTGTCTCGCCCAAAGGCAACACCATCCACCTGATGGTCGCGGCCTGGCCCTGGGGCGCCTACCTCGGTGAAGAGGGCATGAAACGTGGCATCCGTGTCAAGATTTCAAGCTACACCCGCCACCACGTCAACATCACCATGACCCAGGCCAAGGCGGTCAGCAACTACACCAATTCGATCCTGGCCAACATGGAAGCCACCGACGACGGCTACGACGAAGCCATGCTGCTCGATGCCAGCGGTTTTGTCTCGGAAGGCGCGGGCGAAAACCTGTTCATCGTCAAGGGCGGCGTGGTCTATACCCCCGACCTGTCGGCTGGTGCCCTGAACGGCATCACCCGCAACACCATCCTGCACATCTGCAAGGACCTGGGCCTGGAGGTGGTGCAAAAACGCATCACCCGCGACGAGGTCTACATCAGCGACGAAGCGTTTTTCACCGGCACCGCCGCCGAGGTCACCCCGATCCGCGAAGTCGACCGTCTGGAAATTGGTTGCGGCAGCCGCGGCCCGATCACCGAAAAAATCCAGAGCGCGTTTTTTGACATCGTCAACGGACGCAACCCCAAATACGCCCACTGGCTCACGAAAGTCTGATCACCATGAGCAAACCTGTTGTCGAACTCCTGGCCAAAGACCTCAACCATGCAGGCGGGGTCTATTGCCCCAGCCCGCTGGCCGACATGAAGCAGTGGGACACCCACCCCAAGGTGTACCTGGACGTGGCACGCACTGGCCAGGCCAAGTGCCCGTACTGCGGCACGGTCTACCAGCTCAAGCCTGGCGAACACTTCCACGGCCATTAAATGCCACTCAACGTGGCAGGGGCCACCCACTTGGCACCTGAGCGGGCAAGGTGCCAGCTGGCGTGTGAATTGAAGCGACTGAGCACTCCATGAAACCGTCATCGTCGCCGGTCAAACGCGCCCTGATCGTTGCCCCGCAATGGATTGGTGACGCGGTCATGACCGAGCCGCTGCTGCGCCGCCTGCAGGCGCGTGGTGAGCGCCTGACCGTGGGCGCCCTGCCCTGGGTGGCCCCGGTGTACCGGGCCATGCCGCAGGTGGCCGAGGTGATCGAGTTCCCGTTTGCCCACGGCGGGCTGCAACTGCGTGAGCGGCGGCGCTTGGCCAAACAGATGGACGGCCAGTTTGATGTGGCCTACATCTGCCCCAACTCCTTAAAAAGTGCGTTGCTGCCCTTTCTGGCGGGTATCCCTGAGCGTGTCGGTTACCTCGGGGAAGCGCGTGTGGGCCTGCTCACACACCGCATGAAAAACCCCGCCAAGGGCCAGCGCCCGCCGATGGTGGCGTTTTACTCGGCCCTCAGTGGTGAGGGTGATGTGGCCAGCGACCAACCCCGCTTGCACCTGGATACCACCGAGGCCGATGCCTGCCTGTCTGCGTTGGGTCTGCAACGCAGCGGCTATTACGTGATGGCGCCTGGTGCCGAATACGGCCCGGCCAAACGCTGGCCAACCCGCCACTTTGCCGAGCTGGCACGCCAGCTCCAAAAACCGGTGGTGTTGCTGGGCTCAGGCAAGGAAGCGGACCTGTGTGCCGAGATCACACAGGCCTGCCAGGGCGCCGATGGCAGCAGCCAGGCCACGATCCTGAACCTGGCGGGCAAAACCTCGCTGGCCCAGGCGCTGTGCCTGATCAGCGCCACCCAGGGCCTGATCAGCAATGACTCGGGCCTGATGCATGTGGGCGCCGGGTTTGGTGTGCCCCAGGTGGCGATTTTTGGCTCCAGCAGCCCTTTGCACACCCCACCGCTCAATGCGGCGGCGCATGTCTTGTGGCTCAAGAACGACCCCGCGTACCAACCACCGCTGGACTGTGCACCGTGTTTTGAGCGTATCTGCCCGCTGGGCCACACCCGCTGCCTGAACGACATCGACGCCACGCAGGCACTTGCTTTTTTATAGCTATCAACCCTTATTTCAAAAGGGCCAGAGGCCATTTTGATGCCAATCCGGCAGATCAACCTGGGTGACAGCGCCCGCGTTGAGGCAAAAAAAAAGCCACCCGAAGGTGGCTTGTAAAGTTCCCCCGAGAGGGAACGTCGTTGGAAACCTTGCAAACTCGAAAACACCAAACGATCTTTTCAAGAGTTTTGCTTCAAGACTGTGACAGCAGCTGGGTGAACTTTACCGACTTGATACAGTCTTGGGTATCCCCCATTTGGGGGATATTGCGAGTTTTTTTGCAGAAAAAATGACTTTTTTGCAAGCAATCGTTAATTTTTGGGGGCTTGCAAGGGCAATTCGACGACAAAACAGGCGCCACCCTCGGGTCGACCTTCACAAAACACACGGCCGCCGTGGCGTTCGGCGATGGATTTCACCAGCGCCAGACCCAGGCCCACCCCCCCGTCACGCTCGGTGGCGCCGGGCAGGCGGTAAAACGGCTCAAAAATGCGTTCACGCAGCTCAGGCGGTACACCCGGCCCCTGGTCACACACGCGGATCTGCGCTTGGGTGCTGGTCTGCAACAAACTCAGACTGACCTCACCTGCGGCATGGCGGCGCGCGTTCTCCAGCAGGTTGCGCACCGCACGACGCAGCAACTTGGCCACACCCTGCACCGGCAGCTCCTGGAATGCCGCCTCACCCTCTGGCAAGACCAGTTCGGCGCCCACACGGGCACATTCCTCGGCCGACAGGCCCACCAGATCCACCGACTCGACCGTCCCCATGTCACTTTGGCGGGCATCGAGTCGGCTGGCCAGCAAAATCTCTTCGATCAGCTGGTCCAGCTCATTGATGTTGCGGGCAATTTCGCTCTTGAAGGCCTCAGACGCGCTGGGGCCCAGCAGCTCCAGCCCCATGCGGATGCGTGTCAGCGGCGAGCGCAGCTCATGCGAGGCATTGGCCAGCAGCGATTTCTGCGAGGCCAGCAAGGCTTCATGTGACTTCACCAGGGTTTCAACCCGCTCGGCAGCCTGGTTAAAACGTTTGGCCAGAAAGGCCACCTCATCCGAACCCGTCTCAGGCACACGGGTCGACAGGTTGCCCTCACCCCACTGTTGCACCCCGTCTTGCAGGCGCTCAAGCCGACGTGTCAGGGTGCGCACAATCGGGTAGGTGGCCAGCGCCACCGCAATACCCACCCACACCAGCATCCAGGCAAAACCAAAGGGCGGGCGGCTCCAGACAGAAGGCGGCGGGCGCGTGAGACGCATGCGCATGGTCTGCCCGTCGCGCATACGCACGACAAATTCAGGGCTTGCCGGGCGATCAGGCTCAGCAGCCGAAGACGCCGCAGCCTCCTTCGGGTCAAGAGCGCCGGACTCATCGCTGGCAGGCCCCGCGGCCGGAACGGCCGGGCCAAACGGCTCGGTTTGCTGCCGCGCCTCCCGTGCGGCACGGCGCTGCTCACGCCACTCGCGACTGGACAGATCGTCCGGCAGGTGGTGTGGCCGCCCGCGACCAATGATCAGCCCGGCCTCGTCACTCACCACCACCTCGCGCGGCGGCGGGTCGGCGGTCATGCGCCAGATCCAGCCCACCAGCAAGATCAGCACGGCCACAGCCAGCACCACCGCGAGCCAGATGCGAACGTAGAGTTTCTGGAACATCAGTCTTGCTGCCGGGCAAAGACGTAACCCACACCACGCACCGTCAGGATACGTTTGGGGTCTTTGGCATCCATTTCAATGGCGGCGCGGATGCGGCCCATGTGCACGTCGATCGAGCGGTCAAACGCGTCCAACTCGCGCCCGCGCACCGCCTCCATGATCTGGTCGCGGGTCAGCACCCGGCCCGCACGCTCGGCCAGGGCCACCAGCAGGTCAAACTGGTAGGAGGTCAGCTCACAGGGCTGGCCGCTGACACTGACCACGCGCGCGTCGCGGTCAATTTCCAGCGAGCCAAAACGCAGCACACTGCTGGCCACCGGCTGGGCCCCTTCGACATGGCGGCGCAACACCGCGCGGATACGGGCCAGCAGTTCGCGCGGCTCGAAGGGCTTGGGCAGGTAGTCGTCGGCGCCCATTTCCAGGCCAATGATGCGGTCCATCGGGTCGCCCTTGGCGGTGAGCATCAGCACCGGTGTGGCGGCCAGCGCGCCGGGCAGCGCACGGATGCGGCGGCACACCTCCAGGCCGTCCATGTCGGGCAGCATCAGGTCCAGGATCACCAGGTGCGGCGGTTTGTTTTGCAGCGCGGTCAGCCCGCTTTGGCCATCTCCGGCGTGGGCCACGGTGTAGCCGGACTGCCCCAGGTATTCACAGACCATGTGGGCCAGGCGGGCATCGTCTTCGATCATCAAAAGCTGTTGGTTCATCATGGCAGTCTAGTCAGCCAGCGCTTCGCAGGCTTGAAGTGTGCGTAAAGATAGGTAAACACGCCGACACAAAGATTTCAAAACAAATAGCTACCAGCCCTTTATTCATCAGGGCTAGAGGCCACTTTTAGCCTTGAGGCCAGCCACACCAGCAGCAACACCGGCACACCTAGCAAAGCGGTGGCGACAAAAAAACTGGGGTAACCAAAACTGTCCACATAACGCCCCGAATAACCCGCCAGGAACTTCGGCAGCAAGAGCATCATGGAGCTGAACAGCGCGTACTGGGTGGCCGAATACGCCACATTGGTCAGACTCGACAGGTAAGCAATGAACGCCGCCGACGCCATGCCACCGGCCAGGTTGTCGGCCGAAATCACCGCAATCAGCCAGCTCAGGTCGTGCCCGAGGGTGCTCAGATACGCAAACAGCAGGTTGCTGGCGGCACTGAGGACCGCGCCCAGCATCAGCACCTGCATCACCCCCAGCCGCATGGACAAGACACCACCCACAAACGCGCCCACCAGGGTCATGATCACACCAAACACCTTGGTCACCGCCGCCACCTCGTCCTTGCTGTAACCCATGTCCACATAAAACGGGTTGGCCATGATGCCCATCACCACATCGCTGATGCGGTAGGTGGCGATCAGCGCCAGGATCAGCGCGGCCTGCCAGCCAAAACGGCTCAAAAAATCGGCAAACGGCGCCACCAGCGCACCGTGCAGCCACTCGGCCAGGTTTTTGCTGGGCGGCAAAACTCGGCGCAGGGGTTCGTCCGACAGCAGCACCGTCAACACCCCCAGCAGCATGCTGGCCGCCATCACCAGATAAGCGGTCTGCCAAGCGCCATGCTGGTAACCCAGCACACCCTCAGGCTGGGCCCGTGCCGCCACCCACAAGACACCGGCACCGGCCCAGATCATGGCCAGCCGGTAACCGGTCTGGTAGGACGCGGCCAGTGCGGCCTGCCGCTTCACATCGGCCGACTCGATGCGAAACGCGTCCAGCGCAATGTCTTGTGTGGCCGAGCCAAAAGCCACCGCCAATGCGCCCCACACCACCGGCGCCAGCGCCACCTGCGGGTCGTTGAAACTCATGGCCACCAGCCCGGTCAGAATGGCGAGCTGTGACAGCAGCAGCCAACTGCGCCTGCGCCCCAGCCAACGCGTCAGCAGCGGGATCGGCAGCCGATCCACCAGCGGCGCCCAGACCCATTTGAAGGCGTAGGCCAGGCCCACCCAGCTCAGGTAACCGATGGTGGTGCGGTCAATGCCCGCCTCACGCAGCCAGAAGCTCAGCGTGCCCAGCACCAGCAGCAGCGGCAGGCCCGCCGAAAATCCCAGCAGCAGCATACGCAGCGAGGCCGGTTCCAGATACACCTTCAGGGTGGCCAGCCAGCCCACAGGCTTGGGTGTGGCGCTTGAGTCGTTCAAAGTCATCGCGGCATGATAGCGGGGCGACAACAGCACCCTCTGCACCTCGGGTGTCTAAAATTTCCGCATGTCACTCCACCCACTGCGCCTGTATTTCCTTGGTGACGGTCAACAGGTCGCGCAGCCCATCGTCTGGCTGATCGGTTTTTTTGCCTTCCTGAACGTTTATGCCATCCAGGCCGTGCTGCCGATGGTGATGAGCGACTTTGCCGCCTCACCGCTGCAAGCTGGTCTGACTGTCGGCGCCACGGTGCTGGCCGTGGGGCTGATCTCCCCGTTCATCGGCATGCTCTCAGACGCCCTGGGGCGCCGCAATGTGATCTGTGTCTCGCTGTTTGCGTTGACGCTGCCCACCGCGCTGATCCCGCTGACACACAGCCTGAACGCCTTGATTGGCTTGCGCTTCTTGCAGGGGCTGGCGATCCCGGGCATTGTGGTGGTGCTGATTGCCTACATTGGCGAAGAGTTTCGCGGTGGCGGCCTGGCACGCATGATGTCGATTTATGTCGGCGGCACGGTGATGGGTGGTTTTTGCGGTCGCTTTATCACCGGGCACGCGGGGCATTGGCTGGGCTGGCGCGGCGCCTTTGTGGTGCTGGCCGCCATGACCTTGTTGGGTGCTCTGCTGGTGTGGTGGCGTCTGCCTGCCTCGCGCCACTTTGTGCCCAACCGTCAGGTCAAGGGCGCGTTCACCACCCTGTGGCGGCATCTGCATAACCAGCGACTGATGGCCTCTTGCGCCGTGGGTTTTTGTGTGTTGTTCTCGCTGGTGGGCACCTTCACCTACGTCAACCTGCATCTGGCGGCGGCACCGTTTCACCTGTCCTCGGCCGGGCTGGCCAATGTGTTTGCGGTCTATCTGGTGGGTGTGCTGGTGACGCCACTGACCAGCCGCCATCTGGAGCGCCTGGGGTTCATGAAAGCGCTGTTGTGGGCCTTGGCCACCTCCGCCAGCGGTTTGCTGATGACGCTGGTGCCAAGCCTGCCGGTGATTGTGATCGGCTTGGCGGTGTGTTCCAGCGGTGTCTTTTTGTGCCAGTCGGCCACCATCAGCACCCTGGCCAAAACCGTGACCGAGGGGCGCTCGCTGGCCACCGGCCTCTACTACATGAGTTATTACGCGGGGGGTGCAGTCGGCACCTGGGGTGCGGGCCTGGCTTATGAAGCCTGGGGCTGGAGCGGCTCGGTGCTGACCATCGCGGCCGTTCAGGCGCTGGCCGCCGCGATTGTGCTGGGGGTGTGGCGCAAAGCCACTTGATATCCGGCCAGATGGCCTGATCTGTGGGGGCAGTCCTTGCACTGGGAGTGCGTTCATGAACTCGGTCCGTCAGCCCGCCGTCGCAGGCAGCTTCTACCCCGGCCAAGCCGCCGCCTTGGCGCATGAGGTCAGCACCTTGTTGGCCGAGGTGCCATCCCACATCGGATCAGCTGGCCCGGTGCCCAAAGCCCTGATCGTGCCACACGCTGGCTACATCTACTCTGGCGCAACCGCTGCGCTGGCCTACGCCCGGCTGGCACCCGCACGTCACAGCATCAGACGTGTGGTTCTGCTGGGTCCGGCGCATAGGGTGCCGGTGCGCGGCCTGGCGCTGCCCGATGACGACGCCCTGGCCACCCCGCTCGGTCAGGTGGCGATAGATCGGGCGGCGGTGGCGCAACTCGCGCAGCTGCCCCAGGTGGTGGTGAGTCGCTCGGTCCATGCCCACGAGCACGCCCTGGAAGTGCAGCTGCCCTTTTTGCAAACCGTGCTGGACGACTTCCAACTGGTGCCCCTGGTGGTGGGCCATGCCAGCGCCGAGGATGTTGCCGAGGTTCTGGAACGGCTGTGGGGTGGGCCGGAAACCTTGCTGGTTGTCAGCTCCGATCTGTCCCATTTTCTGCCCTATCGCGCCGCGCAACAGGCCGACAGCCAGACCATGCAGGCCATCCTGCGTCTGGATGGCCCCTTGAGCCAACAGCAAGCCTGTGGCGGCACATCCATCAACGGCCTGCTGCTGGCGGCCCGGCACCATGGCCTGCAGCCCCGTTTGCTCGGGATGTGCAACTCGGGAGATACCGCGGGCGACTTGGCGCGTGTGGTGGGCTATGCGGCCGTGGCGTTCATGGAGGTGGACCATGCAAACTGAACCCGCACCGTGCGGCTGTTCCGAGGCCCTGGGAGACAGCCTGCTGCACCTGGCCCGCGCCAGCATCTCCACCGCCCTGGGCCAACCGGTCGACGCCATAGACGATGTCGCCGGGCTGCTCGACCCAGGCGCCTGCTTTGTCACGCTGACCCAGCACGGGCAGTTGCGCGGCTGTGTCGGTTCATTGCAGGCGCGACGCAGCCTGCGGGCCGATGTGCAGGCCAATGCGGTGGCTGCCGCCCTGCAAGACACCCGCTTCGCACCCTTGAGCCTGGCCGAACTGGCGCACACGGACATCGAGGTCTCGCTGTTGTCACCGATGCAAGCCATGCCGTTTGTGGATGAGGCCGATGCGCTGGCCCAGTTGCGACCCGGCGTGGACGGCGTGGTGTTTGCGTTTGGCCCCCACCGCAGCACCTTTTTGCCGCAGGTCTGGGCGCAGTTGCCGCAGGCCCACGACTTCATGGCACAGCTCAAACGCAAGGCCGGTCTGCCTGCCAACTTCTGGGATGCCGGTGTGCGCCTGCAACGCTACACGGTCCAGTCCTGGCATGAGCCGTCACGCAACAGGAGGGACTGATGTCCAGCCCCTGCTATCCGGCACGGTACTGGCACAGCCTGCCCGACGGGCGCCTGCAGTGTGACCTGTGCCCGCGCGACTGCAGGCTGCACGAAGGCCAGCGCGGAGCCTGTTTTGTCCGCCAACGCGAGGGTGACCAGATGGTCCTGAGCACCTACGGGCGCTCATCGGGCTTTTGCATCGACCCGATCGAGAAAAAGCCGCTGAACCACTTTCACCCGGGTAGCAGCGTGTTGTCGTTTGGCACGGCTGGCTGCAACCTGGCCTGCAAGTTCTGCCAGAACTGGGACATCAGCAAATCACGGGACATGGACCGGCTGATGGACCCCGCCTCGCCCGAGGCCATCGCCAGCGCCGCTGTTCAGCACGGCTGCAAAAGTGTGGCCTTCACCTACAACGACCCGGTGATTTTTGCGGAATACGCGATGGATGTGGCCGATGCCTGCCATGCGGCCGGGGTGCAAACCGTGGCGGTGACGGCTGGTTACATGCACGATCAGCCACGCCGCGACTTTTACACCAAGATCGATGCGGCCAATGTTGACTTGAAGGCGTTCAGTGACGACTTTTACGTCCAGCTCACCGGCTCACACCTGCAACCGGTGCTCGAAACACTACTCTATTTGAAGCATGAGACCCAGGTCTGGCTTGAGCTAACAACGCTTTTGATACCTGGCCAGAATGACTCGGACGAAGAACTGGCCGCGCTGTCGGCTTGGGTGTTGCAGGAACTGGGGCCGGACGTGCCGCTGCATTTTTCAGCGTTTCATCCTGACCACAAGATGCGTCACGTGCCGTCCACACCACCCGCCACCCTGGTGCGGGCTCGCCACATTGCGCTCAACACCGGTTTGCACCACGTCTATACCGGCAATGTGCACCATGTCGACGGTGACACCACGTTTTGTCCGGCTTGCCAGGCGCCGCTGATTGTGCGCGACTGGTACCAGATCAAGTCTTACCGGCTCAGACCCGATGGACGCTGCCCCGACTGTGGTGCGCCCCTGGCCGGGCGCTTTGATGCGGCAGGTGGTGATTTTGGGCGGCAGCGCATTCCCATCACCATCGGGCGCTGAAAACGCCCCCCAGGCGCCGTCTGGCGACGCCTTGACTCACACCTTGGCGGGCTTGAGGGCTGCGCTGTTTTTGCGCAAACCCAGTGCCAACAACAGCATGCCCGCCATCAGCACCGCCACCACTTCATAGGCCACGCTGAAACCCGCAGCCCCTTGGCCACTGAAGTCGGCCAAAGCGCCAATGGTGGCGGCAGACAACAAGGTGCCGATGCTGGTGCAGATGTTGATCAGACCCTGCGCTGTGCCACGAAAGGCCAAGGGCGCCTCTTCGATGGCGATGGTTCGCAGCGCCCCACTCACCACCACTCCCACCCCCAAACCCACCGGCATGGTGGCCAGCAGGAAGCCCCACAAACCAAAGCCGGTGTAGGCGCAAGCACCGTACCCCAGACTCAGCAGGGCAAAACCAGCCACGATCAACACGCGCGCGCCCAGGCGATTGAGCAAACGCCCGGCGCCCATGGAGCCGATGATCGAACACAGCACCATCGGCAGCAGCACAAAACCGGCGTTCTGCCGCGCCACCGCATACGCCAAGGTGGCGATGGAGGTCAAGAAGACCACACTGCCCATGCCAAAACCGGCCCCCAGCGTCAGAAAATAGGTCAGTGACAGCTGCCGGTTGGCAAACATCGAGATCGGAATCAGCGGCTGCTCGGCACGCTTTTCCACCCACACGAACAAAGGCAACAAAACTATCAGCGCGGCCAGCGTGAAGGGCCACACACGCTGCCCGCTCATGTCGTCCAGCACGCGTGTGACACTGGCCACCAGGGCCGACAACAGCAGGAACAGCACCACAATGCCGCGCCAGTCCAGCGCAGGCAACACACCCGCCGGGCGCTGGCTGGGCAAGGCACGCGCCCCGAGAAACAGCACATAGGCCGCAATCGGCAGGTTGGCCAGGAAGATCCAGTGCCAGTCCAGGGTCACCATCACCAGACCGGCCAGCGGCGGGCCCAGCACAAAGGCCATGCCGTAGGTCGCACCAATCAGCCCCAGCGCACGGCCACGCTCCTTGGGCGGCAAAGCGTCGGCAATCACCGCACTGGCTGTTGGGATGATGCCGCCGCCACCCATGCCCTGAATGACCCGTCCCAGCACCACCGCCCAAAAGGTGGGCGCCAGCGCAATCACCAGGGAGCCCAGGGCAAACAGCGAGATGCTGATCAGGTAGATGGGGCGACGGCCATAGCGGTCACCCAGGCTGGCCAGCGGTGCGGTGCTGCACAGCGAGGCCAGGATGAACGCAATCATCACCAGGCCCACACGCCGGTTGTCGATCTGGAAAGCCTCCCGAAGCGCGGGGATGGCGGGTGCAATGATGGCGGTGTCCAAGGCCGACATGAAAACACCAATAAACAGCACCGTCATCAGTCGCCGGTACGCTGGTGTACCGGCCGGGATGGAAACAGACGACATCAAAACCCCACTCATTACAAACAAGCCATTTGAAAAGCTGGCAGTGTATAGTTTTTGGGCGTTTTGATTCCTCAGCACCCGCTGTGCCCTGCGGGCGCGAAGACCTCGTGCAGACTCAGAGACTGGCTTGCGCGTGGCTGTAACACTTCTTGGGGCAGATCTTGGAGCAGGCGGTGCAGCCGATACACAGCTCCTGGTGCGCGAGGGTCATCACCTTCTTCTCGTATTCCCCATCGTCGTCATCGTCGTCCATATCTACCGCAATACGCTCGCCGTCTTCCGTCAGGCCGACCAGTTCCATCACGCCGCGCGGGCACACTTTGAAACAGCGGCCGCAGCCGATGCACTTCTCGTCATCGATGGCAGTGACAAAGGCCGGAATCCAGATTTCGCCACTGGGCAGGGTGACGCTGAAGGGGGTGCTCATGGTGGGTTCTCTTTCTAGGAATGTACTCAGGCCTCGGCCGCTGCCAGGGCTTTGCGTGCGTCCATCAGCAAGACGTGGGCTTCAAAACAGCGCTGCGCCACCTCGGGGATTTTTTCCCAGTGGGTAGGCAATTCTTCAGACAGGTCATGCAGGTCCATCTTGGCCTGGGTGGCGCGGGCATTGAGTTTTTTCAGCTGCGCCTTGCGTTCTTCAATGTCCATGGTCAGGCTCCGTATTGCGCCACGTCGGGGTAGGTCCGGATCATGGTGACCGCTTCGTTCAGAAACTTGGTGCCCGCCTCGGACAGTTTGGCAAGCGAAGCAAAACCAAAGCGGTGCACATCGCGCAGCTGTTTGTTGACCACCACCAGACGGCCTGCCAGCAAAACCATGCGGCCAAAACCCTCGTGGCTCATCTTCATCATGGGCGACACCATCTGCCCTGTTTCACGTTCGATGGCCACCGCAATGGCGTTGTAGAACAGCTCCAGGCGCCACAAGGTCTCAGGGTCAGGGTCCCCCAGGATCGGTAGCGCACGGCGCTCCTCGGCGGTGTGGATAAAGGGTTTGAGCAGCTGCAGGTCGCTCTTGTTGTCCCAGGTGCCATTCATGTCCTGCGCACGCAACTGCTTGATCAGTTGCTGCACAAAAGGCGTACCCAGATAGGCCTCGTCGCTGCTTGGCTCGGTGGGGATGTCCAGGGTGCTCTGTTCGTTCATGGGGCCACCTCGTCTTCTTCAAAGTCAAAGGTGCGCACGCCGTCCTTGGCCAGCGCCTTGCGCAACCAAGGGGGCGGTGTCCCCTGCAGCACCACCTGGAGCTTGTCCAGAATACCGGTGATGGACTCGGGCTGCGGGACTTTGATCGGGTGGATCTTCATGGCCACCACACGCGCGGCCCCTGAGCCACCAATGGCGGCCACATACACGATGGCGCAGTCCTTGATGGCTTCGAGTTTGGGCGCGAGTTTGTCCTCGTCGCCGTCTTCTTCGAGCTTGTCGCCAAACTCAAAACTCTCGACAAAATGGTGCCCGGTGGGCGAGACCTCATACACCACGATGCTTTTGGCCCAGCCAAAATGTGCATCGACCCGTTCCTTGTCCTGGGTCGCGAAGGCAATTTTCATAGGGCCTCCTGCCAACATGCCTGAGGGCTGAGGCCCACCCCATCCGGGGCAGGCAAATACATCACACGGTGATCAAGGGGGCTCATGGTTCCTCCTGGGGTGGTTCAGGCGCTGGCGACAGCCAGACCGGTTGGGGTGGGTGTGGCAACAGGGGCGGCGGCGCGCAGCGCTTCGGGGCTCAGCGGCCAGTCATCGGCGTGGTGGTGTTTGATCTGGTCGATCATGAGGTTGGCCACCTCAAAAATCAGCGCCATGGTGCCGCGGTAACCCACCAAACAGCGGTGGGCGTTGCCGACACGGTCAAACACCGGAAAGCCAATACGCAGCAGCGGTTTGTCCAGCCGCTCGGCGGCTTGGCGACCATGGGAATGGGTCACGATGAGGTCGCAGTCTGCCGCGCCGCGCTCCAGGTCTTCAAGGTCACCCAAGATCACCGTTGGTGCGGGCAACAGTGCATGTGAGGCTGATTTGGTGGTGCTGACACAGCAGCGCAGTTCTGCGCCCATCTCGTGTAACAGGCTGCCCACCGCCAGCAGCAGGTCAGGTTCAGCAGCCATCGCCACCTTGATACCACCGGTGTAGAAATGGCCGTCGAGCATGGCGTCGAGCAGCTGGCTGCGTTGGCGGCGGTATTTGGCGGGGACGGGGCGTCCAGAAAGTTGGGACAGACACTGCAGAAAGCGGTCATTGACTTCCAGGCCGGTGAGCCGGTCAAACATCTCGAATGGTGTCCCGGCAATGTCTTGCAAGGCCAAGGCTGCCTCGCGGGTCTGCTCACCAACTGCCAAGGTCAGTGCCGAGGCACCGGCTGCCCGGATGTCCTGCAGCGAGGTGCCGCCCAGGGTGGTGCCTCGCCAGTCCGGCGGTATATGGCCATCCAGCGAACCAGACACATCGGGCAGGACAATCACCGACAGGCCAAAGGCCTCGATGATCTCGCGCAACTCGGTGATGTCAGCGGGCGACAGGTGGCTGCCCGGCAACAGGGTCACCTGGTCGGTTTGGCGCGGCAGGGGCTTGACCAGCGTGCGCACGATGGCCGTCACCGCAACACGGTAACCATCCTCAAAACCACCCACATAGTCGGGTGTCGAGGCATACACAATCTCGGTGTCGGCCAGTTCGGGATGGCGTTTGCGGATGGTGACGAGGTAGCCCTCTACATCGTCACCCTTGGTCTCGGTCAGACCGGTGGAGCAGATCGCAATGATGTGCGGCGCTGCACGTTTGCGGATGTTGAGCAAGGCCGCCTCGATGTTGTCGTAGCCACCCAGAATCGAAGTCACCTCGTTCATCGCGGTGGTTTGCAAAGGGATGGCTTCCTTGAAATGGCGCACCAGCAGCACCAGGCCAAACGAGGTGCAGCCCTGCGAACCGTGCATCACCGGCATACAGGCGTCCAAACCCAGAAAGGCCAGACTCGCACCGAGCGGCTGGCTCATCTTGAGCGGATTGACCGCACAGGCTTTTTTGATGTCAACAACGTGTGCCATGGAGGAAGCGTCTCGGGTGAAGCCTCATTCAGGCCGGTACTTCTTCTGGCACCAGCCCCAGAGCATGGGCGGCGACCTCAGACAGAAAACGGGTGGCCTGCTGGTCAGTCGCCTGTGGCGCGCTTGTCGCCACCGCACCCAGGGTCTCACCGTCGTCGCCCCAGGGCGCGGGCATGCGCACCTGCTGCCAGACCGGGTTGGACAAGGCGCGGTCAATCTGACTCACCAGCTCGACCATGCCCTCGTAACCGGCATAGGGGTGGTAACGCTCCTGGTTGATGTCGAGCCAGGGCATGCGCGCCTTGAGCGCCACGAACTGGCTGCGCCCCCCAGAGAGCATGATGTCGGCGCGGGCATCACGCAACATGTTGTACATCTCGCGCGGGGTCATGTTGTCGATCATGTGGGCGTCATCCCCCATGATCTCCTTGATCTTTTGTTTGTCTTCTTTGGTGGATTTTTTGACGCTGGTGCCCACAATCTCAAGCCCGGCCTCTTGCAGCGCCGCCACCACCGACCAGGACTTGACCCCCCCGGTGATCAACAGCACCCGTTTGCCAGATAGGCGTTGTTTGTATTGCTCGATGCGCTGGTAAGCACGCGCTTCTTCCACGGCAATCAGACGCTCGGTGCGGCCCAGCAATTCGTCCGGCGCGCCTTGCTGCACCAGAAGTCTGGCGATCTGGCGCAAGCTGTCACTCATGTCACCAATGCCGTAGAAAGAACCTTCAAAGTAAGGAATGCCCCAGCGCTTCTCCATCTTGGTGGCGATGTTGATCATCGACTTGGAGCACACCATCATGTTCACCTTGGCCCGGTGCGCGCTGGCAATTTCCTTGTACCGCCCATCGCCGGCCATACAACACAAGATACGGATGCCCAAGGCGTCGAGCAGCGGTTTGACCTGCCACAACTCACCCACCAGGTTGTATTCACCAATGATGTTGATGTCATAGGGGGTGGTGAACTCGGGCTCCACCGTGCCAATCACATAGTCCAGCAGCGCCTCGGCACCGAGTTTGTTGCCCAGGTTTTTGATGCCCGCAAAACCCGGCGCGTTGACCGGGATGATGGGTTTGCCAAATTTCTCGCTGGCGCGTTGACACACCGCTTCGATGTCGTCACCAATCAATGCGGTGACACAGGTCTGGTAAACAAACACCGCAGGTGGGTCGTATTTCTCCAGAATTTCGCGGATCGATTTGAACAGGCGTTTTTCACCGCCGTAGATCACATCGAGTTCGTTGATGTCGGTGGTGAAACCGGTGCGGTAAATCTGCGGGCCGCTTGAGGCACTGTGCCGGTTGTCCCAGGAGTTGCCTTCACAAGCAATGGGGCCGTGTACCAAGTGCGCCACATCCGCAATCGGCTGCAAGGCGATCTTGGCGCCATCAAAGGCGCAGCCACCCGCCGCAGCACCGGGTGCAAGCTGTGCCGTGCAGCCCTTTTTGCGCTCCTTCTCACTTTTGCCCTGGTTCTTGTCACAACCAGGTTCTTCAAACACGTCGGCAATCCTGGCCTTGAGCAAAGTCGACATGGAATACTCCTGATGGGGTGAATGCAGGAGTCATCGCATTTTTGGTGCCAGGGTCAAATGGCCATCAGACCGGTGTTATTGGCTCGGACTGTCCTTCTTGGGCTGGAAATTTGGCAGGTTTGAAGGAATTGCGACAAAAAAAAGCCCCCTTGCCGAGACAGTGCTCAAACAAGGGGGCCGTTGACGGGGGACAGTCAGGTCTTAACCCGCACCAAACACCAGGTTGGGCAAGTACAACACACTGGTCGGCCACACAATCATCAGGATCACCAAACCGATCACAGCAGCCAGCAGAGGGAACGCTTCCTTGATGTACTCGTCCATCGGGCATTTGAGAATGCCGCAGACGGTGAACATCGCCACACCCACGGGTGGTGTCATGCCGCCCAAGGTCACGCAGGTCATCATCACCAGACCAAAATGCACCGGGTCAATGCCGACACGCATGATGATGGGCATCAGGATCGGGGTCACCAACAGCACAATCACAGTGGCCTCCAGGAACATGCCCAGCACAATGATGAAAGTGATCAACAACAGCATCAGCGCGATCCTGTTCTCGGTGATGCCCACCAGGAAGGACGCCGCATCCTGAGGCACACCTTCGAGTGTGATCATGTAACCGATCATCGACGAGAACATGATGATCAGCATGATCATGCCGATGTCTGATACCGCATGGCGCAGCGCATTCAGCAGTGCGTCAAGTGACAGTTCACGGTAGATCACCATACCCACAAAAATCGCGTAGGCCACCGCAAACGCACCGGCCTCTGAGGGGGTGAAGATCCCGTAACGGATCCCCACAATCAGCAGGATCGGGAACATCAGCGCCCATTTGCATTCCCACATGCGATTCGCGATCTCTTTGAACGTTGGCGGTTTGGCGAGCTCGGCGGTGTAACCACGGCGCCGTGCCACGATGTAGGCCACACTCATCAGCACAATGGTCATCAACACGCCTGGCACGATACCGCCGACAAACAGGCGGCCGATGGACACATTGCCCATGAAGCCGTAGAGGATCAGCCCGATGCTGGGCGGAATGGTGGCGGTGATCAGTGAGCCCACCGCGATCACTGCGCTGGTGTAACCACGGGTGTAGCCCCGTTTGATCATGTCCGGTCCCAGAATGCGGGCTTCCATCGCAGCGTCGGCCACGGCCGAGCCCGACACACCCCCCATCAAGGCGCTGAGCATGATGGCGACCTGCGCCAGACCACCACGCATCCAGCCGGTGAGCACGGTGGACAAGGAGATCAAACGGCTGGTGATGCCCGAGGCATTCATCAAATGCCCGGCAAACACAAACAAAGGCACCGCCAGCAACGGAAAGGACTGGGTTGCGGTGGCAATTTTCTGAACCGCAATTTCAGGCGGAACCGGGCCAAAGATGTAGAACATCACGGCCGAGATGCCAATCGCAAACGCCACCGGCATGCCGAGGAACATCAGCACCAAAAATAGAAGAGTAAGGATGCCGCTCATATCGCCGTCCCGTCATGACCTTCAAGTGAAAGAACCTCGCGCCCGGTCAGACCGCGCCACAAACGTGTGACAGCGGTGGCCAGCATCAGGAATGAACCCACCGGGATACACGCGGTGACCCAGCTGTAGCTGATACCGACATCACCCAGCACACGTTCCATGTTTTGCAGTGTGAGCTTGGTGCCATACCAGACCAGGAAGCCCAGGAAAAAGGCGATGGCGATCAACCAGATGATGGCCAACACCTTCCTGACCGAACGCGGAAGCTTGCGGGTCAGGATGTCGATTTCGATGTGGGTGTTTTTCTTGAGCGCCAGATCAGCGCCCAGCACACACGCCCAGGCAAAACTGAGCTGGGCCAGGTCCACTGCCCAGATGACGGGCACACCCGCCGTCCGGGTGGCAGCCCCGATCAGTACAAAGATAGAGGTGGCTGCAAAGAACGCCATCGCCAGGCGTTCCTCCAGCTTAAATAGCAGATGTGCCACAAAACGTCCTTACTTGGCCAATACAGCATTCACCTGCTTGCGCAGATCGGTGTAGCCCAGCTTCTCGTAGACCACGCTGGTGGAGGCCACGAAAGGTTTGGTGTCGATGTCCACAATCTGCACACCTTTTTCGCGCATCAGCTTTTCATAGTTGCCAATGGAGTCGATGGTGGCTTTGGACGCGGTATCACCGGCCTTGAGGGCTTCATCGTGCACCACTTTTTGCAGATTGGCTGGCAGCTTGTCGAACCAGATCTTGGAGCCGACCAAACCGGTGATCAGGCTGATGTGGCCGGTCTTGGTGATGTACTTCACCACCTCAAACAGGCGCTGACCGTAGGTGGCAGGTGCTTGTGCTTCAGCGGCGTCAATGGCCTTCATCTGCAGGGCCGAGTAGACCTCTGCCCAAGGCATCGGGGTGGGGGTCGCACCCAGGCCACGAACGGTTTCCAGCCAGACCGGCGCACCAGGGGTACGCATACGCACACCAGCCAGATCGGCGGGTGTTTTGACCGGCTTCATGGTCAACAACTGGCGGTCACCCTGGTACCAGTTGAAGGACAGGATCTGGTGGCCACTGGCAGCACGCAGTTTGTTGTTCCAGTCGTCCATCAACGGCGAGGTCACCACTTTGCGCATTTCGGTGTAACCGTGGGTCAGGTAGGGCGCGCCAAGCACACCAAACTCTTTGACAAACGGTGCCAGACGGCCACCGTCCACCAGCACCGCCACACCGGCACCGGAACGGGCTTGTTCAAGCACGTCTTCGTCTGAACCCAGCTGAGAGCTGGGGAACAAACGGACAGAAATCTTGCCGCCCGAGTTCTTCTCGACACCATCCTTGAACTGCTGCAGACCCTTGAACATCGGGTCATCCACTGTCAGGGACGAGCTCACGTTCAGGTTGAAATCTGCCGCGTGGGCCGCAGCGGCCAGCAAAACGCAGGCGGCTGTTAATGACAACAATTTGATCTTCTTCATAGTTGCTTCCTCGATCGTTGGGTGTTTGAAACTTGCTGCCCTGCGGTTACCCCGCTGGCACTTGTATGGTAGTATACTTTTCGAGAGCTTGCAACATATTTGCACTTTTTTGATGGGAAAGTTAGGTGGTTGCCGCAGTGGTTTTGAGGCTCCGGATTCACGTGCCAGCGTGATCGGCTGAACCAGCTTTTCCCTCTGTCTGAATTGATTTGAACAGGAGTGATGTGATGAAAATTATTGATGCCGAAGTGATTGTTTGCTGCCCTGGCCGCAACTTTGTGACCTTGAAAATCACGACCGATGAGGGTGTGACCGGTCTCGGGGACGGCACGCTGAACGGGCGCGAGTTGTCGGTTGCGTCGTATTTGAAAGACCATGTCTGCCCCTTGCTGATCGGGCGCGATCCACAAAAGATCGAAGACATCTGGCAATACCTCTACCGAGGTGCCTACTGGCGCCGTGGCCCGGTCACCATGTCGGCCATCGCCGCCGTGGACATGGCCTTGTGGGACATCAAGGGCAAGCTGGCCAACATGCCGGTCTACCAGTTGCTGGGTGGCGCCTCCCGCGAACACGTGATGGTCTACAGTCATGCCACCGGCCGCGACATCCCTGAAACGCTGGACGCCTTTGCCAAATACCAGGAAAAAGGCTTCAAGGCGATTCGCGCCCAGTGCGGCGTGCCGGGCATGAAATCGGTCTACGGCGTGTCCAAAGGCGGAGCGTATGAGCCCGCCACCAAAGGCTGGCCTGAAGAACAGGTCTGGAACACCGAAAAGTACCTGAATTTTGTGCCCAAGCTGTTTGAAGCGATCCGCGAGAAGTTTGGCTTCGACACCCACCTGCTGCATGATGCGCACCACCGGCTGACACCGATTGAAGCCGCGCGTCTGGGCAAGTCGGTGGAAGACTCACGCCTGTTCTGGCTCGAAGACCCGACACCAGCTGAAAACCAGGAGGCGTTTCGCCTGATCCGCCAGCACACCACCACCCCGATTGCGGTGGGTGAGGTGTTCAACAGCATCTGGGACTGCAAACAGCTGATCGAAGAGCAGTTGATCGACTACATCCGCATGACGATCACCCACTCGGGCGGTATCACCCACATGCGCCGTATTGCTGACTTTGCCGCGATGTACCAGGTGCGCACCGGCAGCCACGGCCCGTCCGACCTGTCACCCGTGTGTATGGGTGCCGCGCTGCACTTTGACCTGTGGGCGCCCAATTTCGGCATGCAGGAGTACATGGGTTACCACGAACAGACCATGGACGTCTTCCAATGTGGCTGGAGCTACAAGGATGGCTTCATGCACCCGGGTGACAAACCAGGGCTGGGTGTAGAAATCGACGAGGAACTGGCCAAGAAATACCCGTACGAGCCAGCCTACCTGCCGGTGGCCCGCCTGGAAGACGGCACCTTGTGGAATTGGTAAAAGCGTGATTCGGCCGCTGCTGACACCGGGTCAGCAGTGTGCCGCAGTCCGCTCAGGCTGACTCGAACAGATCCGGGAACTGCGCCGCAATATCGGGCAGCGAGACAATGATTTCGCGCAGATGGGCGCGGGTGGCCGCCGCCGCCGCCACCGGGTCACGCGCCTCAATGCCATCGACAATGCGGCTGTGCTGCTCGATGATCAGGTGGATGGGCGTGGCGTCATCCAGGCTCAGGTAACGGATGCGGTCCATCTGCGCCTTGATGCTCTCCACCATGCGCCAGGCGTAGGTGCGGCGCACCGACAGCGCAATGGTGCGGTGAAACTCCTCGTCAAGCACCAGAAACTCCTCGTTCAAACCGGGCGCCACCTTGGCTTGCTGTGCGATCAAATCACGCAGGTCCTGGATGGCGCTGGGCGGTGCCGAGGTGGCGGCCTCCTCAGCCACAGCGACCTCGATGGCTTCACGCACAAAACGGGCGTCGAGCACGTCGGCCACGGAGATCTTGATCACAAAAGTACCCCGCTGGGGCAAGATGACCACCAGCCGCTCCTCGGCCAGTTTGATGAAGGCCTCGCGCACCGGCTGGCGGCTGGTTTCATAGCGTTTGGCGATTTCAGATTCAGACAGGGCCTGACCCGGGCGCAACTCACCACGGATGATGGCGCCGCGCAGGTGCCGATGCAGCTGGGTGCCGATGGAGACAGGTTCAACGTGCTGGAAAGCGCGAACGGATTTGGTTTTCGAACGCATGGCTCAAGTATCGCACCTGGCTTGACAAAACAGGCCTTCTGAAGGCAGCAAGTTGGCTCTTGTATGGCAGGTGTTGGCTCCATACCACCGTCTGCCGTTCCTGTGCCATGCGGGGAAAGCCACCACGCACCAGCCAAGCGCGCTGCGTGGCCAACGCAGTAGCCACACAACGCTATGAAATCAATTGCTACAAGCCCCTATAGATTAAGGGCTAGAGGCACTTTTTCCATATAAAACAGGGCAGATCCAACTGGTCTGCCCTCTGCGTTTTTTAATGCCACGGTGAGCGCGCCAAACGGGGCACCCGTGAACCGGTGTTTTGGGGTCAAAACTTGACCAGAATGTCCTCGTCGCGCACCACCATCTGGCAGGCCAGCCGCCACGGGGGAGGCAGGTCTTTGGTCTCGGCATCAGCGATCTGCTGGGCGGTGATCTTGCCAGCGAGCTTGAGCACCAGTTTTTCCTTTTCGGTCAGCGCCACACCAATCGGTGTTTTGCCCGACAACACCGACACCTGCACCTGGCAGGAGCCACATTCGCCGTTTTCACACTCGGACTGCAGCGGCACGTTATTGGCTTTGGCCACGGCGAGCAAGGTCTTGGTGTCACCTGCCACGGCATACACCGTCAGGTCTTTTTTCATTCGAGGAGAGCTAAAAGTTACGTTCGCCATGATGTTCTCAATTGGTTTGCAGGAAGCCCTTGAGGTGCTGCAGCCGTCGTTGTCGAGCTTGCGTTGAAGCCCGCAGCCGTACTCTCGTACGGCGAGGACTGCAGACGCATGATCGGCCCGCGCAATAGACGGATGCGGCCCCTTAGCGGACGATGTCGTAGCTGTAGTCGGTCTTGCCGATGGCCATGGTGTTCGCATCGAGTGCTTCAAAGAACTCGTCGAGCAACATCACCAGCACCCGCAGGCCGCCTTCATACCCCCAGGTGGGGTAACGATGGTGGTGGTGGCGGTCGTGGATCGGGAACACCAAGCGCACCAGCGGCACCTTGGTGTCGCGCTCGAGGAACTTGCCATACGTGTTGCCAATCAGGAAATCGACCGGTTCGGTGAACAGCAGCGAGCGCAGGTGCCACAGGTCGCGCTTCGGATACACCTTGCAACCCTTGCCGTACGGCGTGGAATCAAACAGCGCCTGCACCTTGGCCGCCCACTCGGGGGTTCCGTTGGTGGACAACACATGGGTCGGCTCGGCACCGAGTTCGAGCAGGAAGGCGGCGTAGCCCAGCAACTGGTCCGGGTCACCGTACAGGGCAAACTTTTTGCCGTGCAAATGCGCCTGGCTGTCGGCCAGCGCGTCCACCAGCTGGCCGCGTTCTTTTTCGAGCTCGGCTGGAATCGGTTTGCCGGTCAGGCGCGAGATCTCCATCAGGAACTTGTCGGTACCCGCCACACCCACCGGGGCGTTGAGGGTGACCACTTCCTGGCCGTGTTCAGCGATGAATTTGCTGGTTTTTTCGCAGCAGAATTCCTGGAACACGATGGTGGCCTTGGCGTGCAGGGCGGCCACCACCTCTTCCTTGGTGGTGCCACCGGCGTACATCCGGAACTCGCCGTCGGTGGGCGTGTTCCAGCTCTCGGACGGGTCACAGATGATGTTCACCTGGACACCGAACAGGTCAAAAATGCGGCGGATTTCCTTCATGTTGCCGACGACAAAGCCGTCAAAGCCACCGATGAAGTTGATGCTGTCATTGGGCACGCGCACCAGCGGCTCAGTGGTCTTGGCCTTGCCATCCCAGAAGTGGCGCAACACACCCAGCAGGGCATTGTCGTAACCGGTGATGTGGCTGCCCACAAATGCTGGGGTGTGGGCAAACGGCACGTCAAACTCTTCGGGAATGCTGCCCTTTTGTTTGCTGGTTTTGATGAAGGCGTCAACGTCGTCCCCAATCACCTCGGCCATACAGGTGGTGGACACCGCGATCATGTCGGGCTTGTACAGGCTGTAGGCGTTGGCCAGGCCGTCAACCATGTTGTTCAGGCCACCAAACACCGCAGCGTCTTCGGTCATGCTGGACGACACACAGCTGGTGGGCTCCTTGAAATGGCGCGAGAAGTGGGCGCGGTAGTACGCCACACAACCCTGGCTGCCATGCACAAAACTCAGGGTTTTGGCAAACCCGTTGGCGGCAAACACCGCACCCAGCGGCTGGCAGGCCTTGGCCGGGTTGACCACGAGCGAGTCGCGGGCAAAGTTTTTGAGTTTGTAGTCTTCGGTCTTGGTCCACTCCACGGTCTGGCCGATGGTGGCTTCGGAATGGTTGAATTCAAAGGCCTTCTTCTTCTCGAAGAGGTCTTGGTACTCGGGTTCACGAAACAACATTTCGTGGTCAATGACTTTGTCGGCAACTTGAGGCATGGTGGGCTCCTAAAGGTAGTGGGCGTGGGTTGATCCGTTCAGCGCGCTTCGCCGCGCATCGGCCAGAGCATCCACGGAACCGGCTTTGCCGGGCCGTTGGATGCGCCCCCTTGAGGGGGGAGGCGGCTACGCGAAGCGAGCAAGCAACGGGGGGAGTCATTTCTTCCAGGGGGCCTTGGTCAAACCCCAGACCGGACTGGAGATCGCCATGTCCATGTCACGGGCAAAGATGGCAAAGCCGTCATACCCGTGGTAGGGGCCGGAGTAGTCCCAGCTGTGCATCTGGCGGAACGGCACACCCATCTTCTGGAACACGTACTTTTCCTTGATGCCTGAGCCCACCAGGTCGGGCTTGATGCCTTCCACAAAGTGCTCAAACTCGTAACCCGTCACATCGTCATAAATCAGCGTGCTGTCTTTGACGTAGTGGGTGGTGCGCTGGTAGTCGTCGTTGTGGGCGAACTCGTAGCCGGTGCCCACAATTTCCATACCCAGGTCTTCGTAGGCGCCAATCACGTGACGCGGACGCAGACCGCCCACATACAACATCACTTTCTTGCCTTGCAGACGGGGTTTGTATTTGTCGATGACAGCCTGCATCAGCGGTTTGTACTTGGCAATCACCTCTTCGGCCTTGGCCTTGATGTTGTCGTCAAAGTGGCTGGCGATCTCGCGCAGGCTGGCTTCGATCTTGCTCGGGCCAAAGAAGTTGTACTCCACCCATGGGATGCCGTACTTTTCTTCCATGTGCCGGCTGATGTAGTTCATCGAGCGGTAGCAGTGCAGCACATTGAGCTTGGCCTTGGGGGTGTTCTCGATTTCAGCGATGGTGCCGTCACCGGACCACTGCGAGATCACACGCAGACCCATTTCTTCGAGCAGGATGCGGCTGGACCAAGCATCACCACCGATGTTGTAGTCACCAATGATGGCCACGTCATACGGTGTCGACACAAACTGCGAGGTGTGACCGGTGTCGGTGCGGTCGAACACCCAGTCGCGGATGGCGTCATTGGCCAGGTGGTGGCCCAGCGACTGGCTGACACCCCGGAAACCTTCACAACGCACGGGCACGATGGTCTTGCCTTCGTACTCCTTGCTCTTTTTCTTGGAGACGGCCTCGATGTCGTCACCAATCAGCCCAATCGGGCACTCGGATTGGATCGAGATGCCTTTGTTCAGCGGGAAAAGCACCTGGATCTCGTCGATGATTTTGTCGAGCTTCTTGTCGCCGCCAAAAACAATGTCCTTCTCCTGGAAGTCAGAGGTGAACTGCATCGTCACAAAGGAGTCGATGCCGGTGGTGCCAATGTAGTAATTGCGGCGATTGGCCCAGGAGTACTGGCCACACCCGACCGGGCCATGGCTGATGTGCACCATGTCCTTTATCGGGCCCCAGACCACCCCTTTGGAACCCGCATAGGCGCAGCCACGAATGGTCATCACGCCAGGCAGCGACTTGATGTTGGACTTGACCCCGCAATCGGGGCGACCTTCTTCAAAAGTGCTGAGGTGTTTGGCGCGCCGCTTGGCCATTTTTTCGGGGTAGGCCTTCAGCACTTCTTCAATCAGGGCCTTGTTGGTGGCCTTGCGCTCTTCAACGGTGGCGGTCATGGTGGTAACTCCGGTGATAAAAAAGTAGGCGTTGCTAGCGGTACTGCGGTCAGCGAGATACAGCGTTGCCAGGGGCCCCGCGGATCTGGCTATGCCAGGCCGCTGGGGCCGCCCCCTTGAGGGGGGATGCGGCTACACGCAGTGAGCAAGCAACGGGGGGTGGGCCAATTACGCGGCAGCCAGCTGCGCTGCGGCGGCTTGGGCAGCGGCCAGTTCTGCGGCGGCCTTGCCGACCAGGGATTCGTCGATCACATCCATGATCCCGAACTCCATCAGCATGTCTTCGAGCTGGTCCATCGTGATGGGGGTGGGGATGGTGCCGTTGCCCGCGTTGTTGTGGACCTTCTGCGCCAGCGTGCGGTATTCACCGGCCTGCTTGGAGTCAGGGGCGTATTCGATCACCGTCATACGACGCAGTTCGGCGTGTTGCACCACGTTGTCACGTGGCACAAAGTGGATCAGCTTGCTGCCCAACATGCCCGCCAGGGCGTCGGCCAGTTCGTATTCCTTGTCGGTCTTGCGCTCGTTACACACCAGGCCACCCAGACGCACACCACCCGAGTTGGCGTATTTCAGAATGCCCTTGGAGATGTTGTTGGCCGCGTACATGGCCATCATTTCGCCGGACATGACGATGTAGATTTCCTGCGCCTTGTTTTCGCGAATCGGCATGGCAAAACCGCCACACACCACGTCACCCAGCACGTCGTAGGACACATAGTCCACACCGTCATAGGCACCGTTTTCTTCGAGGAAGTTGATCGAGGTGATCACACCGCGGCCAGCGCAACCAACACCTGGCTCTGGGCCACCGGATTCAACACAACGGATGTTTTTGTAACCAATCTTCATCACGTCTTCGAGCTCCAGATCCTCCACGGAACCCGCTTCGGCGGCCAGTGACAGGATGGTGTCCTGCGCCTTGGCGTGCAGGATCAGACGGGTGGAGTCGGCTTTGGGGTCGCAGCCAACGATGAGGATTTTCTGGCCCAGGTCAGACAAGGCTGCCAGGGTGTTCTGGGAGGTGGTCGATTTGCCGATGCCACCTTTGCCGTAGAAGGCGATTTGCCGAAGTTTAGCCATTGCAGTACTCCAATCAGGAAGGGTTAAAAGAACCAAGCTTGCGTAGCCGCGACTTGTGTCTGCCTGGCGTGTCCGATGGTCTTCTTCTTGTAGTCACGTTTGGCTGGATGTGAGCCCGCGCAGCCTGTTCATTGCAGCTTCCGTGCCATGCCGTTTGGGCCACGCCTCAAAGCCGGTGTCACACCCTGTTTTCATTGGGAAAAGCTGTTTTTCTCAGGGCAAAAACCTGGCTTTCCGGGTTTTGTTAACTTCCCGACAAAACCCCTGACCGTGTCGCAAAAATCCCGGTCGTAAGCGCTTGGGATGTGTGTTTGTGTCGGGTTTGCAGCGGGTTTCAGGTTGGTACGGTCATTGCAGTTAGAGAGGGGCTTGTATCAAAGCTATCACTGCCAGCTCAACCACCCAAAGGACCTCCCATGACCGCCACCCTCGCCCGACCAGAGATCGACGACACCGCTTTTGCCCGCCTTGAAAACGAAGGGCGGCTGCTCAACCCCTTGCACAAAGCGATCACCGGCGTGCCCGGCCGCGTTGGTTTTCGGGGTGAGCTGGCGCTGCGTTTTGCCCCCAAGCTGGCCGACGAGGCGCGCCCACCCGAGCTGATGTGCCCCCAGGTCATGGCGATTGCCAATGTGGGCGAAAGTTTTGTGCCGTTTTTTGCCGGTTACCTGCTGAGTTTTGAGAGTCTCAAGGACGTGGCCGAGGTGCTGGGCGACACCTTGAGCGCCAACGGCAAGTACTTCTTGTTTTGCGACAACATCGACCTGTCCAAGAAATACCAGGTGCCCTACAACAACGCCACCTTCTACGTGTTGCCGATTCTGGAGTCCACCGTTTACAACGAGTTGCTGGACTTGTTGTACCTGGAGAAGAACGACCTCAAGAAAAAGGACACCGCTGGCAAGCTCGACGCGGTGGCCAATGCCGCCCTTAAGTTCAGCGCCAAATTTGAGAGCATCAGCTACGAGCAAGGATTGGCGCTGATGGGACCAGTGCGCAACCCCAACGAGAACCGTCCTGTTTGAGCGGTGGCTTCCTGCTGCGCAACCCGATCTTGCGCCTGCGATGCTCGCCGTATGGAAGTACGGCTGTGCTTCTCGCTCTGACATCGGGCTGGTCGCGACGCCATCCATTCGCTCAAACGTGAAAAACTGTTCATGGATGTCGACTCCGATGAACTTGATCAGCCCCAGCGCTGGTACGGCACCAACCTGGTGGGGGTGCCTTCGCTCTTACTCGGCAGCGCGGCGTTCAACGGCCACCCGGTGCCCCTGGCCATTGCGGGCACACGTGAGTCGCACATGGGGCTGTTTGCACTGCTGGAACGCAGCCAGGACCTAAGCGAGGCGCAGGACATGTTCACCCACTACATGGCGATTGCGTTTGGACTGCGCAAGCCTGATGCGGATGAGCTGCGCAGCATGGGCGCCTCGGAGCAGCGGCGCTGGCACAGCAGCTGGCGCAAGCTGCTGCAGGGCTGGGGCATGGATGCCAACGGTGTGGCGGGTGCGGTGCTCAAGGGTTGGGTCGAGAGCCGTTTTGGGCTGGTGCCGAGTTTTCACAAAGCGCCTCTGGTGCGTTTCCCCTCGCCAGCCTGGGTGACCTACTTGCAGGAAAAAACCGCCAGCCGTCACAACAATAACAACATCCACCAGCAACTCGATCTGCTGTACGAGTTCTGCCAATGGGCGTTGCGCCGTGGCCTGCTGCCGGGGGTCACACCAGAGAGCAAACACCTGCAGCTCTGGCGTGGCAGCAACCGCTGTGAAGAGCAGGTGATCCATGGCCGACTGCAAAACCGGTGCTGCACCGTGCGGCTCAACAACCTGGTGTCGTTCAGTCTGAGTGCGCAGGACGCCTCGGTGTTTGGCGACTGGGTGTTTGAGGTGCAGGTGCCGGTATGCAAGGTGCTGGTTTTTCCCGGCCTCTTGCCGGGCCAGGTGCTGCAGGGTGAGCAGGAGGTGCTGGCCCTGGGTGGCAACTACGAGGTCACGGCACGTTATGCGTGAACCCCTCGACCGCGCCCTGGGCGCTTACCTCGGTTTGGCCATTGGCGATGCACTGGGCGCCACGGTGGAGTTCATGCGCCCACGCGAAATCGCCCACCAATACGGTGTGCACCGCGACATCGTTGGTGGTGGCTGGCTCAAACTGGCGCGTGGTCAGGTCACCGACGACACCACCATGAGCCTGGCCCTCGGTGAGGCGCTGCTGCAAGCGGGTGCGCCCACGCTGATCGCCCATGCACATGGCGACGAGACCCTGACCCGGCGCATCGGCCAGGCCTATGTGCAGTGGTTCAAGGCCAAACCGGTGGACTGTGGCAACACCTGCCGTCGCGGCATCATGCGCTTCATGCACGAGGGCACACTCTCGGGTGAACTCAACCCCGGTGACGGCGGCAACGGCGCGCTGATGCGCAACCTGCCCGCCGTGCTGGCCACCCTGGGCCACGACGGCTTGTTTGAGCGCCTGTCGATCACTCAGGCGCGCCTCACCCACCACCACCCCTTGTCCGATGCCGCCACGCTGGGCCTGGGCCAGTTGCTGCGCCTGCTGCTCACCGGCGCCAGCCACCCAAGCTGCCAGGCCTGGGTGGCCCAGTGGGTGGCCAACAACCCGAGTTTTGGCTTCACCCCCTACCGGGGCCGCGCCACCGCCTATGTGGTCGACACGGTGCAGACCGTGCTGTACTTCCTGACCCAACACGAGGACTTCGAGGCCGCGATGGTGGCCACGGTGAACCAGGGCGACGACGCCGACACCACCGGCGCGCTGCTGGGCATGCTGGCCGGTGCCCGCTGTGGTGCCACCCGACTGCCGTCGCGCTGGTTGCAACGCCTGCGCCCCGACGTGGTACGCGCCATCACCGACCAGACCTATGGTCTGCTGGCGCTGGCGGCCAGTGTGAAGCCCGCGCCAAACACCCCCTCCTCTTGAGAACCTCGCCATGGCACACATCAGCTTTTATGAAAAACCCGGCTGTGGCGGCAACGCCAGACAAAAGGCTTTGTTACTCGCCGCCCACCACACCCTTGATGTCAAAAACCTGCTCCTGACCCCATGGACTGAGGAGGAGCTGCTCCTGTTTTTGAGCCCTCTGGCGGTGCCGGACTGGTTCAACCGTGCGGCACCCCAGGTCAAGTCCGGCGAGGTGGTGCCAGAGTCGCTCAGCGCCGATGCCGCGCTGGCGCTGCTGCTGGCACAGCCTTTGCTGATCCGTCGTCCGTTGATGGCTGTGGGTGAGCAACGCATGGTGGGCTTTGATACCGCTGCGGTGCACGCCTGGGTCGGCCTGGGTGAACAGGCGCCACAGCCTGGCTCGCTCGAAGGCTGCGCCGCTGCCGCAGGCCACTGCAGCTCACCCCTTTGAACCGGAGATCACCATGCCCCTGTATGACTACCAATGCCAGGCCTGCGGCCACCACTTTGAGGCGCTGGTGCGCTCTGGCAGCACCCCCGCCTGTCCAGCCTGCGCCAGCGTGGCGCTGACCAAATGTGTCTCGCCGATTGCCCCGGCCGGCAAGATCGAAGCCATCCGTATGGCACACCGCCGTGTTGCCGCCGCCCAGGGCCTGTTTGACAACTACAGCCCATCCGACAAAGCCAAACTGCTGCAAGGCAAGAAAAACATCTGATCTGACATGAACACCGTTGACCGCTACCGCAGCTTCAAAGGCATTGATTTCGACGGCCAGGCCGCCCGCATGATTGCCCGCATCGAGGCCCACACCCAGGGGCAAAACGACCCATTCTGGGCCTATTTCTTCCAGCGCCGCAACGCCACCGAAGGTATGCGTTACGACGACCAGTTGCTGCTGTCGAGTTTTGTCAACCAGATCCGCGAGCTGCTGGAGGCCCGACACGACGAGACCGGTCTGGCCTGGCTTGACCAGCTCGAAACCGAGTGTTTCTGAGCGCCCGGCACTGAACTGGGCGCCGCTGTTTTGGCGGCTTTGTCACACAACGGCGACGGCCTTGGGTGCACGCCGAACACGCCAGATACTCTCCAATTCAGAGCACTTAGCCCTTGATGCAAAAGGGCTAGGCGCCAAAATGACTTGTGAATCTCACAAAGCATGGGGCTCGGGCGCGTTATTTGCTTTTGTATACAGCGACCAGGGCACGTGTCGGTTTTGCGCCATCTGCCCACCCCTGTTTCACCACCGGCGCTGGCCCATGCCATCCGCCGAACCCTGTTGGAGGTTGGCATGTTCCAGGCACCTGCTGTCAAACCGTCTCACGATGTCCATGCGCCCTGCCCGTTTGCCAGCCAGCCCCAGGTGGCCTGGTCTGACGAGTTACCGACTGCGCTGCAGGCGCTGGTGGTGGTGCCGCTGCGCTTTCAGGTGTTTGAGGACTATGAGTTACGGGCGGGCCGGGTCACCGGCTGCGACCAACACCAGCAGCCTTGTTACTGTGCGTCGCACTTTGTGCTGACCGATCTGCGCTCGGACGACGACGATGTGTTCTACGAAGCCCCGGTGTACACCGAGTCGCAGACGGCCTGGCGTTTGCTGGATGGCCGCTGGCTGGTGTGTCACACCACGGTGGACCGGATTAAGCCCGGCGGGGTCCACACCCGTTATGTGCTGTCACCCACCATGCCACGCTAAGCCCGCCCCTGAAGGCCCGCGCCACACGCCAGGCCTGGCTGTTAACGCGCCTGCGCCACCCGGCGCTGGGTTTGTGCAGGCGCTGAGGTGAACGCCTTCAGACCGGCACACCCACAAACACGTGGCTGGCCTTGAACAGGACCGTGACCGGTGTGCCCTCAGCCAAGCAGAGTTCGGCCGCTGCGGCATTGGTGACCATCGCGCTGACGGTGGAGCCACCCGGCAAAGCCACCGTCACCTGGCAGTTAACCGCCCCCTTGAGCAAGGCGCTGACCGTGCCCTGGAGCTGGTTGCGGGCGCTGAAACGGTACTCCGGTGTGCCCGTGAGCAAGGTCACCCAGGGGGCTTTGACCACCGCCACCGCCTCTTTGCCGATGCCCAGGCCCAAAGAGCTCACGCTGGCTTCGGTCAGGGTGGCCACAATTTTGTCGCCTCCGGTGGTGGTGATTTCCACTTCGGCGTGGATCGGGCCTTCTTTGAGGGCGGTGACTTTGCCTTTGAACAGGTTTCTTGCGCTGATAGCCATTTTTCTACTTTCTTGGTTGATAAAAAAAGCCCGCATTTGGCGTGGCAACCCATGGTGTGCCAACCCGTTCGGTCTTTGCAAGCACAACGTCTCGGATACGCTGCTAGCCAGCTTGATGTGACACAAACAAACTCAAAATAAAGTGCCTGAGTGCACCGTCAGACGCAGCGGCTTGGCCTGGGTTGCAGCCAACGCACCAGCATCAGCAGGCCCAGGCAACAGCCGCCCAACAACGCGCTCAGCAGCGCACCCTGCGCGTAGTCCCCGGTGGTGACGGCGTTGAAAATCGCCAGCGACAACGTCTCAGTTCGGCCCAGGATGTTGCCGCCCAGCATCAGGCTGATGCCCACCTCACCCAAACCACGCGCCAGCGCCAGCAACACGCCGGTCAGCCAGGCGCTGCGGGCAATCGGCAGATGCACCAGCCAGAAGGCAGCAAAGGGTTTGCACCCCAGCGTCAACGCCGTTTCATGCCAGTCACGCGGCTGCGTTTGCAGGGCCGCCTGCAGTGTTTTGACCACCAGCGGCAAACCTGCAATAAAGGCCGCCAGCCACAGGCCCTGGAAGCTGAAGACAAACCCCACACCCAGTTCGACCAGCGTCTGGCCCAGCAGACTCTGGCGCCCGAGCAGCCACAACAGGGCAAAACCGATCACCACCGGTGGGAACGCGATCGGGATCGTCACCAGCGCGTCGAGCCAGCCCGGGCGTTTCAGGCCAAACACCAGCGCCCAGGCCAGCAGGGCCCCGGCCAGTGCGTAGGCAGGCGTCACCCACAAGGCCAGTCGGCCACTCAAAACCAAAGCCGCCCAGGCGTCTGGCGACAGGTTCACAAACCCGCACGGCGCAAAATGCCGCGCGCCACAGGTGTTTCCAAAAACAGAGCAAACTGCTGAGTATTGGTAAGGGCTAGCGTCGATTTTGATGCCTCAGCCATCGCTGCCACAATGGCCACCTCGGCATAACTGCCATCGCCACTGGGCAGCGTGATAAAACCACCCAACAGGTCCTTGGCCGCCAGGGCCTCGGTCAGGTTCACAAAACCCAGGTCAATCTCACCGGAGCTCAGGTAGGCACTGACCTGCGGCACCGTCGCCACCACCTTCAACCGTTCCTGCAGACCCTGCCACAGGCCTTGCGCCTGCAGCAGTTGTTTGGCCGCGTTGCCGTAAACGGCCTGCTGCGGGTTGGGCAAAGCCACCGACCAGGACGGCTGCGCCAGCATCTGCCGCAGCCCCGCCAAGCCGCTCAAACCATCCGGCACCGGCAGATGGCGCCGCCAGGCCAGCGTCAAGATACCTTGGCCCAGGGCCACACGCCGGGGCAACTGCAGGCCCTGCGCCTGGTCGATGAAACTGGCGTCCCCCACCAGGACGTCCACCCGGCCACTGGCCTGCGCCTGGGCAAACATCTGCTGCAGATTGCCATAACTGCGCTCCACCACCAGCCCGGTGGCCTGGGTGAAGGCGGCGCACAAGGCCTCGACCGGGCGTTTGTACCCGGCACCGGCCAGCACCAAGAGTGCAGCTTGCGCCTGCGCAGACGCACTGCGGGCGAGTCCTAGCCACAGGACACCAGCGGCTGCACCCAACAAGACCTGGCGCCGGTTCGGGCGGTCAGGCGCCGCCGGAGCACGCGGGTTGAACAGACTACGACCACGCCCGATGGGCGCCGCAGACAGACAGGACAAAGGTTTCATAAGGCAAGGCTCTCCAAACACACTTGGTATCCCACCCAGGCAGTCTCACCCAGGGCAAGCTGTGTCGTCATAGCCACATTGCTATAGCGATAGGGTCACATCGCAAGTTGAATGCCATGCAAAAAGGCACTTCCATTTGACATTTGTGTGGCATACCCGACATTTTTTGGTATCGTTATGTCGCTTAGTACACATCGCAATGACGAAAACTGCCAGACACTTCCGGCGAGACGATGCCGACTCGGCTACGCCACCGCCAGTGGTCTTTGGCAGCCATGACAGACGATTGGCGGAAGTTGACGGTCTGGTACGTTGTTTGCTTGGGTACATAACGAAGAACTGACTGAGACGACCTGAATGCCAAGCACACCCACCCAACTCACCGGCAAGTTTCACATCGACACCGCTTTGGGCAGCTTTCTGGGCGACAAACGCATCCGCCTGCTCGAAGCCATCGACAAATGTGGCTCCATCTCTCAAGCCGCCAAGGCGGTGCCCATGTCTTACAAGGCGGCCTGGGACGCGGTGGACGACATGAACAACGTGGCGCCTGAGCCGCTGGTCAACCGCTCGGCCGGTGGCCGCCACGGCGGTGGCACCGAACTCACGACCTTTGCGCGACGATTGATTGCGTTTTACCGCGCGCTCGAAAAAGAGTCCCAGCTGGCGCTCGAAAAACTCACCAGCAACCTCCAACAAAGTGGCGTCTGCGATGTGGACGACTTTCGGCAAGTCTTGAGGAGAATGTCCATGAAAACCAGCGCGCGCAACCAGTTTGCCGGCCCCGTCACCGCGCTCAAGGAAGGCGTGGTCGACACCGAGGTCAGCATCCGCCTGGCGCCCGACCTGCAACTCACCGCCATCGTGACCCGCGAGTCAGCCGAAAACCTCGGGCTGGCGTTGGGCCGTGATGTGCTGGCTTTTGTCAAAGCCTCGTCCATCTTGCTGATGGCCGGTGACGACGGCCAGATCTCGGCGCGCAACCGCTTTGCCGGCACCATCACCCACCTCCACCAAGGGCCGGTCAACGCCGAAGTCACGCTGGCCATGCCCGGTGGTCGGCATGTGATCACCGCGGTGATCACCGACGACAGTGTCAAGCGGCTCAAGCTCGCCGTGGGCCAGCCCTTGACCGCGGTGTTCAAAGCTTCCAGCGTCTTTCTGGCCGCTGTCGACTGATATTTGTTTTTTCCACAGGAGTTCCCATGAAAGCTTCCCACCTGCTGCCAGCCTTGCTGGCCTCCCTGATCTGTGCCGCCGTTGGTGCCCATGCCGACGAGGTCTCGGTCGCGGTGGCCGCCAACTTCACCACACCGATGAAACAGATCGCTGCCGACTTCGAGAAAGACACCGGCCACAAGCTGGTGGCTTCGTATGGCGCCACCGGCAAGTTTTACGCCCAGATCAAAAACGGCGCACCGTTTGAGGTGCTGCTGTCAGCCGACGACGAAACCCCGACCAAGCTGGTGAAAGAAAACGCCGCCGTTGCAGGCAGCCAGTTCACCTACGCGATTGGCACCCTGGTGCTGTGGTCGGCCAAACCGGCCATTGTGGACAACCAGGGCCAGGTTCTGAAAAACGGCGGCTTTGACCACCTGGCACTGGCCAACCCAAAACTCGCGCCTTATGGCGCTGCGGCGGTGCAGGCCATGCAGGCGCTGGGTGTGTATGAGAGCCTGAGCCCCAAAATTGTGATGGGTGAGAACATCAGCCAGACCCACCAGTTCATCAGCACCGGCAATGCCTTGCTCGGTTTTGTCGCACTGTCACAGGTGCTGGTCGACGGCAAGATCGAGGGCTCACACTGGGTGGTGCCGGCCAAACTGTATGCACCGATCCGCCAGGACGCGGTCATCCTGGACAAAGGCAAAGGCAAACCAGCGGCAGAAGCGCTGATCAAGTACCTCAAATCCGACAAGGCCAAAGCCGTCATCAAGACCTTTGGTTACGCCTTGTCCTGACAAGCGCCGCATGGTCGGCATGAAACTGGCTAGGCTGCTGCAGGATGTACTTCACAAGGATGTCAGGCCATGATGATTGCCATTGCCACCAAGGCCAACGGTACCCAGGTGTCCGGCCACGCCGGGCAAGCCACCGACTGGCTGGTCTATGACTGCCAGCCCGGTGCCCCTTTGCCCGAGCCGCAGCACATCCAGCTCACCAAGGCTCAGTTGCCGCATTACTTTCAAGACGACGGGCCGCACCCTTTGCATGGCGTGGAGGTGGTGGTGGCCGCCAGCGCAGGCGACGGCTACATCCGCCACATGGCCAAATGGGGGGCGCAGGTGCTGCTGACCGGCGAGAGTGATCCGTTAACCGCCCTCAAGAAAATTTTGGCGGGTGAGGCCCTGGCCGACACCCGCTTTGACATCACCACCACGCTGTGCAAGCTGCGTGACCTGTTCTCGCGTCATTGACATGCTTGCGCTGAACGACACCCAGCTACAGACCCTGCTGCAGGACGATGCGCCTTTTGGCGACATCACCACCGACAGCCTGGGTATCGGTACCTACATGGGCCAACTCAGTTTTTATGCGCGTTTGGCCATGACAGTGTGTGGCACCGAAGAAGCTTGCCGCCTGTTTGAACTCGCAGGTGCCCAGGCCACGCTGGTGCTGTCGTCGGGCGCAGCGGCTCAGGCGGGTGACTTGCTGCTGCAAGCACACGGCCCGGTCGCTGACTTGCACCGCGCCTGGAAAACCGCCCAGACCTTGGTCGAGTGGGCCAGCGGCATCGGCAGCGCCACAGCCAGCATCGTGGCCGCAGCCAACGGGGTGGCAGTGGCCTGCACCCGCAAAAATGTGCCAGGCACCAAAGCCTTGTCGGCCAAGGCGGTCAGGGCCGGTGGTGGCATCCTGCACCGGCTGGGCCTGTCGGAAACCATTCTGGTGTTTGCCGAGCATCGGCTGTATCTGAACGAGTCCCCGGTACAAACCATCGAACGGCTGCGCCGGGCGCAGCCTGAGAAAAAACTCGCGGTCGAGGTGGCCAATGTGAGTGAGGCGCTGGTGTGGGCGCAGGCAGGTGCCGAGGTGTTGCAGCTCGAAAAGTTCACACCCGAGGCCGTGTCCACCTGCCGCCAGGCTTTGGCAGACATCCAGCGACCGACCCGCCCCTTGCTCGCCGCCGCTGGTGGCATCCACGCTGGCAACGCAGCCGCTTATGTGGCCGCCGGGGCCGACTTTTTGGTGACCTCCGCACCCTACTGGGCACCACCCAGGGATGTGCAGGTGGTGTTTGGAGCCCGCCCATGAACACCCCCTTGGATCACCGCACCGTGCTGATGGCCGAGCTGCTGGCCCGGCCTGCGGCAGCACCCGCCGCCGCCGACCCGCTGCGTGTGGTGCTGGCCAGCCTGCTGGTGGGGCGCGCCCTGAACCAAGGGGTGCTGAGTGCCAAGCTGGGTTTGTCACAGGCGGATTTCGCCGCACTCTGGGACGCGTACTTTCCGGGTGAGCCGATGCCGCTGTTAGACGGCCCCTGCAAAGATTCGCTGGAGCTTGACGACATCCACCAGCTGCTGCTGGGCCACCGCGCAGGCAGCCAGGTGTCTGAACTTTGGCTGGCGCGCATTGTGGCCTGCGCCTGCTGCGGACGCGACCACCTGTGGCAGGACCTGGGCCTGGCCAACCGGGCTGAACTCTCAAGCCTGATGACTTTGGCATTTCCAACGCTGGCGGCATTGAATGTGGGCGACATGAAGTGGAAAAAATTCATCTACCGCCACTACTGCAGCACCGAGGGCATTTACCTCTGCCCGGCGCCCAGCTGTGGGGAATGCGCCGACCATGCCAAGTGTTTTTCACCCGAAACATGAAGCCTCTGTCGGACCGATCTGGAGAAGGCGCTAAGCTGACAGCATGTTGTTAACCCCTGATGACTTACAAGCCTTGTGGCTGACCGTGCGCCTGGCGGGCACGGTGACCTTGATCCTGCTGCTGCTGGGCACGCCTCTGGCCTGGTGGCTCGCGCGCGCCAAAGCCTGGTGGAAAGGGCCGCTCAGCGCGGTGGTGGCACTGCCGCTGGTGCTGCCACCCTCGGTGCTGGGCTTCTATTTGCTGCTGGCTATGGGCCCCAACGGCCCGGTGGGGCAGCTGACACAGACGTTAGGGCTCGGGTTGCTGCCCTTCACCTTCTGGGGGCTGGTGGTGGCCTCGGTGTTTTATTCGCTGCCGTTCATGGTACAGCCCTTGCAAACCGCGTTTGAGGCCATTGGTGAGCGACCGCTGGAGGTGGCGGCCACCTTGCGAGCCTCGCCGCTGGATGCGTTTTTCACCGTGGTGGTGCCGCTGGCGCGGCCGGGTTTTATGACTGCGTGTATTCTGACCTTTGCCCACACCGTGGGTGAGTTTGGTGTGGTGCTGATGATTGGCGGCAACATCCCGGGCGTGAGCCGTGTCGCCTCGGTGCAGATCTACGACCATGTCGAAGCTTTGGAGTACGTGGATGCCCATCGCCTGTCGGCGGTGATGCTGGTGTTTGCGTTTGTGGTGCTGCTGGCGCTCTACGCGCGGCGGCCCAAACCTGTCCGAGAAAGCTGAGATGGCGGGCATTCAGGCGCGTTTTCACATCGACTGGCCAGGCTTCACGCTAGACGTGGACCTGGACCTGCCCGCGCGCGGGGTGACCGCGCTGTTTGGCCACTCAGGATCTGGCAAAACCACGCTGCTGCGCTGTATTGCCGGGTTGGAACGCGCGCCGCATGGGCAGCTGCGGGTCAACGGCGAGGTCTGGCAGGATGACAGTCACTGGCTGCCCACCCACAAGCGACCGCTGGGCTATGTGTTCCAGGAGGCCAGCCTGTTCCCACACCTGACGGTGCTGGGCAACCTGCGTTACGGTCTCAAGCGCACAAACGCTGCGGCGCGCGTCAGCCTGGATCAGGCGATTGCCTTGCTGGGCATTGCTCACCTGCTGGATCGCCAGCCCGAGCATCTGTCAGGTGGGGAACGCCAGCGTGTCAGCATCGCACGCGCCCTGGCCTTGAGCCCACGCATTTTGCTGATGGACGAGCCCCTGGCCGCGCTGGACCTACAACGCAAACAGGAAATCCTGCCCTACCTGGAACGCCTGCACAGCGAACTCGACATTCCGGTGCTGTATGTCAGCCACGCGCCCGACGAGGTGGCGCGGCTGGCCGACTTCATCGTCGCTCTTGAAGGTGGCCGGGCCCTGGCCTGCGGTCCGCTTGGTGAGACGTTGGCGCGGCTGGATTTGCCGATTCGCCTCGGTGAAGACGCTGGTGTGGTGCTGGATGCGGTGGTGGCCGAGCGTGATGCCACCTGGCACCTGGCGCGTGTAACGTTCCCCGGTGGCAGCCTGTGGGTGCGCGACGGTGGCCACGCCCTGGGCAGCGCGGTGCGGGTGCGTATCCTGGCGCGTGATGTCAGCGTCGCCCTGCACCCGGTGTTTGATACCAGCATCCTCAACTGCCTGCCCGCCACGGTGGACCAGCTGGCGCCAGATGACCACCCGGCGCTGATGCTGCTGCGCCTGAAGCTCGGTGACTCACCGCTGATCGCCCGACTAACCCACCGCTCAGCCGCTGGCCTGGGCCTGGCCCCAGGCCAGCAGGTGTGGGTGCAGATCAAGGCGGTGGCGCTGATTGGTTAGCGCCTGGTTTAGCGATAAAAACAGGCTGCAGCCCTTATTGAACAAGGGCTATATGCTTCACTTGTCGCAGCAAGATGGTCGCCTGAGACCTGCCCGCTAAACCACGCCAGCGATGGCACCCGTCAATGGGTGACAAGCGACAAAACCGACAAAGCGGCGCTGCCACAGTTCTTGCTTGACACCCCCGTCTGCGCATCAGGCTTGTGGCATGGGGCCACGCCGAGCCACCCTGGCAAGACGGCGCCGGTGCAGTATGCACCGCAATTCATAGCATTCAACTCAAATAACACAAGGGCTACAGCATGGTTTCTGATACAACCCCTGCCGACCACACCCCCATGGCGCTCACCGACCTCTTTGTCCACAACCGGGTGATCCTCACCCACTTCGACAGTTACAGCGCGGCTTTGCTGTTCCCGCGCTGGGACCAGACCCTGCTGTGGCCCTCGGCCCTGCCGGGCGACGCCGTGCCGATGCGTTCACCCGCAATCATCACGCCCGAGTTTTCGGGTCAGGCAGTGCGCCAGGCGGTGATCGACTACTGCGGTTTTGATCCCACCACGCTGGAACGTGTCCAGGAGTTCAACCACTGGGCCAGCACAGAGAGCGGCCCGGTACGTATCCACCTGCTGCGTTTCACCACCCGCGACGCCCCCAAGGCAGCCATTGAGGCGCTGGGCGGCGAGTTCAAACCGATCAGCCTGCTGCGCAGCAGCGCCATGAGTGAACTGGTGTTGCTGCGTGAGGTGTTCAACCTGATCGTCAGCGCGGGTGTGCCCTGAGTTCTGACCCGGCCGACAATGGGGGGCATGAACACTTTTTTGCCCTCTATCGCACGCAGCGCCCTGCCATCACGCTGGCTCGCCCCCTGTGTGCTGGCCTGCCTGGGCCTGGCCGCGTGCACCACGCCACCCCAACCCACCGACCCCCAAACCGCACCGCCAGCCCAGCAGACCACTGCGGCAAACGCAGCCTCGGCAGACCTGGACGTTCATGCCCAACAGTTTGCGCGCTGGGTGGCGGAGTTCAGCGACAGTGCCCGTGCCGCTGGCATCGACGAAGCCACGCTGCACAGTGCGTTTGACACCGTTCGTTTTGTACCTCGCGTGATCGAGCTGGACCGCGCCCAGCCCGAGTTCAACCGGACGGTGTGGGACTACCTTGACTACGCGGTGTCCAAACAACGTGTGATACGCGGTCAAGACAAGCTCGAACAATCGCGCACGGACATCGAGGCCGCAGCGCGCCGTTACGGCGTCCCAGCGGAGATCCTGGTGGCGATCTGGGGCATGGAGAGCAACTACGGCAGCTTCATGGGCGACATACCCACCATCGATGCACTGGCCACATTGGGCTTTGAAGGCCGACGCGGGCCCTGGGCGCGCGGGCAATTGCTTGCCGCGCTAAAGATGCTGCAAAACCACGAGGTTGAACGCGACCAGATGATCGGGTCGTGGGCCGGCGCCATGGGCCAGACCCAGCTGCTGCCCTCCAACTACCTGGCCTATGCGATCGACGCTGACGGTGATGGCCGCCGTGACATCTGGGCCAGCCTGCCCGATGTCATGGGCTCCACCGCCCATTTCCTGGCCAAATCCGGCTGGCAGGTCAATCAGCCCTGGGCGGTCGAGGTGCGTTTGCCAGCAGGATTCGACTATGCAAGCGCCGACGGTGAGCTGCGCCAGCCAAGCTCAACTTGGCAACAACAAGGTATGCAGTCGCTCGACGGCGGCCCCTTGCCTGATCTGCCCGACAGTGCGCTGCTTCTGCCAGCCGGTGCACGCGGCCCGGCCTTCCTGGTCGGCGCCAACTTCCGCGCCATCCTGCGTTACAACAACGCCACCAGTTACGCGCTGGCGGTGGGCCTGCTGGCCCAACAACTGGCGGGCGGCCCCGGCGTACAAGCCCCCTGGCCGCGCGATGTACAAGCCCTGTCACGCACGCAGTTGCAGGCTTTGCAGAGCGCACTCAACACCCGTGGTTTTGACAGTGGCGCCGCCGACGGCGTGATGGGCCCGGCCACACGCCGCGCCATTCGTGCGTACCAACGCAGCGTGGGTCTGGTGCCCGATGGTTACCCCACCCTGGAGCTACTGACCCAACTGCCGTGAGCGCGTGGCCAGGCGCGGTCTGGCCCACCGCCTAACTGATCCCCAGCCGTTCCTTGATCTCGGGCAACAGGCGTCGGCTGATCGGAATGACGCGACCCCGTTGCGTGACAAACTCGGCCAGACCACTCTCCAAATATTGCAGTTTGTGCACCAGGTCGATGTTCACAAGGTACTGCCGATGGCAGCGCAGCAGGCCGGTGCGTTGCTGCAGGATGTTCAGGCGCAAGGCGGTGGGGCGCTCCTGGCCATCGGTGTCTGACACATAAATACCGGTGCTGCGTGCTTCCACAAACTCGACATCACTCGCCTTCACAAAAATCACGCTGTTCTGGCTGAAGCAAGGGATCTGGCGCAAATGGTTGGCCTCGGGCAACACGCTGAAGTCCTGCCTGAAAAAGCTGTTACGCAAACGCTCCAGCGTCAGCTCCAGGCGGTCGGCGGTGACCGGTTTGAGCAGGTAGTCAAACGCGTTTTTCTCAAACGCCCGCACCGCATACTCGTCATAAGCGGTCAGAAAAACAATCTGCGGCATGGTCTGCGGGTCCAGCATGCCCAGCATCTCGATACCGGTGATTTGCGGCATCTGGATGTCGAGAAACACCACATCCGGCTTGTCGACATGGATGCGGGTCAGGGCGTCGATGGCATTGCCACATTCGCCCAGAATCTGGATGTCTTTGGATGGCTCCAGGGTGCGCCGCAACTCGCGCCGCGCAAAGGGTTCGTCGTCAACGATCAGGGCGGTCATCATCTCAGGTCAAAGCCTCCATGGGGATGCGAACAGTGGCTCGGGTCGACACCTGGCGCTCACAAGCCATGGTCACGCCAAAGGATTCACCGTAGCGGTTTTTGATGCGCCGATCCACGATGTTCATGCCCAGGCCGCCACCGCCGGGCTGGGGATCATAAAGGCCGGCGTTGTCCTCCACCACCAGGAAGATCGCCTGGCCGTCCTGATGGGCCCGGATGCAAATCCGTCCGACGCGGATCATTTGCCCGGTACCGTGTTTGATCGCGTTCTCGACCAGCGGCTGCAAGGTGAACGCGGGGACATGCACACCCAGCAGCGGCTCGGGGATGTCGATCTCGACCGAGAGCCGATCTTCGAAGCGTGCCAACTGGATACCCAGATAGGCCTTGGTGTGCTCGATTTCTTCGGACAGCACCACGTCCTCGGTCGGGCGCTTGAGGTTCTTGCGCAGAAACACCGCCAGATCACTCAACAAGGAGCGCGCCTTGGCGGGGTCATCGTGGGTGATCGCAATGATGGTGTTCAGGGTGTTGAACAGGAAGTGCGGGTTCACCTGGGCGTGCAAGAGCTTGAGCTCCGACTCCAGCAACAGGCTCTTCTGCCGCTCGTAACGTCCGTCCAGGATCTGGCTAGACAGCAACTTGGCAATGCCTTCGCCAAGCGTGCGGTTGATGGTAGAGAAAATCCGGGTCTTGGGCTCGTAGAGTTTGATGGTGCCGATCACCTGCCGGTTCTCACCCACCAGCGGAATCACCAGCGAGGAGCCGAGTTTGCAATGTGGGCTCAGCGAACACTGGAACGGGACTTCGTTGCCGTCGGCAAAAATCACCTCGTTGCAGCTGATGGCGTGGAGGGTGTGCTGCGACGCAATCGGGGTGCCTGTCAGATGGTGGTCGGCACCGATGCCGATGAAAGCCAGGATCTTCTCGCGGTCGGTGATGGCCACCGCACCGACACCAGTTTGTTCGTAAATGATGCGCGCCACACGCATGCTGTTTTCCTGGTCGAAACCATCGCGCAACACACCGTCCACATGCGCGGCAATCTCCAGCGCCTTGGCCGAGAACGCGCGCGACTGGCGGTCAATGCTGTCGCGCCGATCCAGCAGGATCTTGACAAACACCGCCGCACCGGCGGAGTTGGCAATGAGTTCGGGCAGTGCAATCAGGGTGACGATATCCAGCGCCTCGGCGAAGGGTCGCGACAGCGCCAGATCAATGCCCAACTCGATCAGGATGGTGACAAAGGTCAACCCACCTGCCAACAAGGGGCTGAACAGCAGCCGGGTCTTGCCACGCTTGATCAAATAGCGGTGGGTCAGACCACCCGCTAGCCCTTGCATCACGATATCGATGGACGCCGCCAGACCAAAGGAGCCGCCCAGGGTGTAGCGGTGCAGCCCCCCCGTGATGCCAACCGCCAGTCCCACCACCGGCCCACCGAGCAAACCGCCCAGCACCGCGCCAATCGCCGGGGTGTTGGCGATCGCATTGCCACTGACCACGGGCAGCCCGAGCAAGGTCCCCATGATGCAGAAGGCCGAAAAAATCAGATAACAGGCGATCCGGTGAGGCCAGCGAATGCTGGCCCGGGTCAGGGGGATGAACAAGCGTGTCCGGCTCAGCGCATATGCCACCACCAGATAGACGCACATCTGCTGCAGCAGCAAGACCGACAGTGAGGCAATCGATTGCAAGTTCAACGCGGAACCCTTTGCGGTACGGGTGAGGCAGCGGCTTGTGTCAAGGCGCCCAGCAAATGCACTCGGGCTCGGGGTCAGCTGCCACCGAAGGTATCGGTGCCAACATTTTCAGGGCCAAGCCGCCACAGGAGGTTTCACGGTATTTGGGATTCATGTCTTTGCCAACTTCAAACATCACCTCGATCACTTTGTCGAGGGGAACAATCGGTTCGCTGGTACGACACAGCGCCATGCGCGCCGCATTGATGGCTTTGACCGCACCCATCGCATTGCGCTCGATACACGGGATTTGCACCTGCCCGCCAACCGGGTCACAGGTGAGGCCCAAATTATGTTCCATGGCAATTTCCGCGGCGATGCAGACCTGCTCGGGCGAGCCGCCCAGCAACTCGGCCAGACCGGCCGCCGCCATCGAACACGCCACCCCGACTTCCCCCTGGCAACCCACTTCGGCACCGGAGATCGACGCATTGCGTTTGAACAAACCACCAATGGCGGCGGAGGCCAGAAAGAAGCGGTTGCAACTGTCTTCGTCGAGCTTGTGGATGAACTGGTCGTAGTAGGCCAGCACCGCCGGCACGATGCCACAGGCACCATTGGTCGGTGCGGTGACCACGCGGCCGCCAGCGGCGTTTTCTTCAGACACCGCCAGTGCAAACATATTGACCCAGTCGATGATATTCATCGGGTCTTTGGACAGTGGTCCGGCCGAGCTCAGCCGCCGGTGCAGCGCCACCGCTCTGCGCGGCACACGAAACGGACCGGGCAACACACCTTCGGTCTTCATGCCGCGCTCCATACACTGGGACATCCGCGCCCAGATGTTGCCAAAGTAGCTGCTGATCTCTTGCTGGGTGTGCAGACACAGCTCGTTCTCCAACACCAGACCAGACAGGGACAGACCTGTGCGGCGGCATTGGGCCAGTAGCTCCGCGGCATTGGTATAGGGATACGGAGCGGCAGCCTCGGTGTCATCTGCGCTGGTGGCGCAGCCATCCTCGATGACAAAACCACCTCCAATCGAGTAGTAGTTTTTGTCCAGCAACAGGCGCTCTCCGGCAAAGGCTTTCAGGGTGAGGCCGTTTTCGTGCCTGGGCAGGTTGGAGTGGTGGAAGGTCATGGCCGTGCGCCCGAAGTCCACCTCGGGGCCATCCAGCCCGAGCTGGATGCGCTGGGTGCTGCGCACCTTCTGGATCAAGCCGGGGATGGCGCCCACATCAATGGTGTCCGGCAGCTCCCCCATCAGACCCAGCAACAGGGCCACATCGGTCTTGTGGCCCAGCCCGGTCAGGGCCAGAGAGCCATACACATCGATCACGACCGAAGTGGCTTGGGCCAGTTTGCCCAGCCCGCGCAGATCATCCACAAAACGCCTGGCGGCATTCATCGGGCCAAGGGTGTGGGAGCTGGAGGGGCCGATCCCGACCTTGTAGAGGTGAAACATGCTGATCATGGTGTGAATTCCAGTTTGAAACGGAGGCTCTTGCCAGCGCCGCCAGTCCAGTTGGCTTGGGGCGCGAAGGCAAAAGGAAGCGTTGGTTGACGATCAGAGGCCGAGCAGGGAGTAGAAGATCGCTGACATCGCCACGGCACCGATGAACAGCACCAGGACATTGGTCGGGTTGTTGGCATATTTGCGCATCGACGGCACTTTGCGGATCGCGTACATCGGCATCACAAACAGCAGGGCCGCGATGACCGGGCCACACAGGGACTCGATCATGCCCAGGATGCTCGGGTTGAGCGTGGCCACAACCCAGATCGTCACGAACATGAACAGCATGCTGTAGCGGTTGATGGTCTTGGTGCTGGCCGACTTTTTGCGGCTTTCGAGTTGTTGTGCAATAAAACCGTTCAGGCCTTCACGTGCGCCCAGGTAGTGGCCGAGGAAGGACTTGGACATCGCAATAAAGGCCACCATCGGCGCAATCAGGGCCACGTAGGGGTTCTGGAACTTGTTGCCGATGTAGGACAGGATAGAAATGTTCTGGTCTTTGGCTGCGGACAGATCGGCTGGAGACAGTGCAAACACACAGCTGAAGACAAAAAACATCACCACCACCACCATCAGCAAAGCCGCGTACTTTTCAATGCGATCAGCTTTTTTGACCGCGCTGTTGCCGTACTGCAGTTGCTGTGCCACCGCAAAACGGGAGATCACCGGCGAGTGGTTGAAGGAAAACACCAGAACCGGAATACTCAGCCACAGCGTCACGCTGAACTTGCTGGCCGACGGCACACCTTGCAGCACCGCGCCATTCCATTCGGGAACCAGGAACAAGCCCAGGCCGATCAGAACAAAGATGAAGGGGTAGACCAGCCAGCCCATGACACGCACCACCATCTGCTCACTGGCGCAGACAATACCGATCAAGCCTGCCGTCAGGACAAAGGACAGAAGCACACGTGGCAAAGCCGCCATGCCCATCTGGTGCACCATGAAGGATTCGACCGTGTTGGTCAGCCCAACACCGTAGAGCAACAGGATCGGCAAGATCGTGAAGAAATAGAGCAGCGTGATCAGCTTGCCAGCCATCGGGCCAAAATGCTCGCCCACCACCTCGGTGATGTCACTGCCAGGTTTGGACGACGACAGAATGAAGCGGATCAAACCACGATGCGCCAGGTACGTCATCGGAAAAGCCAGGACCGCCATGACCAACAGGGGCCAGATGCCACCCAAACCTGCGTTGATCGGCAGGAACAAAGTGCCCGCACCAATGGCGGTTGCAAACAGGCCCAGAACCCATGTTCTGTCGTGGGCCGTCCATGATGACGCGGCGACGGGGCGGAAGGTGCCGCCGTCTAGGGTGTTGCTGATGGACATAACTACTACTCCTTTTTGATGGCCGTGATCGTTGAAGCTGACCTCGGATGCGGCGCAGTGTAGGAATGCCAAATTGGCCTTGTTGGCCTAAATTCGGAGCGGCAGAATAGGCGATGGAATGGTCGATTCAGCACACGAGCGGCGGCACTCGGCGCACACTTTGTTCATGTCGACACGGCAGCAAGACCCGCTGTTTAAGCGGAGGTGAATCAAGCCATGTCAGCGCAGCAGCGTTACATACGCCCCGGTGCTAGCCCCACAGCGCCGGCTCGGGCGCCTGAATCACGCCGTGGCTGTAGCGCATCGGGGGAGTGCTGTCTTTCTTTTGTAACAAGGGGCCATCGAGGTCCACATAGGCGCAACGCTGTGCCAGCACAAAGGCCGGCGCCATCGCCAGCGAACTGCCACACATGTTGCCCACCATCAGGCCCAGGCCCAGCCGGGCAGCTTCATCGGCCAATGCCAGTCCTTCGGTCAGCCCGCCACATTTATCGAGCTTGATATTGATGTACTGGTAACGCCCGAGCAGTTGCGCCAAAGAAGCGCGATCGGTACAGGATTCGTCCGCCGCCAGGGGCAGCGGTGAGGACAAGCCGGCCAGCTCGGCATCCTGCCCCTTGGGCAGGGGTTGCTCCACCAGCTCGACCCCGGCGGCGGCCAGCGAAGGCAGCAGTTGCCGCAAAAGGTCCACCGTCCAGGACTGGTTGGCATCCACCACAATGCGGGCGCTGGGGTGTTCCTGGCGCACCATCTGCACCACATCAAGGTGGCGCTGGGCGTCCACCTTGAGTTTCAACAAAGGGTAGGCGCGGGCTTGCCGGGCCTTACGCCGGGTGGTGGCCTCGTCGCCCAGGCCCAGGGTGAAGGCGGTGGTGACCGGCTGCCAGGGTGGCAACCCCGCTGCCTGCCACACCGGCACACCCGTCTGTTTCGCGCGCAGATCCCACAGTGCGCAATCCAGGGCGTTGCGGGCACCACCGGCAGGCAGCATCTCGGCCACCTCGTCATGGCTGAGCCCATCGTGCAAACGATCTTGCAGGGCAGCGATCTGCGCCACCATACTCTGCGGGGTTTCGCCCTCGTAGTCGATACCTGCGGCCTCAGACCAACCACGGTGGCCCGATGCGTCCTGCAAACGCAGGATCATGACCGGCTGGTGGGTGATGACTTCGCGCGAGATCTCGAAGGGCTCGATCATCTCCCAGTGTTCAATGACGGTGTCACAGTGCATCATAGCGGCAACAAGGCCTGGGCCAGCGCCGCCACACCCCCACGCAATGGGTCCACCACCGGCAACTGCAAGCGCGTTGACAGGGCGCTGGCGTAGCTGGCCCAGTCGGCATCCGACAGGCTTGAGGAGTTGATGCTCAGGCCCACACAGCGCACCGCCCGGTTGGTCAAACGCGCCGCTTCGACATAACGGTCTATCGCCACCTGCAAATCGGGGATGGGAAAGTCGGGGTAGGTTTCGATGGTGTCGCGCGACGGGTCGTGGCACAGCACCAGGGCATCGGGTTGTGAACCATGCAACAGGCCCAGCGTTACACCGGCATAGGCGGGGTGGAACAACGCGCCCTGCCCTTCAATCACGTCCCAATGGCCGGGCGCGTTGTCCGGCGAGAGCTGTTCTGCGGCACCCGCGACAAAGTCGGCAATCACTGCGTCAATGGCGACCCCGGCACCGGCAATCATCACACCGGTCTGACCGGTGGCCCGGAAGGTGGCTGCCGCACCTAGCTGATGCAAGGCCTGGGTCAAGGCCAGGGCGGTGTATTTCTTGCCCAGGGCGCAGTCGGTGCCAACCGTCAACACCCGTTTGCCGCTGCGTTTCCTGCCGGTACCGGCAGGAAAACTCTGGTCCGAGTGGCGCACATCAATCAGCCGCCCGCCGCCGCGCTGGGCTGCCTGCACCAGGCTGGGGAACGAACTCAAGCGGGAGTGCTGACCGCTCACTACGTCCAGACCCGCTTCCAGCGCAGCCTCCAGCTCTGACAACCACTGCGGTGGCAACACCCCCCCCACCGCAGCGACCCCAATCACGATGGACCCGGCGCCTTGGCGAGCCGCCTCGGCGGGTGACAACCTGGGCAAGTCCAGGCTGACCGTGGCCTCGGGCAGGCTCCACTCACCCAGCACATCAGCGCGGCACCAGTCACGCAGGCCAAACGCCGTTTTTGCGTCAGATTTCAGCGCCACATCGCCCAGAAACAACAGATAGGGTTTTCGGAGTTGATGCATGGGGAGTCCGTCTCTTCAAAAAGGGGCATTGACCATGGCAGACGCCCAGGGTCTTGGTGGGAACAAGAATAAAGGCATTCCAGCCCCGAAATGGTGCGTTATTGGTCCACCTACTCCCTGCGGGATAGTTGATAGTCCGGTACTAGGGCAACTTCTGGACACACTACCCCTTTGGGGATAGATGCGCCTTCACGACTGACAAATGCACTTATGCTTTGTGACGCCTCTGTGTAACCCTCGTCAACCCCACGCCATGCCCCACACGGCCTGGTACTTTTCAGGAAGTCATGATGAATCGTTTAAACCACTCGGTGAAAGTTGTGTTGCTTGCTTTGGCGGGGGTCTGCGTTGTGGCAGGGTCGGCGCCCGTGTTCGCCCAGGACGCGACCTTTGTCATCAACGCACGTGAAAACGGTTTTCCGACCTACAACCCGCTCAAGGGCACCAAGCTCAATGTCGCAAACAACCTGATTTTTGACCGCCTGGTGGTGCAGGATGCCGACCACAGTTTCCACGGCCAGTTGGCCACCTCCTGGGAGTCGGCACCTGACGGAATGAGCTGGACTTTCAAGCTGCGCAAGGGGGTCAAATTCCACGACGGCGAGCCTTTCAACGCCAAAGTGATCGAATGGTGGCTGCCCAAGTTCAAGGGCACCGAAAACGCCTACATGACTGAGTCGATTGACAAGATCGTCATCATTGACGACTACACCGTCAAACTGGTCATGAAGAACCCGGACCCCGCGCTGCTGTTCAACCTGGCCACCAGTTTCATGGGGGTACCTTCACCGAAGTCCTACGAGGCACTGGGTGACAAGTTTGGTGTGGCCGCTGCCGTTGGCAGTGGCCCGTTCAAACTAGAGAGCTTCACCGTTGGCCAGCAGACCAAACTGGTGCGCAACGAAGACTACCGCTGGGCCTCGGACCTATCGAAGAACCAGGGGCCAGCCAAGATCAAAAACCTGACGCTGCGCGAAATCAGCGAAGACTCCACCGCCTTCTTGGAGCTCAAGACCGGTGGGGTGGATGCGCTGCTGAGTGTGCCAACCGACTTCCTGCCCAAACTGCAGGCCGAGAAGTCGATCAAGGTGGTGATGCTGCCTGGCACCGAGGTGTTTTACATGCCGATCAACACCTCGGTTGAACCCTTCACGGACATCAAGGTGCGGGAAGCCGTGGCACTTGCCGTCAACCAGAAGGAAATCATGAGCAGCCTGTTTGGTGGCACCGGTGCGGTGGCCAACAACTTCCTGGTCAGCAGCTTGCAGGAGTCCAAGATCAACCCCAAATTCAACATCAGCTACAACCCGGATCGGTCGAAAAAGCTGCTTGACGAAGCGGGCTGGCTGATGGGTGCGGGCGGGGTGCGCGCCAAAGGTGGTGTGCCGCTGACGGTCAAACTCTGGACCCAGAACGGCACCCAGTTCAAACGTGTGACCGAGGTGATTCAGGCCCAGTTGAAAGCCGTGGGGGTGAATGCCGAGATTACGGTGCAGGACGCCGCGTCAATCAACGCCATGTACAAAAAGAAAACCGACCACCAGCTGGCGGTACGCAGTTACGACTATGTGAACGCCGACATCCTGGACTGGTTCTTCAGCGGCACCCGCCTGGGTTACCCCAACATCTCGATGTGGAACGACCCCAAGGGGGAAGCCCTCAACGCGAAAGCGATGAAAGGCTCCAAGACCTGGGATGAAAGGGTCAGCAACTTCAAGGCCTATCACGAGTACATCATGTCGCAATTCCTGTTTGCACCGATCTACCAGCCAACCCAGAGCTTTGCCTACAGCACCACCAGGTTGAAAATGCCTGACAACATCCGTGGCATCAAGCTTGCTACCCAATCCATCATGGACATAGAGGTCAAGTAAACCCACCGGACCGACATGCGCCATCACACTGTTTGACAACAAGGAATCCCGGTTTGCTGAATTTTGTGATCAAACGTTTGCTGATGCTGGTGCCGGTGTTTCTTGCGGTGTCGATGATCATCTTTTTGATCATCCACATGGTGCCTGGAGACCCGATCGACAACATGGTGCAGATCGGCTCCTCTCCTGAACAACGGGCCGAACTGATCGCCAAATATGGCCTGGACAAACCGCTTCTGGTCCAGTACGGCGTGTGGTTTCGCAACCTGCTCGAGGGTGATCTAGGCAATGCCATCATCCTGCGTCGCCCGGTGGCCGAGTTGATTGAGGAGAACCTGCCGCACAGCCTGCTGCTGGGTTGTCTGGCATTCGCGTTTTCAGCCATCGTGGGTGTTGCCAGCGGCGCCCTGGCGGCCATTTACAAGGATAGCTGGATTGATCGCGGGGTGATGACGCTGATCCTGCTGGGATCGACCTTGCCGAGCTTCTGGCTCGGCCTGTTGTTGATTCTGGTGTTTGCGGTACAACTGGAGTGGTTTCCAGTATCGGGTGCCCGCAGCTGGAGCGCCCTGGTGTTGCCGGTACTGACCATTGGCCTGCACGGCGTGGCCCTGGTGTCACGCGTGACCCGCGCCGCGATGCTCGATGTCGGTCGCCGGGACTTTGTGCTGATGCTGCATGCCAAAGGCCTGTCACACCGGCGCATCCAGCTGCAGCACGTCCTGCGCCACGCCTTGCTGCCCGTGGTGACCATCCTGAGCCTGCGCATTGGCTGGATTGTGGGCGGTGCCGTCACCATCGAATTTGTGTTTGCCCGCCCTGGCTTGGGCTCGCTGCTGATCACCTCACTCAACCAGCGTGACTATCCGGTGGTGCAAGGCTGCCTGCTGATGTTGGCCATGGCCGTGATGCTGGGCACCCTGCTCGGAGATCTGGTGCAGGCCAGCCTGGACCCCCGTGTGCGGGACAGCCTGAAATGAGCCGCTTGCGCAAATCCAGTGCATTGTCACGCACTCTGGGCACCTGGCGAGGGGGGGTGTCTCTGCTGTGCATCCTGATCGTGGTGGGTGGTGCCCTGTTCGCGCCATGGCTGGCCCCTTACGCTTACGACATCCAGAATTTATCTGCCACCAACCAGGACCCATCATGGGCCCACTGGCTGGGTACCGATGAATTTGGTCGGGATGTGTTGTCACGCATCATCGTGGGAGCCCGTACCTCACTCACGGTGGCGATCACCGCCATCAGCGTGTCGGTGCTGGTGGGTATGAGTCTGGGTGCAGCAGCCGGTTATTTTGGTGGTCTGTTTGACCGTCTGGTCTCGGCGGTGGTGGACCTGACATGGTCTTTTCCCGAGGTGCTCATTGCGCTCATGTTTGTCGCATTGATCGGCGCCGGGCTGGAGGCCACCATGATTGCCATCAGCATTGCTTATCTGGCGCAGTTTGCACGCCTGACCCGTGCCCAGGTCATGAGCATCAAGAGCGAAACCTATGTGGAAGCCGCCGTCAACCTGGGTGCCGGGCACATCCACATCCTGTTTCGGCATCTGCTACCCAACGCCATCACGCCGGTGATCGTGGCTGGCATGTTGGCCATGGGCGACGCCATCATTCTGGAGGCCACGCTAGGTTTTTTTGGGCTCGGTGTGCAACCACCCAAACCCAGCTGGGGCGCGATGATGAGCAGCGGCACTGCGCAGATCTTTCTGGCGCCCTGGACCATCCTTGGCCCTGGACTGGCCATTGCCTTCACCGTGGTGTCGATCAACCTGTTCGGCGATGCGCTGATCGAGGCGCTGGACATCCGAAACCGCTTGAGAGACAACTGACATGGCCTTACTGACTGTGCGCCACCTGTGTGTCTCGATTGGACGCTTGCAGCCGCTCGATGGCGTCACGCTCGAACTCGACAAGGGGCAGATCCTGGGTGTGGTGGGGGAATCCGGCTCAGGTAAATCACTCACGGCCATGGCCGTCATGGGCCTGTTACCGCTGATCGGCGGCCACATCAGTCGCGGTTCGATTGACTTTGATGGCACCGAACTGGTGGGCTTGAACGAGCGAACCTACCGCGCCATGCGTGGCCAGCGTCTGGCGCTGATCACCCAGAACCCGATGACCTCGCTCGACCCGATGCACACCGTGGGCGCCCAGATTGACCAGGTCGCGTTGCTGCACCTGGGCTTTTCTGCAGCCCAGGCGCGTACTCGCACACTGGAGTTGCTGGCACAGCTGCGCATTCCGGATGCCGCAACCGTCTACCAGCAGTACCCGCACCAAATGTCGGGTGGCATGAAACAGCGAATCGTTATTGCCATGGCATTGGCCGGTGATCCGGACCTGATCATTGCGGATGAGCCAACCACCGCGCTGGACGTGACCATCCAGGCCCAGATCATCCAGATCCTGGTCGACCTGGTGCGCCAGAGGGGTCTGGCCCTGATCCTGATCACCCACGATATGGGGGTGGTGGCCCAGGCCTGTGACAAGGTGGTGGTGCTGTATGGCGGTCGGGTGGCCGAAAGCAACTCGGTACACAACATCTTCGCCCGCCCAGCCCACCCGTACACACGGGCTCTGATTGGCTGCATTGCCCAGACCGGCCAGGCACGGGGTAGCCTGAAAGGCATTCCAGGCGTGGTGCCAGGAGTGGGTGACTTTGCCAGCGGTTGCCGTTACCACCCACGCTGTGATCACGCACAAGATCGCTGCCAGAGCGAGGTACCGCTGCTGCAAGCAAACGACGCTGGCCAGGTGGCCTGTCTTTTCCCCGAGGGAGCTTGCCGTGGCTGACACAGCGCCCACCCTGTCGGCCAAACTGCTGGAAGTACGTGGGCTGACCCGCACCTTCACCAGCCGCAATGGCCTGTTTGGTCGAAAACGTGTCATGACAGCGGTAGCTGATGTGAGTCTGGATGTGCCGCGTGGTCAGGTGACCGGTGTGGTCGGCGAGTCTGGTTGCGGCAAATCCACGCTGGCGCGGCTGGTGCTGAGGCTGCTGGAAGCCGACCAGGGTCAGGTGCTGTTTGAAGGCGTGGATTTGGCCAGCCTGTCGGCCAGCGCCATGCGCCGCCTGCGCCGGCGTCTGCAGTTTGTGTTTCAGGACCCCTATTCCTCGATTGACCCGCGCTACACCATCCGTGCCGCCTTGCTGGAGCCGTCGCAGGTACAGGGGGAACATCTCCATGCTGCGGCCGCTACCGATCGCATCAACAGCCTGATGGCCATGGTCGGGCTCAATCCGTCGCTGGCCCAGAGTTATCCTCATCAGTTGTCCGGCGGTCAGAAACAACGTATTGGTATCGCCCGGGCGTTGGCTCTGCAGCCGTCGTTCCTGGTACTGGACGAACCTACCGCCTCACTGGACGTCTCGATCCAGGCCCAGATCATCGCCTTGCTGGAGAAACTGCAGCAGGAGCTGGGTTTGACCTATTTGTTCATCTCGCACGATCTGGGGCTGGTGCGCTATTTCTGCGACCGCATTGTGGTGATGTACCTGGGCCGCATCGTCGAGGTGCTACCCAGCGCCGACACACCACCGCGTCACCCCTACACCATCGCCCTGATGGAAAGCACCTTCGAGCCAGACCCGGCCAAGCGGCGGGTCATCACCCGGCTGAACGGAGAACTCCCTGACGCCTTCAACCCGCCCCCCGGTTGTGCCTACGCTGCACGCTGCGCCCATGCCAGCGACCGTTGTCGCAGCGAACGCCCCGCCTTGGTACTGAGGGACGGCCATGAACTGGCCTGTCACCATCCGCCAACCTGAGCCCTGTCCATGACACCCTTCACCGTTCTCACCGCTGAAATGCTGCACGAAACCAACACGTTTTGTGCGCTGCCAACCACGCTGGCCAGTTTTGCGGAACGGGGTTTGTTGTATGGGGAAGCGGCGATCCGCGCCCGTCAGGACAACAACACCGAACTGGGCGGGTTTCTGGAAGCCGCGCGCAGCTATGGCTGGCAAGTGCTGCATACCATCAGCGCCCATGCCCAGCCAGGAGGCAAAGTCACCCGTGCCGCGTTTGACCAATTGAGTGAACCGATCCTGGCCGCTGCATTGGCCCACAAAGACCAGCTCAACGGCATCCTGCTCGGGCTGCACGGCGCCATGGTCACGGATTTTTGTGACGACGGCGAAGGAGAGTTGCTGCGGCGACTGCGCGCCATCGTTGGCCCCGAACTGCCGATTGGCATCACGCTGGACCCCCATGCCAATGTCACACGCCTGATGTGTGACCTGGCCAACATCATGGTGGCGTTCAAAACCTACCCGCACACCGACATGCGCCTGGCAGGACGGCACGCGGCAGACATCCTGCAACGCTCAATGGCGGGTGAAATCCAGCCGCGTACTTTGCGCGTGTCGCGGCCCATGCTGGAGGAGGTCAACGGCGGCCGCACCGATGTCGGCCCGATGCTTCAGCGGCTGGTACTGGCCCGAAACTACGAGACGCAGCCCGATGTGTTTGCGGTCAGTGTCAACGGGGGGTTTGCCAATGCCGACATCAGCGAAGTGGGGCCCTCGATCCTGGTCACGGCGCAAGGCGACATGGCGACCCATGCCGCCTTTGCCCAGCAACTGGCCGATGACATGTGGTTGTGCCGGCACGACCGGCTCAACCAGTTTCACACGGTGCAGCAGGCGGCAGCCCTGTGCCTGGCGCATGCACAGCAGCATGTGCCGGGCCGGGGGCCAATCATCGTCGCAGACTATGCCGACAACCCGGGAGGTGGCGCCTATGGCGACTCTACCGCGCTGCTGGCGGCCTTGCTGCAAGCCGGTGTGCAGGAGGCCTGTTTTGGCGCGATCACCGACCCCGAGACGGTTCAGCAGCTGATGCGGCACCAGGTAGGAGACAGGGTGGACGTGCTGCTGGGTGGCAAGACCGACGCCCGATTTGGCGGTGCACCGCTGGCCTTACGCGGCACCCTGAAGTTGCTCAGCGACGGCCACTATGTCGGTAGTGGCGCCATGCTGCATGGCCTGCAACGCAGCTGGGGGCCAACGGCGGTGCTGCAGGTGGACGGTATCGAGATTCTGGTGGTGACCCTGCGCGCCCAGATCCTGGACCTGCAGCAGTTCAAGGCCTTTGGCATCGACCCCGAGCACAAACATGTCGTGGCGCTCAAGTCGATGCAGCATTTCCGCGCCGCATTCGAGCCCATTGCTGACGAAGTCATCGTCTGCGACAGCGGAGCCTTGTGCACATTGGACTACACCCAGTTGCCCTTTGAACACCTGCCACGCCCCTTGTTTCCGTTTGACCAGGACATCAACATCAACGCCTGGAAAAACGCCCACGCGCAAGGGCTGTACCTGCCCGCCAAGCGCTGAAGCCTCAGGCGTTTTTGGGCCGCACTTCGGTCGTGCGGGGCTCCCGCACACGCGGTGCAGCCTCCAGCAAGGACACACTGCGCCTTGACTGGGGCGTGCTTTGGTAGGCTTCCAGGGGGTCCGCCTGCCCGTCAGGCACCGCATACGGAATGCAGTTGATGAACAGGGAGAACAGTTCGGCCTGGGAGCTGATGTCGAGCTTGCGGTGGATGTTCTTGCGGTGGATCTTGATGGTGCCTTCGGTGGTGCTGAGCCGCTGCGCGGTCAGCGCCGATGAGTAACCGCTGATCATGTAGAACAGCACCTGGCGCTCACGCTGTGTCAACAGCGAACTGGCAAAGTTCTCGATGGTGCTCTGCACCTTGCGGTGGGTCAGGGTGTCGATGTCACGTTGTGAAGTCGCCACCGTGAGCTCATGGTGCTTGGCAGCGGACGCAAAAATCAGCGGCAGCAACATGTTGATGGCAACCATGTCCTCCAGCTGGAACTTGGCATGACGGATGCTGCGCTCGATGAAGATGTTCAACGCCGTGTCCTCGTTGATGCGCCACAGCAGGTCAATCGAGTCCGACAAGCCAATCTGTGAATAAAACACCCGGTAGAACTCACTCTCGTAAAAGTCATCGGGGGCAATATCACGCAGCCAGTAGATGCCACTGGGGCAACCCTGGGCAAACAGCTGGTAATTCGGGCACAACACATACGGCCCGGACAGGTAGGCATCTTCTGGGAGAGCCCGCTCCTGCGGGTTGAAGCGATGTACGATCCGGCGCGGTCGCTGCGCACGGTGGTATACCATCACACCACCGGAATCAATGGCACAGACCGTGCCCAACAAATTGAGCACCGCGTCAAACCAGTGGGCGCTGCCAATGGCATCTGTCATTTTGGCCATGGCCGCCACCAGGGCAGTGCTCAATGGCAAAGACAGTTGGGAGCGATAAGGTTCTTGCATGGCACTTGAGTTTAGTGGCTGCCCCGGGGCGGTGAGGCACCCGTAAAACCTCGCATGCCCTGAACTCGGTCGACTGCTTTGTCAGCACATCAAGGTGTTTGGGGCACCGTCATGACCTTTGCCTGGTTTTTAAGCACGCCCCGCCAAGCCAAGCCTGGCGCGGGTTCTGGCAGTTGTTCAGCAGCTTGTCCACAGCTTTGGTCCCGCCTTTTGGGGACAAGGCAGCGCGTCATGCCACAGCTGATCGTCAGAGAGGTCCCTCTGGCGGCTACGGTAAGCTCAGACCCATGTCTCAAACCCACGTCCGCAAGCTGTTTTCCCAAGGTCCGTTCATGCGTTTCTGGTTCGCCCGTCTGGCGGGTGTCAGCGCCAATCAGATGCTGATGGTGGCGGTGGCCTGGCACATGTATGACATCACCAGCAGCGCCTGGGATCTGGGCCTGGTCGGGCTGTTCCAATTTGTGCCCGCCCTGCTGCTGATGCTGCCCGCTGGGCATGTGGCCGACCGGTTCCACCGTGCCCGCATCTTTGCGGCCTGCCTGGGGCTCCAGGGCATGGTGGCTTTGGTGTTGATTGCTGCCACCCAATACCACCTTGCCTCACGTGAGCTAATGCTTGGCATCTCGGTACTGCTCGGGGTGGCGCGGGCTTTTCAGATGCCGGCCCAACAAGCCTTGGTGCCGCAGCTGGTGCCGCAACACCTGTTGCAAAGCGCGGTGGCCTTGAGCTCCAGCGGCATGCAGGTCGCCATCATTGGCGGCCCGGCGCTGGGCGGCCTGTTGTACACCACCGGTGCCACCACCGTGTATGTCACCTGTGCCGTGCTGCTGGTGTTGGGGGCCGTGCTGGCCCTGACGGTGCGTTACCAACACCAGCTCGCGCCGCTGAACACCACCTGGCAAACCGTGCTGGCCGGTTTTTCGTTTGTTTGGCAACACAAGGTGATCCTGGGTGCAACCTCTCTGGACCTGTTTGCGGTGCTGCTTGGCGGGGCCACCGCCTTGTTGCCGATTTATGCCCGCGACATCCTGCACACCGGCCCGGTCGGCCTGGGGGTGTTGCGCTCGGCACCGGCCGTCGGCGCCCTGTGTATGTCGCTGGCCATCATGCGCTGGCCATTGGCCCGGCATGTGGGACGCCACCTGCTGGTGGCGGTCGCGGTGTTTGGTGTGGCCACCCTGGTGTTTGGTTTGTCCAGCCATTTTGGGCTGTCACTGATGGCCTTGGTGGTGACCGGTGCGGCTGACAGCGTCAGTGTGGTGATCCGCTCCACCCTGGTTCAGCTGGAAACGCCCAACGAGATGCGGGGCCGGGTGTCGGCGGTCAACTCGATGTTCATCGGTGCCTCCAACCAGCTGGGGGAGTTCGAGTCGGGCGCCACCGCAGCCCTGTTTGGCGCTGTGGGCTCCGTCGTGCTGGGAGGTGCTGGCACCGTGTTGATCGCCGCATCTTGGCTCAAACTGTTCCCAAGCCTGGCACGCCGTGACCACATGCAGGCCTGACAACTGGCGCCAGGCAACAAGGCAGCCCAGGATGCTCTAGAAAACAGAGCTATCAGCCCTTTTAGATATTGGGCCAGAGGCCTATTTTCTCAAAATGATCCCGATGGAGGCGCCCGGTGTGTGGCTGGATCAAAAAGCGTCGCAGGGCCTCACGCAGCCACGCTAGGCTGCATCGCGCCGATCAGCAGCGGCGCAAACTCGGCCAGCGGCATCGGGATACGGATGATGCTCTGCTCGGCCAGAAAACGCGCTTCCATGCGGGTCGGCTCGTTTGGCAACACCGCCCAATGCTGGTCGCTGGAGCGTTTCATGATCTGGCGTGCAAACGAGCGGGTCAGCTGGTCGTCAAAACGGCAGCCCAGAAACAGAAAGTGGCGCCCGCTGCGCCAGGCCTGCACCTGGGGCGGGATCGGTGTCTGGATGTCGATCTCGGTCAGCACCTCGACATAGTCGCTGTCCGACACCAGATAGTTGCCTGCCGGGCTGTGTGCCCCCCAGGGTTTGTAGAGCAGACGCCCGGGCGCCTCTGATAACTCAGCCAGCGGTGTGCCGTCGGCCGCATAGGCACCGGTCCATTGGCCAAAATGTTCTGACTGCGACAGCCCCTGCACCTGCACCCAAGGTTGTTTGCTCTGCACCAGCGCGGCGGCAAAACTGTCGTCGTACCAAGTGTCCACCCACAGCTTGGCGCCACTGCTGGCCAGCGCCAGCTGCAGGACCGAGGGGCTGGGTGTGGTGGCAAAAGCCTCGTTCATCAGATGCACCACCGACTTGCGGTGTTTGAAGTTCTCGATGAACTGCGCGGTTTGGGTCAGGCGCTTGCGTATCTTGTGCGGCACGCTGACCTTGGCCGTCATGCTCTCGGCCAGCGCCAACGGCGTTTTCGGCACCGCCACGTCCTGGCACAAGGACAACATCTCTGGCCCCATGTAGGGGATGACCGCGCCGGTGGCCAGTTGGCTGGCAATGTCGTTGATCAGATCAGTCATAAAGTACTTTCAGTAGTCGTGTCAGGGGAGGCATCTCAGCCAGAAATGCCGCGGAACTGGCTTTGCCAGGCCGCTGGCATTGCCCCCCTGAGGGGGCTGAAGGCCGCGGCTCCAAACCTGCCTGCGCAGGTTTGGACGTGCCTGCAGTGACGCAGGCTGTGACTGCGTCCCCCAGCGCATACGCGCAGCGAGCAAGCAACGGGGGTGTTCATCAATAGATCGCCGCACCGGCTCCTACGTTGGAAGCGGTATCTTTAAGGGTTTTGACGATGTACTGCACCTGTTCTTCGTCCAGCCCAGTGTGCAGAGGCAGCGCCAGCGCGCGGTCGCCGATACGTTCGGTGTCGATCAGCAGACCACGCGGCTGCCCGGTGGTCTCGCTCGTGTTCATGTAATAAAACTGCTGGTGCAGCGGGTGGCTGTAGGCGGCAGACTCGATGCCGCAGGACAGCAGGTCATCCATCATCTGGGCGCGTGTGCTGCCCGAGAAACGTTTACCCAGGTGCACCACGTAGAGCATCCAGTGCACTTCGCCCACGTCCTGCCCGATGTAGGGCGGCTTGATGCCTTCAAAACTTTGCATCTGCTCGTGGTACCAGGCCACCACCTGCTGGCGCGCAGTCAGCCGATCATCCAGCGTGGACAGTTGCGCCAGACCGAGTGCGGCGGTGAGTTCACTCATACCCGCCTGCAGCGGCACCCGCGCGCCGACCGACACCGAGGCCCGGTCGACCAGCCGACGCTGGCGCAGGTAACGCAGCTCATGCACCAACGCGTCGTTGTCGGTGACCAGCATGCCGCCCTCACCAGTACACAGGGCGCAGGGTACTGAGAAATCAAACACCGACACATCCCCAAACGTGCCCACACTTTGGCACTGGTAACGCGAGCCCAAGGCCTCGGTGCTGTCTTCGATCAGAGCCAGACCATGCGCATCTGCCAGCTGGCGCAGCGCCTGCCAAGCCGCTGGGTGGCCGTTGGTGTTACCGGCCAAGATGGCGCGGGTGTAGGGACTGATCTTGAGCGCGGCTTTGTCGGGGCTCAGGCAACCAGTCCAGTAGTTGATCTCGGCAAACACCGGCGTGGCGCCAGCCAAGGTGATGGCCTGCGCCACCTGGTGCCAGGTGTGGGCGGTGCAGATCACCTCATCACCCGGGCCAATGCCCAACGCACGCAGGCTGATCCAGCAGCCCAAGGTGCCGCTGCCCACCGCCACCGCGTGTTGGCGCCCAACCCAGGTCGCAAAGGCCGACTCAAACGCCTGCACCATCGGGCCGTCCCCCCAGCAGCCAGACTGCAGCACCGCGCGCACCAGATCGTGTTCACGCGCGCCACAGTCGGGCTCAAACAGGGCGATGACGTCGATGTCCATGGTGCAGCTCAGTCCTGCGTCAGGATCAACGCGGTGGCCTCTTCGGGCTGCGCGGTGGTGCTCCAGCAATGCCCGTTGGAGGTGGCCAGGTAGATGCTGCGCGCACCACAGCGCAGCGCAGCGGTTTCACCCCGCATGTCCATCGCATCAACCACCACCACACGCTGCTCGGGGTGGCTGGCGCGCCAGCTGGCTGCTGCCTCGCGCACACTGGTGGCCGAGGCCAACAGCTGCGCGGCGCTGTGTAAATCGTCCTGGGTGATTGCCATCGTCAATCACCCGCGTCTTCTGTCAAGGCCAGGCGGCGCGCCTCGACCGTGATCGGCAGCGGGGTGTCGGCGGGCATCTCGGGCAGATCAAACTGCCAACCGTTGCCCAGGGTCACCACCCCTCCCCACATGCCGGGATTGGCCATGGCCACAATCGGTTCCTCCAGGTCTTTTTTGGCAACATAACCGGTCAGCGTGCCTTTGCTGTCTTTGCGGATCATGAGTTTCATGGGTGTGGGTCCTGGTGGGTTTGAAAAGGGTTCAGGGGCTTCAGGTCAGCGTCAGTTCGTCCTGCAACAGCGGGGCCAGCAGCGGCGGCAACTCGCGCAGCACATAAGCCACATCCTCCGGCGTGGTGGTGGCACCCAGAGAGAACCGCACGGCCGCCAGCGCCTCATCGTCCGGCACCCCCATGGCGCGCAACACATGGGAGGGCTCACTGCCGCCCGAGGAACATGCGGCACCGCTGGAGGCGGCGACATGCAGACGCTCCAGGCGCTGCAGCACCACATCGACCGACAGGTGGCCAAAACGCAGATAACTGGTGCCGGGCAGGCGCGCTTGGCTCTGGCACCACACATGGGTGGTTGGCAAGGCGTTTTGCAAACCAGCCTCCAGGCTGTCGCGCAGCTGGGCCACCCGCGCCGCCTCGTCCGCCAGATCCCCCAGTAAATCCAGCGCAGCGGCCAAGCCCACAATCCCAGGCAGGTTCTCGGTGCCGCCCCGGCGACCGCGCTCCTGGCTGCCCAGGCTTTGCGGCACCAGCGGCGCCCCCTGACGCAGCAGCAGCGCCCCTACCCCCTTGGGACCACGGAACTTGTGGGCCGACAGCGACACCGCATCGGCCCCGAAGTGGACAAAGTCAAAAGGCAGTTTGCCAATGAACTGGGTCGCATCCAGGTGCAGCAGCGCGCCCGCCGCATGGGCCAGATCAGCCATCTCGGCCACCGGCATCAACACACCGGTTTCGTTGTTGGCCGCCATCATGGACACCAGCGCCACATCGGGGCCCAGCATCGCCTTGGCCGCCACCAGATCGAGCTGGCCACAGGGCAGCACCGGGAAAAAATCAACCTCTACACCGGCTGCCGCCAAGGCCTTGGCCAAACGCAGGTGCGCGCTGTGCTCGACACGGCTGAACAACACCCGCTGGCGGCCGGGCGCAGCACCCGCCAGCAGACCACGTACCGCCAGGTGGTTGGATTCGGTAGCGCCGCTGGTGAAAATCACCTCCACCGGCTTGCAGCCCAGCACCCGGGCCACGGTGGCACGGGCGGTTGCCAGCACCCGTTTGGCCTCTTGCCCGGGGCCGTGTTGTGACGAGCTGTTGGCCCAGACACCCGTCATCACCGGCAGCATGGCGGCGATGACGCCGGGGGCCAGGGGTGTGGTGGCGTTGTGGTCAAGGTAAATCATGGCAGCAACTGACGTGGCCTCAGAGCCAGAAGACGCGCTCGGTATCCACACACAGCGCCTCCAGCAAGACCTCCAAGGGCTGGTCTTGCAGCTGCGGCACCCAGGCACGGATCGCATGGTCGCGCGAACTCAGGCTCCAGTGGCCACAAGTCATGGGCATCAGCAAGGCAATGTCGATTACCCCACCCTGCGGGTCCACATGGCGCGAGCAGCAAGGGCTTTGAATCAGAAAACCCTCGCCTTGGGTCGTGACACGCGGTGTGACATAACGATAGCGCTGGCGCTCGCGCAGGGCGCGCTGCAGGCGCAGCTGGATCAGGTCCAGCACCTGGGCCCCGGGCGCCGCCTTGACCGCGCTGTGGGTGGTCACACCGGCTCCTCGGTTTCTGGTAGCAGACCCGGCGGGGCCGGTACCAGCTCGATCTCCAGGCAGCCCACCACACAGTCGGCAAACTGCACCAGGTAGACCGGCTCATTGAGCTCGGGTGCGTGGCCGATGTTGACCACCTCCCCCACCGTGCCACGCGCAGCCAGCAAGGCATCAGGTTCACGCTCGGGATAACTGCCGTCGTTGACCAGATCGTCCAGCGCAATCACACGCTGGCCCCAGGCGTAGGCGGGGGCACGCGGTTCCAGACCCGGCAAATTGGATTCAGTCATGGTGTGTCCTCCAGAGGTTGGGCCGAGCCCAGGGTGGCCAATGCGGCGGCTTTGTCGCCCAATTGCGCCAGCACCTCGGGTGGTAACTTGTCCAGGGTGCAGAGTTCCTTGGCACGCATGCCCACGCGGTGACCACTCTCGATGAAGTCCACCGCGTAGATGTAGTACTGCTGCAAAAAGGTGTTGATGCTGTTCACATAACCAATGTCGCCCTTGTGCACCAGCACGTCACCGATGTCGTAACCCCGGTAGGTGCCGTCGTTGCGCACCACCGAACGCGCGACCACCCGCTCGCCAAAACTGAAACGCGGCGGGTAGGCGGTTTCCAACTCGTCGTCATCGCGGTTGATGTCAGCCATGGTCAAGCCCCTCAATTACCCGTACCACCTTGCAGCGTGCCTTCACGGCAGCGCGGACCTCCTCGTCCGGGTCGTCCTGCAGCTGCTGTAACAGCGCGGGATCGGCGCGCTGGGCGACCTCCCAGCGCACGCGCCAGTCGGTGTCGTGTACCAGTTGAAACAACAGCGGCACCGGCAGACGCTCAGCCACCACACGGCGCACCTCTGGCTCGGCATCGTCGACCATACGCAGCAGGGCCGGCATGGCCAGGCGCTGCGCCACACACAGGCGCACCGAGCGATCGGGGTCATGGACCATGGTGGGCAAAATCGCCAGCGGCAGCCGCTGTGCCACCCGCTCACGCACACCGTAGTCGGGGTCATGGCGCACACGCGCCAGTTCAGCCGCCGGCAGCCGATGCGCGACCCGGATGCGGACCTCGCGGTGCGGGTCATCAGCCAGCCGCGCCAGCTGGGTCAATGGCAGGCGCATCGCCACCTGCATGCGCACAGTTTCATCGGGGTCATCCACCAGGGCACCCAGCCGGAACACACTGACATAACGCGCCGCAATCGCCCGCACCTCGAAGTAGGGGTGCGCCAGCTGCCCATCGGCCAGCTCAGGATGCCAACGGAAAAAGCGGTCAATACGCCGCGCATACACATCCTGCATACAGGCGTGACCCAGTGCACAACCCTGCCGGTGTGGCAAAGAGCGCAGCGCCACAAACTCGCACGCGGCACAGTGGATCGGCCCACCTTGCCAATCCTGTGGCGCGATGTCGTTGTCGGACAGGTGTGCGCTGTCTGCGGCCTCGGTGTGGGGGGTGGGGCTCAGCAGCAAGCTCATGGGGTGGCACTCCCCCAGCCACGCAGCGGGTAGTCGGCTGGAGCATCCAGCGGGGTGCCGTGTTCATGGCGGCTCAACACATGCCACAACAGGGCCGCACCCACATGGTCTTGCGGGTCCAGGCGGCGCAACTCACCCAGCATCAGCCGGGCCTCGTCCAGCTCATCCAGGCGCAGGTTGAGGTAGGCCAGCCCCTTGAGGGTGAACAGGTAAAAACGCACCGCAGCGTTGTGCCGGGTGGCCTCGTCACCGGGCGGCACATCGCCAAAGTCTGGCCCCAGTGCGGTGCGCGCAATGGCCAAGGCATTCTCACCCATGCCCTTGGCCTGATTGAGCTGATGACTATAAAAATAGTAGCGATACAAGGCGATCACCGGGGCCGGGTGGCGGGGTGCAGCGGCACGCGCCTGCTCCAGCAGAGCCAGGGCCTGTTGTGGCTTGTCGCGGCAACGCCCTGCCTCGGTGATCAGTGCCTCCACCTGCGGGCTCAGGCCGCCACCAATGACCCCGTCGGCAAAAGCCGCCAGGTCATTGGCAAACTGCAGGCGGTCCGCAGGCATGGTGCTGGAGCCGCCGTCAGGACGGCAGCACAGGCGCCACCGGGCGACCCCGGCCAATCGCGCTGATGTTGATGTGTGTCACACCCGCCTGAGGGGCGCCCGCGCTGCTGCAGGCGCAGGCCTCCTTGTTGGGGTCGATGAAACTCAGTCCCGACTCGGTGGCGGTCTCGATGAAATCCATGGTCAGGCCATTGAGCAACAAACGGCTCTCAGCCGCCAGAAACAGGCGCACACCGCCCACCTCACAAAGCTGCTCGTCGGCAGCGGGTGCCAGCTGGGCGCTGAAGTCGCTGGAGTAGCCGGAGCAGCCACCCGGCTTGACCGCCAGCCGCAGGCCTGCGCCTGTGCCCAGGCCAGAGAAGCGCACAACACGGTTGATGAATTTCGCTGCAGCAGGGGTGACGGTGAGGTTTGGCAACATGGCGGGGGTGCTTTCAGAGAAAGGGAATCAGACTTCGGTGATACAGTCGTCCACCGGACAGATGGCCACACACTGCGGGTCGTCAAAGTGGCTTTCGCAGTCGTTGCACTTCTTGGGGTCAATCGCGTAGATGCCACTCTTGACGCGGATGGCGGCGTTGGGGCACACCGGCTCGCAGGCGTCACACGAGGTGCAGATGTCGGTGTTGATCTTGTGGGTCATGGCTAATCTCCTGTCGGGTTGGCTAATGAAAAAAGTTAGGCGGCCAGTGCGGTGTAGGCGCCCTGGCGGATGGCGGCGTCACCACGGTGCTGGTGCAACACGGCGCCACTGGCCACCCGGGCGCGGTAGTCGTTGAACCAGTCAAGCGCGGCTTTTTCGATGAATTCACCGACATAAGCGTCCACCGGCTCGACGCCCGCCAACATCAATTCGTCACGCGGGCAGGCGCCGATCTTGGCCACCAGCACCGCATGGCAGTCGTTGATGGCACGCACCACCGAAGGCAGTTGCTCGTCGTCACCGGCGCCACCCTGGCAGTACTGGTCCACCCGCCGGTGCCCCACAAAATGGGCCTTGGCGGCAGAGACCTCATAGACCTGGAATTCGGTCACATGGCCAAAATGTTCGTTGACACGCCCGCCGCCCTTGGTGGCCACGGCCACCAGCACCTTGAGGTCCTGCGAGGCCTGCAGCGCACTGGCCGCCGCCAGCGCCTGCTGTTTGGCGGCCTGCTGGGCACTGCGCTCCTGCTCGACCTTGTCCTGGTAGGCCTTGCGTTTTTCCAGGTCGTAGACCACGTCCTCCATGTCGTCGAGCTTGTCGAGGGTGAACTCGTCGCTGCGGTCTTCACCGAGCAGGCCCACCGCGTCGGCGCGGCACTGGCGGCAGTGGCGCATCAGGTTGGCGCCGCCCATGCAGGCATCCTGCACGGCTTTGAGTTCCTGGGCACTGGGGCCACGCTGGCCGGTCAGGCCAAACACCGTGCCGTGTTCGGGCTCGGAGATCAGCGGCATGATGTTGTGCAGGAAGGCGCCACGTTTCTTCACCTCGCGGTTCACATCCATCAAATGCTGGTCATTGATGCCGGGGATCAGCACAGAGTTGACCTTGGTGAGCACACCACGTGCGGTGAGCATCTCCAGGCCCAGCATCTGGCGCTGGTGCAACACGGTAGCGGCCTCGATGCCGGTCAGCCGTTTGTGGTTCCAGAAAATCCAGGGGTAAATCTTGGCGCCGATCTCGGGGTCCACCATGTTGATGGTGATCGTCACGTGGTCAATGTTGTGTTTGCAGATTTCGTCCACCAGGTCGGGCAAGGCCAGCCCGTTGGTCGAGAGACACAGCTTGATGTCGGGTGCCCTCGCTGTGAGCATGCGCATGGTGTCAAAGGTCTTCTTCGGATTGGCCAGCGCGTCACCCGGGCCAGCAATACCCAGCACCGTCATCTGCGGGATGGCGCTGGCCACCGCCACCACCTTCTTCACCGCCTGCTCGGGCGTGAGCTTTTGCGACACCACACCCGGGCGCGACTCGTTGCTGCAGTCGTATTTGCGGTTGCAGTAATTACACTGGATATTGCAGGCTGGCGCCACCGCTACATGCATGCGGGCAAAGTGGTGGTGGGCTTCCTCGGAGTAACAGGGGTGGTTCTTGACCTTGTCCCAGACCTCGGCCGGCATGTCCTGCGGACCGTCGGACGAGCCACAACTGGCCTTGCCCTCCCCACCGGTGGTACCGCAGCCAGCACCGTTTGAGGCCGATTCAAGCCTGATCTTCAGAGGTTTGAGCTGACCCATGCTGACATAGGTCGTGCCGGGTTGGCTACCGGTGAGCGCGCTTGTTGGCATGGAGAAACCCTTCATGCGATCGACCGTGACCGCTTGGGGTTTGATTAGCGATATCCATGCCACGCCAAAACACCGGTTTTTGGCTGGGTTTTGTCGGTTGTGACACACCCGACCCGGCGCGGCCTGAGCTACTTTGCGGGCGGCTTGTCAGTGATGCGACAAAGCTGACACAGCGCCGTACAGGGGCTCAGACCTTGGTATGGAGGAAGGTGATGAACTCGCGGTCAGCGGACAAGATGTGGCGGGCCACCACTTCCTGGGTCAGGTACACAAACAGATCCCCGATCAACAAGCGGCCACTCTTGAACTGCGCCACCAGCGCGTGCCCCTGGGCCAGCAGCTCACGGTGCAGTTGGGCGTGCTCAGCCGCAGCGGGATAAGCAGACTGGAACAACAGCACCTCTTCTTCCAGAAAATGCTCCCCGATGTCGACCACAAAGGCGTCCATCCGGTCGGCCAGGCTGGCTGCGTTCTGCCCGGACAGGATCAGCCCCAGGATGTCGTTGGCCTCGGCAAACAGTTTGCGGTGGTGCGTGTCCATGACCGCGTAGCCACTGTCATAACTTGAATGCCAGACCAGCTGCACCAGCTTGCCAGGTGCCGACGCCGTGTGTTTGCCCGTCTGCGCCAACCGCACCCGGTTGCGGCCTTCCTGTTTGGCAATATAGAGCGCGGCGTCGGCCGCACTGAGCAGGCCCGACGCGTCCACATAGTGCGCGTCCGCCATGGCCGCCACCCCCAAGCTCACGGTCAGCCGACCCAAAGGCGACTTGGCGTGGGGCAGGTTCAGCTGCTCAACCGATTGGCGCACCGCCTCGGCCAGACGCAGGCCGTCCTGGGCCTGGGTGTTGGGCAGGATCAGCAGGAACTCTTCGCCGCCATAACGCGCCGCCAGATCACCCGCGCGGCGCATGCCGGACTGGATCACCTCCGCAATCTGGCGCAGGCAGGCATCACCGGCCGGGTGGCCATAGTGGTCGTTGTAGAGCTTGAAGTGGTCGATGTCGATCATCACCAAGGCAAACGGCTGACCCGAGCGTTTGAACCGGGCCCACTCTTGGGCCAGCACATGGTTCAGATGGCGGCGATTGGCCAGGCCGGTGAGTTCATCCTGGGTGGCCAGCTGGCGGTTCTGGTCGTCAGACCGGTCCTTGGACATCAGCACAAAACCAATCGACAGCAGGATCAGGGTCACCAGCGCACCCAGCAAACTGATGACCTGCACCGGATTGCTCCCGGTGGTGTCGAGCATCCCGACCAAGCCGGTGCGCATCACCTCCAGCACCCGAAAGCTCAGCAGCGCCATGGCCATCACCAGCCCGGTCATCAGAAAGTATTGGCCACGCCCAGGGGTGTGGCGACGGGTCTGCAACATCAGCTGCAAAACCAAGCCGCCCTGGAACAACGAGATCAAACTGACCACCAGCGACCGGTAGGTGGCGAGCTCAAAGAGAAGCACAAAAGCCACCGTCTCGGCCACCACCGGGCCCCAGATCAGCAGCCGGGGTGCGCGCCGCCGGTAAAACTCGAACAAACCCTCGGCAAACAAGGCCCAGGCACTGGCCCGCAGCACAATGACCACCAACAAACCAGCAAACTGCCCCAGGTTGCCAACCTGGCTGAGAAACACATAAGACGCAATGTGTACCCCCAGCCCGGCAGCCCAGTACCGCATGCCATCACGCTGGTCCTGATGCGCCACCACAGCCACCGACAAGGCCAGCACGGTACCCGTTAGAACAATGACCAAAAGTAAAGTGTGGATATCAGCTGTCATGCAGCTATTGTCCCGCAAGGCTGCTATGACATTTGAAGTTCATCACGCTCTGGCTTGGAAAACCGGGGCTAGCTCAGAGGGTTTGACAGTTGTGGGTGGCAGGGGGTGGGTAGGGGCGGCGGCCTCATACTGCCAAATGCGCAGAAATCGGCCGCCACCCCTACCCACCCCCTGCTGGCGAGCGACGTTTGAACGCGAAAAAGAAGCCCAAAGGCAAGGAAAGGCCGACGACCGAGATGCAGCGAGAGCGGTCATACAGTCATATCCCCCATTTGGGGGATGTTCAGGTCACTCACAGACCGCCACAATGCAGCGAAAGCAGTCGTACCACAAGCGCCTCCAATTTCAAACTTTGAGCCCTTTGATGCCTAGAATCAACCAACCCCTTTTGGATGTTTGTCGGCATTACTAACACGGCATGAAAATGCCTTAACTCTGTGAAGACCAAGGTTGTAAACCCTTTCCAAGATATTTTCACCTTCATCTTATACTGCAGATATTTTCCTATATGTTGCATCTGCGGCATGACACTAAGTATGGTTATATTTATGTTAAAAAAACTATGTGGGCATAAATCGCCATCGTTGATTTTTTCGAACACACTTTTGGATAGATAAAAAAATGAAAAAATTCATGGTTATTGCCACTTTGGTGGTGACGATGTGTTTCTTTCAAGTAACATCTTTCGCAAACGGCCCCGTCATATTGAATGGCACTTGGATAATTGATACAAAGGCAACCGAGAAATTTGTACTTAGCACGCATCCATTCAAAGACGAAAACTCAGCAAATTCATTCCTTCATCACATCAGCTTCTTAGGAAGTTTAATTTTTGATTTCGACGGCGACAAGCTATTTTTAGGTACTTTTCCAGGTGACGAAAGAAAGCGAGAATATCTTCTTGTTTCTCATAATGGTTCTGAAAAGAAATACAATTCTAAAAACACTCAAGACGGGTCTAAGGTGTCAGAAACATCTGAAACACTAATTGTTACTGCGCTGAATAAAGAAAACATAACCATTTACTTTTCGAATAGTACAGAAATGCAGTACTTATTATGGAGGTGCGTAAATTTGGACCCAAATAAGAAAACGCCAAATGACTTTAAGCCTGAATTTGACGCATTTATTGAAATGATACGAAATATTGGCAAGGCGTATAACAGACCAAATTGAATTGAGTCGATTTGTCATTCTCTCTTGACCCTTGTTTGGACTAGAGAATAAGTTATTGGACGACCTTATTAGACACCACATCATGAAAACATGGTATTTCCCCGCCTTTTATTTTCTGATTTGCGAGACTTGTGATGTGATTTGGGAACTCGGCCTGGCTCGGCAAATAGACCCGGTACTTGGTATTGCTGCTAGCCTTTTCCTTGTAGTGCTCACTGCGCCGGCCATGGCAGTTACGACGTATGTGCAGGCACACATTGCGTCCCTGCTAGGCGTCTTGCCCGGGGATAGCATAGGCTTTAACAGTTTTTGGCCGCGTATTCTTTCAATTCAATCGGCGATAGTGGTATGCACCTTGGTACTGACACTTGTTTTCCTCGGGCCCACGCTGTTTCGAACAAGGAGTGAGCAGCTCTAGCAGGTCAATCGACAAAGACGCTCACAGGTGTTGGCCGGTTCTTCCAGTACTTTGCATTGAAGGCCAGTCATATTGCAGGTTGAAGACTGCTTTGGAGCGCTTTGTAAGTCCGCAACCAGCCTATAACCGTCATCAACGTTCATAGACAAAGCAGTTGAAGGCGGGTGGTGGGGTTGCCGGGCGCAGAACCCATTCGCGTGATGAGGCTGGCGGCGCACCACCCTCAGCGGCAACACCCCAACAAGCGCCCAACCAACACCGCATCCCGCGAGGGGGCCGGAGAACGGTAACCCCGCCGCCCGCCTGGCGCCACGCGACCCCAAGAGCCAAGAGCCCAAGATACTACGTAATCAATAGCTATCAGCCCTTATTCCCAAAGGGCTAGATGCCAGTTTTCCTCAAAGAACAGAAATAACCAAGCCTCAGAACTTGCGCACCTCGATGCCGTTTTTCTGCAAGGCATACCCCATCTGGCGCGGTGATATTTTCAGCAGCCGGGCTGCCTTGGCCTGAACCCAGCCGCAGCGCTCCATGGCCCAGATCAGGCGCTCGCGTTCACCCTCGGGTTTGCCATCGTTGTCGGGTGTGGCGGCAGGTGCCGAGCTGCTGGCGCTGGCCGCCTCCTCGGCCGGGGCGCTGTCGGGTGCGGCAGCGGCCGGTGCAGACGGCGCCGTGCGGGCGGGCACCGGGCCTTCCACCACCGGGATCTCGCTGATGCGTTGCGGGGTGACCGCGTCCAGCCGCTCGATGTGGTGCAGCACCTGGGTCAGGCAGCCGTTGCCCTGGCACGGGAAGGCCAGGTTGGTGATGGCGTCGTCGTGCGCCATGGTGGCGGTACGCTCCACACAGTTCTCCAGCTCGCGCACATTGCCTGGCCAGTAACAACTGGTGAGCACGCGCATGGCGGCCGGGCTGAACTGGGTGTTGCGGCCGTTTTCCTTGTTGAAGCGGTCCAGAAACAGCTTGGCCATGGCGGGGATGTCTTCGCGGCGCTCGCGCAGCGGCGGCAGCTGGATGCTGACCACATTGATGCGGTAGTACAGGTCGGCGCGGAACTCACCGGCCTGCACCATGCGCTCCAGGTTGCGGTTGGTGGCCAGGATCAGCCGCACATCGACCTTGACACTGGTGGAGCCACCCACGCGCTCAAACTCGCGCTCCTGCAGCACCCGCAGCAGCTTGGCCTGGAAGGACGGTGAAATGTCGCCGATCTCGTCCAGAAACAAGGTGCCGCCGTGTGACATCTCAAAACGCCCCTTGCGCTGGCCCTGGGCGCCGGTGAACGAGCCCTTTTCGTGGCCAAACAGCTCACTCTCAAGCAGCGACTCGGTCAGCGCGGCGCAGTTGACACGCACAAAGGCTTCCCGTTTGCGGGGCGACAGGTTGTGCAGTGCCCGGGCAATCACCTCCTTGCCGGTGCCGCTTTCACCGCGCAGCAGCACCGTGGTACGCGACGGCGCCACCTGGTGCACCTGCTCAAACACTTGCTGCATCGGCTTGGACATGCCTACCACTTGGTCGATCTGGTGCAGCGGCTTGAGCTCTTTGCTCATGCGGCGCACTTCGTCCTGCAAGGAATCGTGGGCGGCCGTGACACTGCGGTGTAGCAGCAGCGCCTGGCCCATCAGGGTGGCCACCATCTTGAGCAGGCGCAGGTCGTTGGAAAAGCTGCGCTGCTCGCCCGGGTTCAGGCAGTCGATGGCCAACACACCAAAGGTGCGCCGGTCGGCGCTGATGGGGGTCACCAGCATCGCAATCGGGATGTCAGGGGTCTGGTCGGCGCCGCCGGTGCGGTTCAGGAACAGCGGCTCGGTGCGCACATTGGGCACCACCACCTGGATGCCGTTGGCATACACCCGCCCGACGATGCCTTCGCCCGACTGGAAGTGCAGGCGCTGCTGCTCCTCACGGGTCAGGCCCACGGCACACAAGCCGTGCAAGCCACCTTCGGTTTCGCCCAGCACCACAAAGGCACGCCGCCAATCGTAAGCGTGCATCAGGTAATTGAGTGCCTCGCGAAAGGTCTTGGCCACGTCCAGCGACATCGCCAAGGTCTTGCTGACTTCATAGATCGCATTCAGCTCGCGCTGAGAGTCATTTGTCTGTGTGTTCACCATATGAAACTCCGTGTGACGCAATGCGGTACCTCTGCACAGGCCCTGGTACCCGTTCTAGCAATAAACGCACCAGCAAGAGGGTTTTGTCAGCCGGTTGCGCGGTGTTGGCGAGTGTTCACGACAAACATGACAAGGCCACAGAGCTTTGACTGGCGCCAACTGACAAAAACAACAAACCCACAGGCCCAAAGTGCCTGCCAGGCGCCCATTTGGCGTGGCACCGAAATTGCGGACGGGGGCTGTCACCCTTTTTTTGGAGCAGCCCATGTCAGAGTCCCGCCAAGCCAAGCCCGCCACCCGCTCGGCCCAGCCTGTGTACCTGGACTACGCGGCCACCACCCCGGTGGATCGGCGTGTGGCGGCCAAGATGGTGCCTTACCTGACCGAAATTTATGGCAACCCGGCCAGCCGTTCCCACGCCTATGGCTGGGCGGCCGACGAGGCGGTGGAGCTGGCACGCGAACAGGTGTGTGCGCTGATCAATGCCGACCCGCGCGAAATCGCCTGGACCTCGGGCGCCACCGAATCGAACAACCTGGCGATCAAGGGCGCGGCCCATTTCCACAAAAGCAAAGGCAAACACCTGGTCACCGTGGCCACCGAGCACAAGGCGGTGCTCGACAGCATGCGCGAGCTGGAGCGTGAAGGTTTTGAGGTGACGGTGCTGCCGGTGTTGCCCAGCGGCCTGTTGGACCACGCGGTGTTCGAAGCGGCGCTGCGCCCCGATACGGTGCTGGCTTCCGTGATGTATGTCAATAACGAGACCGGTGTGATCCAGGATGTGGCCGCTCTTGGTGCAATCTGCCGCGCCAAAGGTGTGCTGTTCCATGTGGATGCGGCGCAGGCCGCAGGCAAAGTGCCGATTGATCTGGCGCAGCAGCCCATCGACCTGATGTCGCTCTCTGCCCACAAGATCTATGGCCCCAAGGGCATTGGTGCGCTGTATGTGCGGCGCAAACCGCGAGTGCGGATCGACGCCCAGATGCATGGCGGTGGTCACGAACGCGGCCTGCGCTCAGGCACCCTGCCCACGCACCAGATTGTGGGCATGGGCGAGGCCTTCTGGCTGGCGCGCGAGACCATGGCAGCTGACAACGCCCGCATCAAAACCCTGCGCGACCGCCTGTGGGCCGGTTGCCAGAAGCTGGATGCGGTGGCCCTCAACGGCGACGAGACCCAGCGTGCGGTGCAGTACCTCAATGTGAGCTTCAACTATGTTGAAGGTGAATCCCTGCTGATGGGCATCAAGGGGGTGGCGGTGTCGTCCGGCTCGGCCTGCACCTCGGCCAGCCTGGAGCCCAGTTATGTGTTGCGCGCCATGGGGCGCAGTGACGAGCTGGCGCACAGCTCGGTGCGGTTCTCGATTGGCCGTTTCACCACCGAGCAAGACATCGACTACGCCCTTGAGCAGGTGACCCAGGTGGTGACCCGGCTGCGCGCCATGAGCCCGCTGTGGGACATGGTGCAAGCGGGTGTGGACCTCAACTCTATCCAATGGGCTGCGCACTGACCCCCCTCAACTGATAACCGGAGAACACACATGGCCTACAGCGACAAGGTGGTGGACCACTACGAAAACCCGCGCAACGTTGGCTCGTTTGCTGCGGACGACGAGAACGTGGGCACCGGCATGGTGGGTGCGCCCGCCTGTGGTGATGTGATGCGCCTGCAGATCCGGGTCAACGCCCAAGGCGTGATCGAAGACGCCAAGTTCAAGACCTACGGCTGCGGCTCGGCGATTGCGTCAAGCTCGCTGGTGACCGAATGGGTGCGTGGGCGCACGCTGGACGAGGCACTGGCCATCAAGAACTCGGACATCTCCGAAGAGCTGGCGCTCCCCCCCGTCAAGATCCACTGCTCGATCCTGGCCGAAGACGCGATCAAAGCGGCGGTGGCGGACTTCCGCGCGCGCCACCCGGAGGGTGCGGCCACCCTGGTGTCGGAGCAGGTCGCGTGTGCTTCGAGCACCCGCTGACCCCTTGCCCACTTTAACTTTTGTAGCAAAGGACTCACCATGCAAGCGGCCTTACTCAATAAAAGCCCCGTGTCTGTGGGCGACATGCCCAGCCTGCTCGAATTCACGCCCGCAGCGGCGGCGAAGGTGGCAGAACTGGTTCTGGAAGAGGGCAACCCCGATCTGAAGTTGCGGCTGTACGTCACAGGTGGCGGCTGCTCGGGCTTTTCCTACGGGTTTGCTTTTGACGACACCGTGGCCGCAGACGACACCCAAACCGTCACCGAAGGGGTAACGCTGGTGGTGGACGCGATGAGCCTGCAGTATGTGATGGGTGCGCGGGTCGACTTTGAGGAGGGCCTGGAAGGCTCACGTTTCATCATCCACAACCCGAACGCCCAGACCACCTGTGGCTGCGGCAGTTCGTTCTCAGTCTGAGAGGTTTGCCATGAGTGTGTCCCTCACCCCCGCAGCGGCCAGGCATGTGCAGAAGTCGCTGTCCAAGCGAGGCAGTGGTTTGGGTCTGCGCCTGGCCGTCAAAACCAGTGGCTGCAACGGTTTTGCCTACGGGCTGGAGTTTGTCGACGCCACCAACCCCGAAGACGCCTGTTTTGAACAACACGGTGTGAAGGTCATTGTGGACCCGCGCAGCCTGAGCATGCTCGACGGCACCGAACTCGATTTTGTGCGCGAAGGCCTCAACGAAGGCTTCAAGTTCAACAACCCCAACGCCAAGGCCAATTGCGGATGCGGCGAGAGTTTCACGGTATGAGGCTCCCCCCCGTTGCTTGCTCACTGCGTGTAGCCGCCTGAGAAATATTTATGGCTTTGTTGCAAATTGCCGAACCCGGTCAAAGCGCCGCACCACACCAGCACCGGCTGGCGGCGGGCATTGATCTGGGCACCACCAACTCACTGATTGCCACGGTGCAAAGTGCCCAGGCGCGGGCGCTGCCGGATGAAGACGGGGCGCTGCTGCTGCCCTCGGTGGTGCGTTATCTGCCGGGCAACGGCATTGTGGTCGGGCGTGAGGCGCAGGAAGCCCAAGCCGACGACCCCGAGAACACGATTGTGTCGGTCAAACGTTTCATGGGCCGCAGCCTGGCCGACGTGACCCAGGCAGCGGGCTTGCCCTACCGTTTTACCGACGGGCCAGGCATGGTGGGTATCCACACCGTGAGTGGTGAACGCTCGCCAGTGCAGGTGTCGGCAGAGATCTTGACGGCCTTGCGGGAACGCGCCGAAGTGTCCTTGGGCGGGCCGCTGGCCGGGGTGGTAATCACCGTGCCAGCTTACTTTGACGACGCACAGCGCCAGGGCACCAAAGACGCGGCCAAGCTGGCCGGGCTGAATGTGCTGCGCCTGCTCAACGAACCCACGGCAGCGGCCATTGCCTACGGGCTGGACAAAGCGGCCGAGGGCACCTTTGCGGTGTACGACCTGGGTGGCGGCACCTTTGACATCTCGATCCTGCACCTGAGCAAAGGTGTGTTTGAGGTGCTGGCCACTGGCGGTGATTCGGCGCTGGGGGGCGACGACTTTGACCACGCCATTGCCGAGTGGTTTTGCACCCAGCATGGCATTGCCGGTCTGGCCGCTTTACCACCTGGCGCGCAGCGTGGCCTGCTGGCCGCCTCGCGCCAAGCCAAAGAAACCTTGTCAAACCACGAGTCAGCGGCCTTGTCGCTGACCAGCGCCGATGGCAGCACCCAACAGGCGATCCTGTCGCGTGCCCAGTTTGCCGAACTGGGCGAGCCGCTGATCAAGCGCACCATGGCCGCCACCCGACGCGCGCTACGCGACGCCAAGCTCGGCATCGAGGCCATCAGCGGTGTGGTGCTGGTGGGCGGCTCCACCCGCATGCCGATGGTGCGCGCGACGGTGAGTGAGTTCTTCGGGCGCGAGCCTCTGGTGGACATCGACCCCGACCAGGTGGTGGCGATTGGTGCCGCGCTGCAAGCCAATGTGCTGGTGGGCAATGGCAGTGGTGAGGACTGGCTGCTGCTCGATGTGTGCCCGCTGTCCCTGGGGCTGGAGACCATGGGCGGCTTGGTCGAGAAAATCATCCCGCGCAACTCCACGCTTCCGGTGGCGCGGGCGCAAGAGTTCACCACCTTCAAAGACGGCCAGACCGCGATGTCATTACACGTGGTGCAGGGTGAACGTGAGTCCGTGTCGCACTGCCGCTCGCTGGCACGCTTTGAGTTGCGCGGTATTCCGCCAGCGGTGGCGGGCTCGGTGCACATCCGCGTGACCTTTCAGATTGATGCCGACGGATTGCTGTCGGTGACGGCGCGTGAACGCATCAGCGGCATTGAGGCCCACATCGAGGTCAAACCCACCTACGGCCTGGCCGACACCCAGATTTCGGCCATGCTGCAGGACGCCATCAGCGCCAGCCAGGAAGACATGCAACTGCGCTCGCTGCGCGAGGCGCAGGTGGATGCCCGGCGCCTGCTCGACGCCACCGAAGCCGCACTGCACGCGGACGCCGCGCTGCTGTCGGCAGCGGAGATCCAGACCATCCAACTGGCCATGTACCGGGTGGCGGAGATGCTGGAGACCGAAGCACCTCAGGTCGACCTGCGCCGCGCCACCACCGCGCTGAGTTCGGCCACCGACGAGTTTGCCGCCCGGCGCATGAACGCGTCGATCAGTCAGGCACTGGCCGGGCAGACCATGGACAGCCTGGCCTGAACACCCCTCATACGTTTCACCACACGCAGTACACCATCTGCCCCACACATGCCCATCGTTCACCTGCTGCCCCACCCCGAACTGTGCCCGCAGGGGCTGGACATCGAGATCAAACCCGGCAAGTCGCTGTGCGAAGGCTTGCTCAAGGCCGGTGTGCACATTGAACACGCCTGCGAGATGGTGGCCGCCTGTTCCACCTGCCATGTGTATGTGCGCAAAGGTGCAGATTCGCTGGCCGAGGCCAGTGACAACGAAAACGACCAACTCGACAACGCCTGGGGCCTGGAGGCGAAGTCGCGCCTGTCCTGTTGTATCAGGCTGGGCGAAAGCGACATCACCATCGAGCTGCCCAAACACACCCGCAACCATGCGCGGGAGCATTGAGGTCTTTGCACCGCAGCTGCCCATCTGAGGGCAACCTCAGCCCACCCCTCAGGCCGCTTCACCCTCCAACTCAAGCGCAGCCACCAAACCCAGCCGGTTCACCCCGCTGAGCAGCGCTTTGACCGAGGCGGTGACGATGTTGGTGTCCATGCCCACGCCATACCGCTCCGTGCCACCGGCGCCGGATACCAGTTCCAGAAAAGCGCAAGCCTGAGCGTCCCCGGCGTGGGCACTGGCGCGGGTGGAGCGCTCTTCGTAGCTGCGCACCTGCACCTCGATGCCAGCGCCCTGGAGCGCATGCACTGCCGCGTCGATGGGGCCATTGCCCTCACCGGTGAGCAACATGGGCTGGCCATTCACCTCCACCCCGATGCGAATGCCTTGCACACGGTTTTTGCTGCCCGGTGTGACATGGTCAAACAGGTGGTGTTCCACGTAATGCATCGACGCACTGGGGGCATCCAGATAGGTGCTCTCGAACAGTTTCCAGATGTCTTGCGCCGTCATCTCACCGCCGTGGGTATCGGTGTAGTTTTGCACCTCTCCAGAGAACTCCACCTGCAAGCGACGCGGCATCACCACACCAAATTCGGCCTCCATCAGATACGCCACGCCGCCCTTGCCACTCTGGCTGTTGACACGGATCACCGAGTCGTAACTGCGGCCCACATCGGCCGGGTCAATCGGCATGTAGGGCACATTCCACAAGGCGTCCGGCCCGGCAGCCTGCTGGGCGGCAAAACCTTTTTTGATGGCGTCCTGGTGCGAGCCACTGAAGGCGGTGAACACCAGGTCACCCACATACGGGTGGCGTGGGTGGATCGGCAGCTGGTTGCAATGCTCCACGGTGCGGGCCACGGCGTTGATGTCAGAGAAATCCAAGCCAGGGGAAATACCCTGGGTGTACATGTTCAAAGCCAGGGTGACGATGTCCACATTGCCGGTGCGTTCCCCATTGCCAAACAAACAGCCTTCGACCCGGTCGCCTCCGGCCATCAGGCCCAGCTCGGCAGCGGCCACACCGGTGCCACGGTCGTTGTGCGGGTGCAGGCTGATGAGCACGCTGTCACGGCGTGCCAGGTGGGTGTGCATCCATTCGATCTGGTCGGCGTACACGTTGGGGGTGGCCGCCTCGACGGTGGCAGGCAAGTTCAGAATGACCTTGTTGTCGGGTGTCGCGCCCCACTCGGCGGTGACGGCGTCACACACCTCGCAGGCAAAGTCCAGCTCGGTGCTGCTGAACACCTCGGGGCTGTACTGCAAGACCCATTCGGTCTGCGGCTGCTGCGCACACAAGTCCTTGATGAGCCGCACCGAAGACACCGCCAGCGCCTTGATCTCATCCCGGCTCATGCCAAACACAATCTCACGAAACGCCGGCGCGGTGGCGTTGTAGACATGCACGATGGCACGGCGAGCGCCCTTGAGGGACTCAATCGTTCGCCGGATCAGGTGTTCCCGCGACTGGGTCAACACCTCGATGGTCACGTCGTCGGGAATGTGGCCACCCTCGATCAGGGTGCGCACAAAGTCAAAGTCGGTTTGAGAAGCGCTCGGGAAAGCCACCTCAATCTCCTTGAACCCGACCTGGCACAGGGTGCGGAACATGCGCATCTTGCGCTCGGCATTCATCGGCTCAAACAGCGATTGGTTGCCGTCCCGCAGGTCCGAACTCATCCAGATGGGCGCATGGGTGATGCTGCGCGAGGGCCATTGGCGGTTGGGCAAATCAATGGTGGGAAAGGCGCGGTATTTGGTGGCGGGGTTGGACAACATGGAGCAAGTTCCTCTGGAAACGATAACGGACAGTGATGCTTATCGTAGGCTTGAAGCCGGGGTGAATGATTGCGTATTTGTCGATAAATCAACCAATTAAGGCACTTTATTGCTGATTTTCATTTTTTCCAGCAATTTATTTCCATCAACCCGCCATTTGAGCAAAGAATGCCTGAAGCAGAGCCTCGCAACGCCGCCACATCCAAACCAGAGGCAAAAATGACCTCTAGCCCTTATCAAATAAGGACCAAAAGCTCTCTAAAAAATAGCAATCGACACAACACACTTTCACAGCGCGCCACTCGCCACCGACAGCGCCGCCTTGCTCACCACCTGGCGCAGCACAAAGCTGGAGTGCACACCGGTCACACCCTCGATGCGGGTGATCTTGTTGAGCAGCAAGGCCTGGTAATGGTCCATGTCGCGCACCGCCACCTTGAGCTGGTAGTCGGCCGACTGGCCGGTGATCAGCAGGCACTCCAGCACCTCGGGCAGCAGGCTCACCGTGGCCTCGAAGTTGGCAAAACGCTCGGGCGTGTGCTGGTCCATCGAGATATGGATCAACGCCATCAATGACAGGCCGAGCTTTTTGGCGTCGAGCTGGGCGTGGTAACCGGTGATCAGGCCCGACTCCTCCAGCGCCCGCACCCGACGCAGGCAGGGCGACGGCGACAGGCCAATGCGGTCGGCCAGGTCCTGGTTGTTGATGCGGCCATCGGCCTGCAGGATGTCGAGGATTTGCTGGTCATAACGGTCAATCTTCATGTTTCTGCCAATGTTGGATTTGATTGAGGCATGTTATGCCAAATTCAACGCAACTCAAGGCAACAACGCAATCTTCTGCCCCGGCCTGCGGCCTACACTGAAGGCATCTGTCATCCACAGCACCCAGCAAGCTGGTCACGAGCCAGTGTTGCGCAGTTGGGCCTCACAAGGGCCTGTCTTGCAAGTCACACTCCCCCGGGCATCACCCTTGCCTGCGGGGCACGGCCTTTGAATCATCAAGATGGCTTTGGCGGCACGCACAAGCCACAGCCCAATCGCCCTGCAGCCCTCACCCACATTACACCCTCAGCTATCACAAATAGAGTGAATTCTTGTCGCTGCCCGGCAGACGGTTTAAGATGAGGCGACCCTCCCCCAACCCCTGCATCTGCCTCATTGCCATGTTTGACATCCAGAACTACACCAGCTTTGTGCTTGCCGTGCTTGTCTTTCAGTTGGTTCCCGGTGCGGGCACCATCGCCATCTTGAATGCCACCGCGCGCCACGGTGTCGCGGTGGGTTTGGCCGCCGTACTGGGAACGCTGCTGGGTGACTTCATCATGATGTTCGCCGCCGTGGCCGGACTGGCCGCCACCATGCAGGCCAATCCGATGCTGTTCCAGGCCTTGCAATGGTTTGGCGCGGGATACCTGTGCTGGATGGGCTGGCAACTGCTGCGCACGCCGGTCAATACCGCGCACGCATCCCAGACAGAACAAAGCTCGCCGCGGGTCTACTTTCGGCAAGCTTTGACCGTCAGCCTGACCAACCCGAAAGTGATCCTGTTTTTTGTCGCCTTTTTTCCGCTGTTCATCCAGCCACATGCCTCGGCGCTGACACTGGCGGTGATGATGGCCCATGTCACTGTGCTCAGCCTGCTGTACCAGGCCGGGCTGGTTCTGGTCGGCAACGTGGTGGCCGCCCGCCTGAAAGCCCTGCCCTCGGCACGCAAGATAGCGACCCGGCTGGCCGGTTTGGCACTGATTGGGTTTGGGCTCAAGCTGGCGGCCAATAACCGGTAAGAGCGGGCGCTTTGAGTGCCCCCAATTCCCCGTAGCTGCGGCCTACCCCAACGACAACCGGAAAGCCAGCTTGGACCCAGACGGCGACGACCTGTTCACGCAGCAAGACGGCACGGCGTATGGATGTGAGATTTCAGGTGTTTGTGGACAAAATCTGCCTCTAGCCCATATAAATCAAGGGCAGGTAGCTATCAATAGAGAAGTTTTTTGACAGCTTGGTGTGCGTGACACCGGGCGAGCGGGTTGTTTGGGGGAAGATTTGGATTCAAGACAGTGAATCAGTTTCCCGGCTTTTGAGATAGGCATCGAGCCAAAACGGATTTCGGTTGGCTCATACTCTTTGCCTGATGGCAGACATTCCGGGCATTGACGTCAAAGTGCCCCCCCTGATTTTGCTGAAATCGTGCGATGCCAATTTAGGCAGCGATACGATGGGAGTAAAGCGCGCAACCGCATAACCTGACGACGGCTTTCATCAGGCTCCCGCTAACGATGCACCCAGATCGTCCAGCAACGTCATCAACTCTGCCTCGTAGTGAATGACGTGCTTGGAGTCCCTTTCATCCTGGATGTTGTTACTCTTCAGCCGATCCCCAAACAACATCACAACCTCACACGTGTTGTCTCGCACGGACATCCAGTGCAAGCCCTGCGCCTTTGGCATCGTCTTCCAGATGTGCAACGCCCATTCTCGGGTGCGTGGGTAATCAGGCTTTTCCGTGCCAAAAATTTCAGCCACAGTCAGACCTGCAGCACGCAAGCCCAGAGTGGTCAAGTTAACGAGGCTCAAATCCGTGAGCGAAATCCGCGAGAGGTGGTGATTGCCCGATTTATCCTTCTCCCAGTCGTGCTGATAGTTCGTAGATGGCGTTGGCACATCGTGCAGAAGGATTTCGGCAATGGCCCCGCGTACTGTCTTGGCGGCATAGATGGTCGGGATGACTTTGCCGGTGCTATCGACCAAAGGGCTAAAGCGTGCATTTCCGCGTTTTGTGTCATTGAATTGGGTTGGCCCGTACAAGCCCGTACTTGCGTCGTATTTGTGGACTCGATACCAAATGCCAGCAGGAACTAAGTGTTCTCGAAAGGAGTTTTTCGGAGGTGGGTACGGCAGTGGAGCCATGCTCGCCATAGAGGTGCTGACGGGCTTAGCACTAGCCATGCAAAGCACCCTCCACGTGCGCCTTTGCCAACTCGATGACGCTTTTTGGCTCATTGCTGAGCAGTTCCCTCGGGCGCTTGCCGCCTGCTGCGGAGCTGGTCGATTCAAACCAGGATGCAACGCGAATCGGTGTGTATCCCTCAAAACTCTTGAGCACTTCCGCTACCTCTGGGATCGGGTTACCCAAAGCATCAAAAATGTAGTTGGGGTAGTACTTCACGCCAGCACGCTCAATCGAAAAGATCTTCCCAGCCTGTTGCCACCGTGAGACCAGCGAATGCTTGTTTTCGGCGAGCGGAGCTGCACGTTCCCCCACTTCTTTGGCCTTGAGCCATTCCGTACCAGAGAGAACAGCTTCAACGCCCCTTCGCCTCAGTTTGTCTTTGACCTGATCCAGGCCTCGAATTGGGGTCTCTTCTATCAAGGCTTTTGTCGCCCGGCGATCATCCACAGCTGGCCTCTGAAGAACGTCCAAACGTCTGCCGAGTACCTCCATGTCTTTCTTCAGCTTTGTAAGCATGTGGGCATCGATCTTGTTTCTGGCCTTCAATCTAGCCTTATCCAAAGGCGACAGCAGTGACATCCGCGCTGGCACTTTAATCTCATCGCCTACCTTCGCATAGCGTGCCCTCGGATATCCTTTCGCAATCTGTGAGTAGAGAGCCGTGTTCTCTACGCGAGTGCGTTCAGTCGGTACAAACGAACCATCTGCCGATCTGGCGCTTGATCCTTTTAAGTTAGCCATGACTGCTCCATGAAAACGGGGTTGACGGTGCGAGAAAAGAGATCATACTACATGCTCCTTATTGTCGCACCGTGTCACTAAAACCTTTCCGTAGTTTCCTGGGGACTTCTTGGGCGACGCGGCCTTGTTCAAAACCGCCAACCTGCCCAAAACACCCAAATAGGCTAGCGAAACAATCGGCCACCCTCGCCGAAAACCGTTCCGCAGTCTCGCAAAAGAACACGATGTTTGCCTCGTGTTGAGTCATGCAATCAATCTCTAGAAATCGATCCAGGGAGGACAGGGCGACTCCAAAAGTTTAGGGTCATCCAAAGCCCAAGGCCCACGATTAGCAAGCACAGTTCCCCACCATGGCCGACTCAACACTCACAACAACTCCGTCACGATCTGCCCCAGCCGCGTCAGTGCCCGCTCCACCTCCCTGTCCACCGTCCAGCCGCAGCTGATGCGCAGAAAGGCGTCAAAGCGCAGCGAGTTCGAGAACATCAGGCCGGGGCTAACCAGAATCTGTTCTTTCAAGGCCGCATCACACACCCGTTTGCTCGACAGTTGCTGCGGCAGCTCCACCCACAGCGACAAGCCACCCTCGGGCAGCGTCAGGCGGGTGCCGGGTGGGAAAAAGCTGGCAATGGTTTTGGCCGAGATTTGTTAACGTTTTCAACCCCCAGCCCTTTTTGTGTCTGGGCAAGAAGCTATGAACTAGGTAGCACCTATCACGGCAGCCTTGGGCAACAGCTTTTCTGGCAAACTGCCGCTTCAGCCCCCAAGATCCCCCATGAAGCCGACACCTCACACACCCACGCAACCACCTGACGGTTTACCCACCTATCGCTTGCTCACCGGCCCCGATGACGCGACGTTTTGCCGCCGCGTCAGTGAGGCGCTGGCGCTCGGTTACCAGCTTTATGGTTCACCTGCAGCCACCTTCAATGGCGAGAAGGTGATCGTGGCGCAAGCCATCATCTGGCCCAGCGTGCAGCAGGCCTTGTCACAACATTGAAGCGTCGTCCTCATGCCTTTCCCACTCGAAGAACGCAGAGCCTTGTTGGCCGTGAAAGGGGTTGGCCCCACGGTGGTCGCCCGGCTGGAGCAAATGGGCTTTGAATCATTGGCGCATCTGGCCAAAGCCAACGCGCTGGATATCGTTTCAACAGCCGCCGACATCGTTGGCTCCACCTGCTGGAAAAACAGCCCGCAGGCGCGGGCTGCGATACAGGCGGCCATCGCCCTGGCACAGTCACGCCAAGGCTGACGTTGCGAATAATCACATACACATCACCGATGGTTCACAACCATCCTTCTTTTTAAGCATCTCAACATGAAGAATATTTGCGTTTATTGCGGCTCCAACCCCGGGCGACTTGAGGCCTATGCAGACGGTGCGCGGGCACTGGCCAAGGCCTTGGTAGACCGCGACCTGGGTCTGGTCTACGGCGGTGCCAGCGTGGGCATCATGGGGCTGATCGCCAACTCGGTGCTGCAGTTGGGCGGGCGCGCCGTGGGCGTGATTCCCGAAGCCCTCAAGCGCAAGGAGATCGAGCACACCGGGCTGACCGAGTTACATGTCACCCGCTCCATGCACGAGCGCAAAACCCTGATGGCCGACCTGTCCGACGGTTTCATTGCGCTGCCGGGCGGCATCGGCACGCTGGAAGAAATTTTCGAGGTCTGGACCTGGGCGCAACTGGGCTTTCATGCCAAACCCTGCGGCCTGCTCAATGTGGCGGGGTATTACGACGGTCTGACGACGTTTCTGGACCACACGGTGGCCGAGCAGTTCGTCCGGCCAGGACACCGCAGCACCTTGATGGTTGAACCCACACCCGACGCGCTGCTGGACCGTTTTGCCAGCTACCAGGCGCCCACCGTCCAGAAGTGGGTGGAGAAGGGTCAGACCTGATCGCATCTGTTGGGCTGAGGTCCAGTTTTCGAATGAAATCACCTTCTAGCCCTTGTTTATCAAGGGCTAGTCACTATGGAAGTCGCAGCAATCCGGCGCCCATCCTCCGCCGGACCACGGCGTGTTGCTGCGCAGCCACGCTCTGTGCGAAACACCACAATTCCGACAAGCACCGTCGGCCAGCTGGCCTGAAAGTGCCACCCAGAACCGACAAACGGGCCCGCCAATCGGGCTAAATAGCTGAAAAAGGGCGCAAAAGCAGATGGCATAAGCCTTGCAAAGAGGTAGGCAAAGGAAGCGACACCATGCCTCTGAACCCCATCATCAACGACACCACCCTGCGCGACGGCGAACAAACCGCCGGTGTCGCGTTCACGGTGGCCGAGAAGTGTGCGATTGCCACCGCGCTCTCAGCAGCGGGTGTGCCCGAGATGGAGGTTGGCATACCCGCCATGGGTGAGGAAGAGATCGCCTGCATCAACGCCATCGCGGCCCTCCAGTTACCCGCGCGGCTGATGGTCTGGGGCCGCCTGACCGAGGCCGATCTGGCCAACGCCCTGCGTTGTGATGCGGAGATCATCCATCTGTCGATTCCCGTGTCAGACATTCACCTGCAGCACAAGCTGAACCAGTCACGCGACTGGGCGCTTGAACAAGTCACGCGGGTGATCAGCCAGGCGGTGGCCAGTGGCCGCACGGTGTCGCTGGGTGCCGAAGATGCCTCACGTGCTGACCCGCAATTTCTGTCGCTGGTGGCACGCCGGGCGCAGGCCTGTGGTGCCAGCCGCATCCGGTTTGCCGACACGCTGGGGGTGCTCGACCCGTTCACCACCCATGACGCCATCGCCCGCCTGCGCGACGCGGTCGACATCGAGATCGAAATCCACGCCCACAACGACCTGGGCCTGGCCACCGCCAACACCCTGGCCGCGCTGCGCGCTGGCGCCACCCATGCCAACACCACCGTCAACGGCCTGGGTGAACGTGCTGGCAACGCGGCGCTTGAAGAGGTGGTGATGGGGGTGCGCCACCTGCACCACGCTTGCACCGGCGTTGACACACAAGCGCTGGTGACCATCTCGCGCCTGGTGGCACGCGCCTCGGGTCGCCAGGTGGCGTTCAACAAAAGCATTGTGGGTGAGGCCGTATTCACCCACGAGTCCGGCATCCACATCGACGGTCTGCTCAAGAACGCCTCGACCTACGAGAGTTTTGACCCGTCGGAGCTAGGTCGCCAGCGCCGCACCGTGCTGGGCAAACACTCGGGCTCCCAGGCTGTGCGCCAGGCTTATGCCCAGATGGGGGTGGTGCTGGACGACGACGCCCTGACCGCCCGCCTGCTCGGGCGCATCCGCGACCATGCCATGCGTGTCAAGCAGGAAGCCACAGCGGACGAGTTGCGTGGCTTTTTGTTGGAGTCTTTGGCACGGCCGACACCACTGGCTTTTGCCCGGGCCGCATGAGCCACCACATGAATAACCCACAGCCACACCGGAGGACGTCCCATGGAAACCTTTCTTCAACAGCTCAAAGCCCTCTCCTCGGCCGAGGACTTCCTGCATTACTTCGGGGTGCCGTTTGAGCAGCGTGTGGTCAACGTCAGCCGCCTGCACATCCTCAAACGTTTCTTCCAGTACATCCGCCAAGAGAACCTGCTGGCCGAGAGCAACGAAGTGGGCTTGTACACCGCGTACCGCGAACAGCTGGTCAAGGCCTACAACGACTTTGTCAAGTCCACCCCGGCACAGGAAAAGGTGTTCAAGGTGTTCCAGGACGTCAACGGCCGCCAGCATGTGTCGCTGGACAGCCTCAAGTCATCGCTGCCGCGCCACGCCCTGGCCTGAAGCGCACCACCCCGACCAGCCCCAAGGAGTCACCGTGTCCCACCGCCCTTCACACCCTGTCACGGCTGCCAGTCAGGCTGTTGCTGCGCCCCGTCAGGGTCTGCTGACCCGGCGCCGCCTGATGCTGATGGCTGCGGCTGTGCCGCTGGTGGCCTGGCGCGTTCAACAAAACGCCCATGCTGCCCCGCTGCAATGGCAAGGGTTGGCCATGGGTGCGCCCGCCTCGGTGATCCTTCACCATGGGGGCGACACAACACGTGCCCAGGCGGCCTTGACAGCCACGCTGGCCGAGGTGAACCGGCTGGAGGCCATGTTCAGCCTGTTTCGTGCTGACTCGCTGATCTCCGAGCTCAACCGCAGCGGTCGGCTCAAGGATGCGCCACCCGAATTTGTCTCGCTGCTGGGCACCGCGCTGGCCATGGCGGCGGCCTCCAAGGGCGTGTTTGACCCCAGCATCCAGCCGCTGTGGCGCCTGTACTTTGAGCATTTTGTGACCGGCGCCAACACCGCGCCACCGGCCGCAAACCAGGTGGCGCAGGCCCGAGCCCTGGTGGGCTGGCAGGGTGTGCAGATAACAGGCTCCCAGGTTCGGCTGGCCCGACCCGGCATGGCGCTGTCACTCAACGGGGTGGCGCAAGGCTTCATCACCGACCGCTGCAGCACGGTGTTACGCAGCCACGGCTTCAGCCACATGCTGGTCGACATGGGTGAGCCCCGCGCGGTGGCGCCCAAACCCGATGGTTCGGCCTGGCAAATTGGTTTGGCTGACCCGCGTGAACCCAACCGGGCCATCCACACCCTGTCGGTGCTGGACCAGGCGGTGGCCACCTCCGGTGGTTATGGCACCCGGCTGGACGACGCTGGCCTCTACACCCACCTGATCAATGCGCGCACCGGTCGCACCGCCCCCGCTTATGAAAGTGTCACGGTGGTGGCGCCCACAGCCACGCAAGGTGACGCCTTGTCCACCGCGCTGGCGCTGATTCCCAGCACCGATGTGTCAGCGCGGCTGGCCCTGTTGCGCACCCAACCGGGTTGCCGTGCCATTTGCATCAACCACGCTGGCCAGGTCAGCGAGCTGTCATGAACACGCCCACCCCACCCGATGAAGCCTTGATCAAGGGCCTGGCCCGCGTGGTCGGTATCGACGGTGACCAGGTCTGGCTGGCCACCGAGGCGCCAGCAGCCTGTGGCAGCTGCGCCACCCAAAGTGCCTGTGGCAGTGGCAAGGCCAAACGCGGCGCCAGTTGGTGTGTACCACGCGACCTGGGGCCAGGCCAGCCCCTGCTGGCCTTGGGTGACCAGGTGTTGGTGGGGGTGGACCGCCGTGCGCTGACACGCGCCTCTCTGACCGCTTATGCCTTGCCGCTGCTGACGATGCTGGTCGCCGCCAGTGCCCTGCAAACGGCAGGTGACACGGTGGCGGTGGTCGCGGCGCTGGCAGGTTTGTTGCTGGGTGTGGCTGCGGCACGGGTGCTGGCGCGGCGTTGGCGTGAGGCGCTGGTGCCGGTGGTGCTGGGGCGCGCCAGCAGTACATCGGGTTCCTCATGCCCATCGTCCGGCGCGCAGTCCCTGCGCCGGGTGGCCATTCCCGTGGTTGAGCAGCGAGGTCTGTGATGCACGACTTTTTGCTTGTGCTGCTGAGCACTGCCATTGTCAACAACGTGGTGTTGGCCAAGTTTTTGGGCCTGTGCCCGTTCATGGGCACGTCCTCGCGCATCGACACCGCCATCGGCATGGGCCTGGCCACCACCTTTGTGCTGACCTTGTCGACCGGTTTTGTCTGGGTGGCCGAGGCGATGCTGCTGGCGCCGCTGGACCTGTCCTTCCTGCGCACGATGACCTTCATCCTGGTGATTGCGGCGGTGGTGCAGTTCACCGAGATGGTGATCCGGCGCATCTCGCCGCCGCTGTACGAGGCGCTGGGTGTCTACCTGCCGCTGATCACCACCAACTGCGCGGTGCTGGGTATTGCGCTGCTGACGATCCAGGCCGGTCACGGTTTTGTCGCCAGCCTGCTGCGCGGCTTTGGTGCGGCCTCGGGTTTTGGTCTGGTGCTGGTGATTTTTGCCGGGCTGCGTGAACGCCTGGCCCTGGCCTCGGTGCCCAAGGCCTTTGAGGGGGCGCCGATTGGTTTCATCACCGCCGGGGTCTTGTCGCTGGCGTTCATGGGTTTTGCCGGACTGGGAGGCCACTGATGGACGCGACCGCACTCAGCCATGCCGCGCAGGCGGTGGGCGCCATCGGTGTGCTGGGCACGGTTCTGGGCGTGATTCTGGGCGTGGCCTCACGTTATTTGTCAACACCGGTGGATGACCGCGCCGAGGCGGTGGCCGCGCTGCTGCCAGGCTCCAACTGTGCCCAATGTGGTTTTGCCGGGTGCAAACAGGCCGCCGCTGCCATGGTGGACGGCCGCGCCGCCCCCAGTGCCTGCCCACCCGGTGGCGCCTCCACCGCACAACGTGTGGCGGACCTGCTGGGTGTGCGACTGGTGATGGATGGCTCAGAAGAGGCCTTGCCCACGGTGGCGTGGGTGGAAGAAGCGCGTTGTATTGGGTGCACCCGCTGCATCCGCAAGTGTGGCTCGGACGCGATTGTGGGGGCCGCCAAACAGATGCACACGGTGCTGCCCGAGGCCTGCTACGCCTGCGGCCTGTGTGTGGCCGAGTGCCCGACCCAAGCGATTGTGATGAAACCGGTGCTGCCAACACTGGCTACCTGGCATTGGCCCAAACCCAAGCCCAAAGCGGCTGTGGCCACCCCTTTGACAACCGAATAACGAGGACGTTTCAGCATGTGGTCTTTTCGTGTTCGTGGCGGAGTCAAGCTGCAGTACCACAAGGAACTGTCCAGCGAAAAAGCGGTGGTGCCCATGCCGCTGCCGCGCAGGCTCTACCTGCCGCTGCAGCAACACATTGGCGCCCCTGCCCTGCCCGTGGTGGTCGTGGGTGACACCGTGCTCAAGGGCCAGTTGATTGCCAAGGCGGCACCGGGTTTGTCGGCGCCAGTGCATGCTTCGAGCTCCGGCACGGTGGTTGCCATTGAAGAGTATGTGGCACCCCACCCGTCGGGTTTGCGGCAAAAGACCATCGTCATTGACACCGACGGGCAAGACCGCTGGGCCGAACTGCCCAAACCCATCACCGACGATTTTCCGCTGGGGGTGACACCCGCTGAACTCAACAGCCGGGTGGCAGCTGCGGGCATTGTGGGCATGGGTGGTGCGGCTTTCCCGTCTGCGGTGAAGCTTGACTTGAAGAGTCGTTACCAGCTCGACACCCTGCTGATCAACGGTGCCGAATGTGAACCCTACCTGACCTGCGATGACCGACTGATGCGCGAAGAGGCTGCCGCCGTGATCGACGGTGTGCGTATCCTGGCCTATGCGCTGGAGGTGCAGTCGGTGGTGTTTGCGATTGAGCGCAACAAACCACAGGCCTTGGCCGCCATCCGCGAGGCAGCCCGGGTAGAGCCCTGGATCAAGGTGATGGCCCTGCCAACCCGTTTCCCGATGGGCTCCGAGCGCCACCTGGTGCTGGCCTGCACCGGGCGCGAAACACCCTCACGCAAACTCACCGCCGACATTGGTGTGGTGGTGCACAACGTGGCCACCGCACGCGCCGTGGCCCGCACCGTGCGCAGTGGTGAACCCCTGATCAGCCGGGTGGTGACTGTGTCCGGGCGCGGCATCCGCGAGCCGGCCAACATCAATGTGCCCTTGGGGACACTGGTGGAGGACCTGCTGGTGTTCTGCGGCGGCCTGCACCCGGTGCCACACAAACTCATTGGCGGCGGCCCGATGATGGGTGCGCCCCTGCCCTCGGTGCAGGTGCCGGTGGTCAAGGGCACCAGCGGTGTGCTGGCGCTCACCGCCGACGAGGTCAACGACGGGGCCGAATCGCCCTGCATCCGCTGCGGCAGCTGTGTCTCAGCCTGCCCCTGCGGCCTGGTGCCGCTGGAGATGGCGCAGCTGGTGCGCCGGGGCGACCTGCAAGGGGCACAAGCCATCGGCCTGCAGGACTGCGTGAGCTGCGGCTCCTGCTCGTTCATCTGCCCCTCCCACATCCCGCTGTCGCATTACTTCAACTTCGCCAAAGGTCAGTTGGGTGCGCTGGACCGCGACTCAAGGCGGCAGGACCGCATCCGGTCCCTGATCCAGGCGCGCAACGAACGCGCCGCACGCGAGGCCGAAGCCAAAAAGGCCGCCGCCGCCGCCCGCAAAGCCGCCAAAGCTGCCGCCGCAGCTGCCAGCGCCGCCGCGCCGGTCGACACACCTGCCAGCCAGCTGGAGGAATCCACATGATCACCATGGCCACACGGGCCGGGCCCTTCACCCACACCGTCAACAGCATCAGCCGCACCATGCTGTGGGTGATGGCGGCACTGCTGCCAGCCACTGCTTACGGCTTGTGGCTGTTTGGCTGGCCTGCCATTTTTCTGTTGGTGATCACTCTGGCCACGGCCTTGGCGGCAGAGGCGCTGATGTTGAAGCTGCTGGGCCAGCCGGTGCGCGCCCGGCTGGCGGACGGCTCGGCCCTGCTGACCGGCTGGTTGCTGGCCCTGAGTTTGCCGCCCTGGGCACCGTGGTGGATCGGGTTTCTGGGCGCGCTGGTGGCGATTGTGCTGGGCAAACACCTGTTTGGCGGTTTGGGCCAAAACATGTTCAACCCCGCGATGGTTGCGCGCATCGTGCTATTGATTTCATTCCCAGTGCAGCTCACGGTGTGGGTGGCGCCGGCCCCCTTGGGCAGCGCCAACGCCCCCTCCTTCAGCCAGGCCCTGACCTATGTGGCGGGCCACAGCACACTGCCGGAGCACATGAGTGCGGCCACCTCGCTGGGTGTGCTCAAAACCGAACACTCACGCGGCATCTCGGTGGCCAAAACCACCGAACAGCTGCCGCCCCCGGAGCAGTTGGCCATAGGCCGTGAACCAGGGTCGATGGGCGAAACCTCGGCCGGCCTGCTGCTGGCAGGCGGGCTGTTGCTGCTGGCCTTGCGCATCATCTCCTGGCATATCCCGCTGGCGATGCTGGGCACCCTGGCCACGCTGGCGCTGGTCTCCAACGCGCTGGACCCAAGCCGCTTTGCCGCGATGCCGATCCACCTGTTGTCCGGGGCCACTTTGCTGGGCGCGTTTTTCATCGCCACTGACTACGTGACCTCGCCGGTGTCACGCAGTGGGCAGCTGTTGTTTGGTGCGGGCATTGGTGCCCTGACCTGGGTGATCCGCTCGCTCGGGGCGTATCCGGAAGGGGTGGCCTTTGCTGTGGTGCTGATGAATGCGATGGTGCCGCTGATTGACCGGGGCTTTCGCCCGCGCGTGTTTGGCCGCAGTCGGCGGGGCCAGTCGCTGGACACCAAAAAACCCAAGATACCCCTATGAATGCCACCGATCACACCGCTTCACCGGCTCTCCCGGGCTCTTTGTCTGAGCGTGTGGCCAGGCTCCTGGAGCTTGGCGGGGCCAAACATGCCGTGGTGCTGGGAGGCTTCTCGCTGGCCGCCACCTTGTTGCTGACGGTGGCCTACAGCCTGACCAAGGCGCCGATTGAACAAAGCGCCCTGGAAGACCTGCGCCACTCGCTGGAGCAGGTGATTCCGGCCAGCATCCACGACAACAACCCGGCGGGCGACACCTTGGAGTTGCTGGTGGATGGTGCACCGGTCCTGGTGTACCGGGCGCGCCAAGCCAAGCAAATCACCGGGGTTGCCTTTGAGACCAGCACCTCCGGGTACAGCGGCGACATCCGGCTGCTGCTGGGCATAAACAAAAACGGCCAACTGCTGGGTGTGCGGGTGCTGCACCACACAGAAACGCCCGGTCTGGGTGACAAGATTGAAGTGAGCCGCACCGACTGGATCACCCGCTTCACCGGAAAGTCTTTGACCGACCCGCCCGAAGAGAAATGGGCCGTGAAAAAGGACGGTGGCCCGTTTGACCAGTTTGCCGGGGCCACGATCACCCCACGCGCGGTGGTCAAGGGCGTGCGCGACGGGCTGCGGCTGTTTGCTGCGCACCGTGACGAGTTGCTTCAGGAGGCCCAACCATGAGTCAAGTTCGCGACATCATCTCTGACGGCGTGTGGCGCAACAATGTGGTGTTCAGCCAGATGTTGTCGCTGTGTCCCACACTGGCCGTGACCTCGGCCGCCACCCAGGGGCTGGGCATGGGGGTGGCCACCATGGCGGTGCTGATTGCCTCCAACGCGCTGGTGGCGTTGTTACGCGGCCTGATCACCGAGGAGGTGCGCATCCCCGCCTTTGTGCTGATCATCGCCACCCTGGTGACGATTGTGGACCTGGCCATGAACGCCTGGTTGCATGAGTTGCACAAGGTGCTGGGCTTGTTCATTCCGCTGATTGTGGTGAACTGCCTGATCCTCGGGCGGGCCGAATCTTTTGCCTGCAGAAACAGCGTGGCTTTGTCGGCGTTGGACGGGCTGGCGATGGGCGCGGGTTTCACGCTGGCGCTGACGCTGATGGGCGCCCTGCGTGAGATCGGTGGCAGTGGCACGGTGTTCTCTGGTGCAGCCAACTTGTTGGGGCCAGCCATGGGGGTTTTGGAGACGCGCCTGTACCCGGGCGATGGGGCGCTGGTGATGATCCTGCCCGCGGGCGGCTTCATTGTGCTGGGGCTGATGATTGCCGCCAAACGCACACTGGACGCACGCCAAAAGGCACCACAGCCCAAAACCGCGCCAGCAGAAACACCACCCAGCCTGGCCGCCGCATCATGAAGGTCAGTGTCGCCTACGCCTTGCCGGATCGGCAAACCTGGCTGGAGATCGAGGTGCCCGAACACGCCACCGTGCGCGAGGCCATTGAACTCAGCGGCATCACCCGCAGCTTTCCATCGCTGGACCTGAGCACCCAGAAAGTGGGCATTTTCAGCAAGACCGTGTCGCTGGAGGCGCGGCTGGAACCCGGCCAGCGCGTGGAAATTTACCGCCCCATCACCGCCGACCCGGCGGCACTGCGCGGCAATGCTGAGGACGACGAGTAAGCCCCTGTTGGCAGGCCAGACTCTGCCGCAGGATTTAATCCAAAATGGCCTCTAGCCCTTATATCCAAAGGGCTAACAGCTATTTATTTAAAAGCAATCCAGCCAAATCCAATGGCACCTGGCCTGCGCCCGTCCACCAGGGCCGCCGGACACGTGACGGCGCCGAGCGCAACCCGCACCCCGGCCAGCGCTAACATACAAGCCCACTGTCCCAGCCCTCCCGCCAGCTGACAGCCACGGGATGGCGGCCATTTTCTAGACCTTTCAAAGAGAGTTTGTATGCAATACCGTCCCCTTGGCCGCACCGGCTGGAACATCTCGACTGTGAGCTTCGGCGCCTGGGCCATTGGTGGCACCTGGGGTGATGTGGATGACGACGAGTCCATGGACGCGCTGCACTCTGCGCTGGACCTGGGGGTGAACTTCTTTGACAGCGCCGACGTGTACGGTGATGGCCGTAGCGAGCGTCTGCTCGCGCAATTGCGACGTGAACGCAGCGAGCCCTTTTATGTGGCGACCAAGGCCGGGCGGCGCCTGGACCCGCATGTGGCCTCCGGCTACAACCGGGCCAACCTGACCGCGTTTGTTGAGCGCAGCCTGGTCAACCTCAACACCGAAGCCATTGACCTGCTTCAACTGCACTGCCCGCCCACCGAGGTGTTTTACATGCCCGAGGTTTTTGGCGTGCTCGATGACCTGGTGAAGGCAGGCAAGCTGCGCCACTACGGCGTGAGTGTCGAGAAGGTGGAAGAAGCGCTCAAGGCCATCGAGTTCCCCGGCGTGCAAAGTGTGCAGATCATCTACAACCTGTTTCGCCAGCGCCCAGCCGAACTGCTGTTTGAACAAACGCAGAAACGCGGCGTGGGCATTCTGGCGCGCTTACCCCTGTCGTCGGGCCTGCTCAGCGGCAAGATGAGTGCACAAAGCACTTTTGCCGCCGACGACCACCGCCTGTTCAACCGCGAAGGTGCGGCCTTTGACCGGGGCGAAACTTTCTCGGGGCTGGATTTCAACGTGGGCCTGCAAGCGGTCGAGGCGATGCGCCCCCTGGTGCCCGAGGGCCAGAGCATGGCCCAGATGGCTTTGCGCTGGATCCAGATGAACCCGGCGGTGACCTGCGCGATTCCCGGTGGCAAACGCGCCAGCCAGGTGGCGGACAACATGGCAGCGGCCGACCTGCCGCCCTTGTCGGAAGCCACCATGCAGGCTCTGGCCGACATCTACAGCCACTACGCCAAGCCGCTGGTGCACCAGCGCTGGTAAACCGGCAGATACCCGCCTGAGGGCGCCAGAGCCACCCTCACCTGGCCACACCCCCTGGGCGAGGGGGCGATTCACTGCTGCGCGATGTTCACAGCAACATCCGTCAAACATCGCCCATCTGCACGCTTCAGCCACAAGCGGGTTTACCCCAATGCGAATTTACATATTGGTATTGGCCAAATCTCTATCACTTGATATCCCCCCCAGATAGGCCGCACGGACGTACCATGAGAACCCCAAAATGAGGGACAGCATGGGTCACCGAGTACGGGCGGTGCCTCAAGTTCTATTTCCCGTTCAATCTAATTGTTATGGAGAAACCATGAAAAATAGTCGGCGTTCCCTGCTTGCCACCCTGGTAGCAGCCAGCTTTGTGGTGATGGCCCCCATGAGCGCATTTGCAGAGAAGAAAATTGTGCTGGGCTTCAGCCAGATTGGTGCGGAAAGTGAATGGCGCACCGCCAACACCAACTCCATCAAGGAAACAGCGGCCAAAGAAGGCATTGACCTGAAGTTCTCTGACGCCCAACAAAAACAGGAAAACCAGATCAAGGCCCTGCGCTCCTTCATCGCCCAAAAAGTGGACGTGATCGCCTTTGCACCCGTGGTGGAATCGGGTTGGGACACCGTGCTCAAGGAAATCAAGGCAGCCAAGATTCCCGTCATCTTGACCGACCGCTCGGTCGACTCCAAAGACACCTCCCTGTATGTGACCTTCATGGGCTCTGACTTCACCGAAGAAGGCCGCAAAGCCGGTCGCTGGTTGGTGGAAAAAGCCAAAACCATGAAGGGCGACATCAACGTGGTTGAACTCCAAGGCACCGTGGGTTCGGGCCCTGCCATTGACCGCAAGAAAGGTTTTGAGGAAATCATCAAGGCCGAACCTCGCATCAAGATCATCCGCTCACAGACCGGTGACTTCACCCGCGCCAAGGGCAAGGAAGTCATGGAAGCTTTCCTGAAAGCTGAAGGCAAGAAGATCAATGTGCTCTACGCACACAACGATGACATGGCCATTGGCGCCATCCAGGCGATTGAAGAAGCCGGTCTGAAACCGTCCAAAGACATCACCATCATCTCGGTGGATGCGGTCAAGGGCGCTTTTGAAGCCATGATGGCTGGCAAGCTGGACGTCACGGTGGAATGCAGCCCCTTGCTCGGGCCACAGCTGATGTCAGCGGTCAAGGACCTGATGGCTGGCAAGACCCTGCCACGTCGCATCGTGACGGTGGAAGGCATCTTCCCGATGGAAGTGGCGGCCAAAGAGTTCCCGAATCGGAAATACTGACCGGTCGTTGTGATTACAGCGGTGCGCGGCAGGTGCTGCGCATCCGTTTGTAGACAAGCCGCTCAGGCGGTTTGTCTGGCATGAGGGAACGGGATGAGCAAAACAGACATCACCAAGCCAGCATCGGGCCGGGACCAAAACACGCCGGTGCTGGAACTCAGTGGCATCAACAAACAGTTTGGCGCGGTTCAGGCATTACAGAATGTCAAACTGAGGCTTTTTGCGGGTGAGATCCATGCGCTGATGGGGCAAAACGGCGCTGGTAAATCCACCCTGATCAAGGTGCTGACCGGGGTCTACCCGGCCGACAGCGGCGAAATTCGTTTACGCGGCCAGCCCATTCGCCCCACGTCCACGCTGCACGCGCAGCACTTGGGCATCAGCACGGTCTACCAGGAAGTCAACCTCTGCACCAACCTGTCGGTGGCAGAGAACATTTTTGCCGGACGTTACCCGCGTCACGGCGCGCTGCAAGGCTGGTCGATCGACTGGGCACGGATGCAGCAGGAAGCCAAAGCGCTGCTGCAGCGGCTCAATCTGGACATTGATGTGACCCAGCCGCTGTCGAGTTTTTCGGTGGCGGTGCAGCAGATGGTGGCAATTGCCCGGGGCCTGAGCATTTCGGCCCAGGTGCTGATCCTCGATGAGCCCACCTCCAGCCTGGACGACGACGAGGTGGAGCGCCTGTTTGTGGTGCTGCGCCAGCTGCGTGACCAGGGCATGGCGATTGTGTTCGTCACCCATTTTCTGGGGCAGATGTACGCGTTGTGTGACCACATCACGGTGTTGCGCAACGGTGAGCTGGTGGGCGAGTACCCGGCCAGCGAGCTCGGACAGGGGGCACTGATTGCCGCCATGATCGGGCGCGAGCTGGACGCCAGTCTGGGCGCCACACCTGCCGATCAGGCGGGCACAGCGCCTGCGGCTGACTGGCTCACCACACGGGGGCTGGCTCGCGCGGGCAGTGTCAAGCCCATGGATTTGAGTGTGCGCCCGGGCGAGGTGGTGGGCATTGGTGGCTTGCTGGGCTCCGGCCGTACCGAGCTGGCGCGCCTGTTGTTCGGGCTGGATCGCAGCGATGCCGGAGAGATCACGCTCAGTGGTCAGACGGTGCACATGGACTCACCGTCCACCGCCATCAAGCTCGGCCTGGGCCTGTGCCCGGAAGACCGCAAGGCCGAGGGCATCATCGCCGAACTCTCGGTGCGTGAAAACATTGCGCTGGCACTGCAGGCCCGCCAAGGTTTGTGGCCTTTCATCAGCCGCGCCCGCCAGACCGAGATGGCGCAGCACTATGTCAAGGCGCTGGGCATCAAGACCTCCGACGTTGACACCCCGATTGGCCAGCTCTCTGGCGGCAACCAGCAAAAAGCCGTGTTGGCGCGCTGGCTGGCGACGCAGCCCAAGCTGCTGATTCTGGACGAACCCACTCGCGGCATTGACATTGCCGCCAAACAAGAAATCATGAACGAGATATTGACCTTGGCCAAACAGGGGATGGCGGTGTTGTTTATTTCCTCGGAAATGTCCGAGGTGGTGCGGGTGGCAGACCGTATTGTGGTCATGCGCGACCACGCCAAGGTGGGTGAGTTGCCCGCTGGCAGCAGCGACCATGCGGTCTACGCACTGATTGCGGAGCACGCATGAGCACATCTTCTGAACCCCTCTTCAAGCGCCTGCTGTCGCATTCCCTGTTCTGGCCGCTGGTCACACTGGCCCTGATTCTGGTGGTCAACGCCAGTCTCAACCAGGGTTTCTGGGTGCTGCAATGGCGTGACGGCCACCTCTACGGCAGCCTGATCGACATCCTGAACCGCTCTGCCCCGCTGATGCTGGTGGCGCTGGGCATGACGCTGGTGATTGCCACGCGTGGCATCGACATCTCGGTCGGTGCGGTGGTGGCCATCAGTGCCTCCGTCGCCGCCCTCATGATTGGCGGCACCCTGGTCATCAACAACGGTGTGCCGACCCATGTGAGCCGCTTCCCGATGCCGCTGGCGATTGTGTGTGCCTTGCTGGTGGCGCTGTTTTGCGGCTTGTGGAACGGGCTGCTGGTGGCCAAGATTGGCCTGCAGCCGATCATTGCCACACTGATCCTGATGGTGGCCGGGCGTGGTATTGCACAGCTGGCCACCGGCGGGCAAATCGTCACCGTGTATTACGCGCCTTACTTCTACATTGGCAACGGTTTCCTGTGGGGTCTGCCGTTTGCCTTGTTCATTGCCGGGGGCACCTTCCTCGCGGTGCATCTGCTGGTGACCCGCACCGCGCTGGGCATGTTCATCCAAGCCATTGGTATCAACCCGGCGGCAGCGCGGCTGGCGGGTGTGCGTGAGCGGCTCATCACCGTTTGTGTCTACGCCTTCTGCGGGCTGACCGCCGGCATTGCCGGGCTGATCATCAGCTCCAACGTCAAGAGTGCCGACGGCAACAACGCGGGCAACCTGATGGAGCTCGACGCCATTCTGGCGGTGACGCTGGGCGGCACCCTGCTCAGCGGGGGCCGTTTCAACCTGGCGGGCACCATGGTGGGGGCGCTCATCATCCAGACGCTGACCTCGACCATTTATTCAATTGGTGTGCCCCCCGAGATCAACCTGGTGGTCAAAGCGGTGGTGGTGTTTGTGGTGATGCTGTTGCAGTCGGCTGAGTTCCGGCGAACGGTGCATGGCTGGGTGGTGCGCCCCGCAGCGACCGGGGGTGCCGTATGAAGCTCAACGCCAAATACCTGCCCCTGGTGGCCACGGTGTCCCTGTTTGTGGCGATGGCCACCTTTGGCTCGGTGTCCTACAACGGATTTTTCTCGGCCCAGGTGTTTCTGAACCTGCTGATCGACAACGCTTTTCTGGTGATTGTGGCGGTCGGCATGACTTTTGTCATCCTGACCGGTGGCATTGACCTGTCGGTCGGTTCGGTGGTGGCCCTGAGCACCATGGTGCTGGCCGAGCTGGTGGAGCACCAGCACTGGAACCTGGGGCTGGCGATTCCGCTGGTCTTGCTGATGGGCACCGGTCTGGGTGCGTTCATGGGCTGGCTGATCCAGCGTTTTCGGCTGCAACCGTTTATCGTCACGCTGGCGGGTATGTTTTTGGCACGTGGCCTGTGTTACGTGATCAGCATCGACTCGATCAGCATCACGGACGAGACCTACACCGCGCTGGCGCAAACACGGGTGCCTCTTTGGCCGGATGCGGCGGTGTCACTGAGCGCTATTTTGGCGGTGCTGGTGCTGCTGGCCGCCATTTTTATGGCGCATGCAACCGAGTTTGGCCGCACCGTCTACGCCATTGGTGGCAGTGAGCAGTCGGCCATGCTGATGGGCTTGCCGGTGGCACGCACCACGGTGCTGGTCTACAGCTTGAGCGGCTTTTGCTCAGCCCTGGGCGGGGTGGTGTTCACCTTCTACATGCTGTCGGGTTACGGCCTGCATGCGATTGGCCTGGAGCTGGATGCGATTGCGGCGGTGGTGATTGGTGGCACGCTGCTCAGCGGGGGTGTGGGTTATGTGGTCGGCACCCTGTTTGGTGTGCTTGCGCTGGGCCTGATCCAGACTCTGATCATGTTTGACGGCTCCCTGAGCTCCTGGTGGACCCGCATCGTGATTGGCGCTTTGCTGTTGGTGTTCTGTGTGCTGCAACGGCTGTTTGAGGTCAGGAAAAAATAGCACGTTCAAGCGCCAAAAGCGCCTCATCCCCTTATGCAATAAGGGCGAGCAGCTATGATTATTGAACCCAAGAGGTGGCTGGATGTTGGTTTGCCAAAACGCAGCCCGTAGGTGACTTGCACTGAGCTTGGGCGCACGGGCTTGTTGGTGCGTCCGCTTGACAATGGTTACGCCGTGTTGATGTCCTTGAACGCTCCCACGCCTCATTGCCCGCCTTGGGGGCGGCGTTGTTGTGGCCCAGGCTGGCGGGTGTTGACGCAGGCTTGACCACCAGCTTTTTGCTGGGTACCAAGGCCTTGAGTGCGCTGACGAACGGACTTGGTCGACTGGATCAACGTCAATCCAGGTATGTCACCCACCCAACCCAAACTGCCAAAGGCCAAGAACGCTGCGACAAAGCGGCCGCTGAGTCTCGCCGTAGCGGACATGTTTCGCCCCTCTGAGCCGCACTGTGAGCCTGCGCCTGATGTGTTGACCACCACAACACCTGGGCCTGACGCCCCAGACTTCCCCGAAGGCCGTGAGGACCCGGCGCAGTCCGCCGAGCTGGAACGACAACAAGATGCCTAGCCACGACACGCCACGACCCTAGGAGAACCCATGCCAAAGAACCCCTGGAGCGCCAAGCGCCAACGCCAGTACACCCACATCAAGGACAGCTTGCTGGCACATGGCCGCAGCGAGCCATTGGCTGAAGAAATTGCCGCGCGCACCGTCAACAAAGAGCGAGCCCAACACGGCGAGTCCACCGAGGCCAGCGCCTCGTCGATCAAGGACATGTCGTCCAATCGGCGCGGTGGGCTGCGCTCACACAAAGGGCCGGGCGGTCGTACGCTGCTGCAGCTTCGCAACGAGGCGCGCCAACGTGGCCTTGCCGGGCGCTCCAAAATGAACAAGACCCAACTGGAAGCCGCGTTGTCTTGAGGCTGGCGATATGCCTTGGGGCTTGCCCCGATCGATCTAGGGGTTTGGGCATAAAAATAGCTTCAAGCCCTTATCCATAAAGGGCTGATAGCTATCATTATCAAAACACGCCCACAAGACTCAGGATGGCGGGCGGGGGCGCCTCCCCCCCTTACCTACACCGTCAAACCGTTGCCGCGGTCTCGGCAAAACGCCATTCAAGGTGCAGCGTTAGGCTCTCACCCTGGTGCAACACCTTCAATCCCGGCAGACCTGGCATGTGAAAGGCGTCAATCGGGTGGGTGACCGGCTCAAAACAGAACGCAGAGATGATGGACGAGCGGTACAACAGGCACATGCCGTCGTTTTGCCCCCGGCTCAGGATGCTCGGCTCACGCATGGTGAGTGCCAGTTGCTGGTCTGGCCAATCAATGCGGGCTTCACCCGACCAGCCGGTGTAGGCGTTGTCGATCAGTGAGCCGTTGGCATCCATGCCTGCGCGTGGGTCCCAGCCGGGTGGGAACTGCGTGGTGTGTTGGGTTGGCAGACAGTCGGGTCGGCTGAGCCAGACCCCTTGCACCTGGGTCGTCAGTCGGGTGCTGGCCGAGCGCGGGAAAAACGGGTGTTGGCCCAGACCATAAGGCAAGGGGGACGCGCCAGTGTGGGTGACCGTCAGCGTCTGGTCCATGCCACCGTCGATCAGCACAAAACGCTGCAGCGCCCGGTAGTTGTAGGGGTTGCCGTCAAACGCCTGTGACTCGAGTGTCATCTCCAGCATATTGTCTTGTGGCTGGTGCAACGCCCAGGCTTGCAACCAGCCGTCACCATGGATCGGATAGGGCTCACCGGCCCGGTTGGGGGCCATCGGGTGATGGACACCGTCAAACTCAAAACCGCCTGCACTGATGCGGTTGGACCAAGGCACCAGTGGAAAGGAGGCCAGGGTGTAACGGTCGGTGCTGCCAGCCCATGGGCGCCAGATGTCCAGTGGGCCTTGCGCACGATCCAGCTGCCAGGCCGCAACACCGCCCCCCAATGTGGGCAGCAAGCCCAGGTGTTGCTTGGCATGGTGTAACCAGTGGATGGGGTGTTCGGTGGTGTGCATGGTGGATCACGATCTCAAAAAGGACAGCCCAACCCAAGCCGCCAGGGCCGAGTCAGGCACAGGGTCTGTTCATTTTCTTTTCATACAAGATGCTAACAATTGATCCATCACACCTGGGATCAATTATTTAGTGTCTAACATACAGAAATTGCAATACTTGCCTGTTGATACAGGAAACGACATGTCGATGAAGAAGAAAGCTTTGGCCGTTTACCCCAGTCTGCAAGGGCAACGTGTGTTTGTAACCGGCGGGGCGACATCGGTTGGTGCCGCCATCGTTTGCGCCTTTGCCGAACAAGGTGCACAGGTGGCGTTTGTGGACATCGCCGACGACCAGAGTGCCGAACTCGCAGCCAGCATCGAGGCGCAGGGTTGGGGGCGCGTCTGGTGGCGCCGCTGTGATGTCAGCGATGTGGCGGCCTTGCAAGCGAGCTTGGCCCAAGCCCAGCAGGAGCTGGGCGACTTTTCCATCCTGGTCAACAACGTCGCCAGTGACGACCGCCACACCCTGGAATCGGTCACACCCGACTACTGGGACGAGCGCATGGCGGTGAACCAGCGCCCGGCGTTTTTTGCCATACAGGCCTTGGTGCCCGGCATGCGCCGCCTGGGCGGTGGCTCGATCATCAACCTGGGCTCCACGGGCTGGCAGGAAAAAAGTGGTGTCTACCCCTGTTACGCCGTCGCCAAATCGTCGATGAATGGGCTGACCCGGGGTTTGGCTGAGACCCTGGGCGCAGATCGCATCCGCATCAACACACTGTCTCCGGGCTGGGTCATGACCGAACGCCAGCTGTCCAAATGGCTCAATGAGAAGGACATCCACACGATCCGCCAAAGCCAATGCCTGCCCGACATGATCCAGGCCTCGGATGTGGCGCGTTTGGCGCTGTTCCTGGCCTCGGACGATGCGGCGATGTGCACCGCACAGGAGTTCAAGGTGGACGCGGGCTGGAATTAATACTAATCAGCCACCTGCGCGAACTGCTTGCCATACACCGCCTGCGCTGAGGTTTTCAAGGCGGACAACAGCACCTGTGCGGCCGGTGACAAGGGTTTGTCGCGCCGGGTGATGAAGCCAAAGGGCTCCAGCTCACACGGCATATTCACCGGCAGGATGCGCAGCAAACCGTGGTCGGCGTAGTAGCGCGCCACATCGGTCGCCATGATGCTGACCATGTCACTGTCTTGCATCATTTTGGTCAGAAACAGCAAGGAACTGGTTTCGATCCGGTTGCTGAGCTGCTGCAGGTCCAGCTCCTGAAACATCAGGTCAAATTTGTGGCGCATGACGCTGCCCACCGGTGGCACGATCCAGCCATACGCCAGCAAGTCGGTAAACACCAACGGTGAGGTGTCAAACAGCGGGTGGCCAGGCCGGGCCACCGCGCAGACCGGCTCATCGGCAATCGACTCGTAGCGCAAGTCGTCGGTGTCATGTTCTTCGGACAAGCGGCCAACCATCACATCCAGCGTGCCACGGTAGAGCTGCTCCAGCAGCACATTGCTCGACTCAATCTGGATGGTGATGCGCAGATGCGGATGGGCTTGCTTCACGGCGGCAATCGTCGGTGGCAGCAACACCACGCCCGGCGAGGTGATGGCCCCGAGGTTAACTTGCCCAAACTGGCCATGTTTGGCGGCCTGCAACTCGTCGTTGGCCTGGTTCAGGCTGTTCAGCGCGGCCCGGGCATGGCGGATCATGGTCTCACCGTACCAGGTCGGGCGCATGCCGCGTGGCAGCCGTTCAAACAACTGCACCCCCAACACATCTTCCAGATCTTTCAGCAGTTTGGAGGCGGCCGGCTGGGTCATGCTGAGCACCTGTGAGGCACGGTGGATATTGCCTTCTTCGGCCAGCGCCACGATCAGCAGCAGCTGCCGGGTTTTCAGGCGAGCGCGGATGAGCCAATGGGTGTAATTTGTCATATCAGGGTTTCTACCAATCCGCTTTTAGATATCGGAATAAACACAAAATATATTGGAATATATCCAGCATTGTCCCTATGATCCGAGCCATCCGAGCCGTCTGGCGAGGACATGACAACAAATAGTCGATCACCTACAGGAGTCTTATTTTGAAAGCTCGCAGAACAACTTTAAAAGCACTGGCCATCGCTTTGACACTGGGTCTGGGCGTTGCAGCACCGTTTGCACAAGCCCAGGACAAGGGTACCGTTGGTATCGCTATGCCCACCAAGAGCTCAACGCGCTGGATCAACGACGGCAACAGCATGGTGGCCGCCTTGCAAGCCAAGGGTTACAAGACTGACCTGCAATACGGTGACGACGACATCCCGAACCAGTTGGCGCAGATTGAGAACATGATCACCAAAGGGGTGAAAGTGCTGGTGATTGCTGCGATTGACGGCACCACTCTGTCCAACGCCTTGCAAAAAGCGGCCGACAAAGGCATCAAAGTCCTGTCGTATGACCGTCTGATTGTGGGCAGCAAAAACGTGGATTACTACGCCACCTTTGACAACTTCCAGGTGGGTGTCCTGCAAGCCCAATCGCTGGAAAAAGCCTTGGGCCTGAAAGAAGGCAAGGGTCCATTCAACATCGAGCTGTTCGGTGGTTCAGCTGACGACAACAACGCCTACTTCTTCTATGACGGCGCCATGTCCGTGCTGCAACCGTACATCGACAAAGGCAAGCTGGTCGTGCAAAGCAAACAGGCTGGCATGAACAAGGTCTCGACCCTGCGCTGGGACGGTGCCACCGCCCAGGCACGCATGGAAAACCTGCTGAGCGCCTATTACGGCAAGGTGAAGCTGAATGCTGTTTTGTCTCCGTATGACGGTATCAGCATCGGGATCTTGTCTGCCCTCAAAGGTGTGGGTTATGGCAGCGGTGGTCAGGCCATGCCTTTTGTCAGCGGCCAAGATGCTGAAGTGCCGTCCGTCAAGTCCATCATCCGTGGTGAACAGTACTCCACCGTGTTCAAGGACACACGTGAGTTGGCCAAGGTTGCGGCAGGTATGGTCGATGCCATGCTGAGCGGCAAGAAAGTTGAGATCAACGACACCAAGACCTACAACAACAAGGTCAAGGTGGTCCCGTCTTACCTGTTGAAACCTGTGAGTGTGGACAAGTCCAATTACAAGGAAATTCTGGTCGGTAGCGGTTACATCAAAGAAGAACAACTCAAGTAGTTGACCAGGCTAGGGTAGAAGGCCCTGTGCAGACAAGCGCAGGGCCTTTTTTCATTTTCAGAGGCAATATGGCTGATCCGATTCTTGAAATGCGCGGGATCCACAAGGCGTTCCGCGGCGTACGTGCATTAAGTGATGTGAATTTAACGGTCCAAGCTGGCCAGATCCACGCCATCGTGGGTGAAAACGGGGCTGGTAAATCAACACTCATGAAGGTTCTCAGTGGGGTGTACCCACACGGCGAATACGAAGGCAACATCCGGTTCCAGAACCAGGACTGCCAGTTCCGCGGCATTGCCGACAGCGAACACCGCGGCATCATCATCATTCACCAGGAATTGGCACTGGTGCCGCTTCTGTCGATTGCTGAAAACATCTTTCTGGGCAATGAGCCAGCGCGCCACGGCATCATTGACTGGAACCAGGCTTATGTCAAAACACAGGCCTTGTTGGCCAAGGTGGGGCTCAAAGAGTCGCCCAATACCTTGATCACCAACATCGGCGTGGGCAAACAACAGCTGGTTGAAATCGCCAAGGCTTTGTCCAAAGAAGTCAAACTGCTGATCCTGGACGAACCCACAGCGAGCTTGAACGAGACCGACAGTGACGCGCTGCTGGAGCTGCTTCTGGAACTCAAACGCCAGGGTATTTCCTGCATCCTGATCTCGCACAAACTCAACGAAGTGTCCAAGGTGGCCGACGCTATCACCATCTTGCGGGATGGCACCACGGTGGCCTCACTGGACGCCCAAGGCACCAAGATCAGCGAAGATCTGGTGATCAAACACATGGTAGGTCGCGAGATGGCGGACCGTTACCCCAAACGCGTGCCACATATCGGTGACAAAGTGTTTGAGATCAAAAACTGGCATGTCCACCATGAAGAACATGCCGACCGCGAAGTCATCAAGGGCGTCAACCTGCATGTGCGCAAAGGCGAAATTGTCGGCATTGCTGGCCTGATGGGAGCCGGGCGCACCGAGCTCGCGATGAGTGTGTTTGGCCGCACCTACGGTCGCAACATCACTGGTGAGGTGTTGATGCACGGCCAGCCGATTGACACCAGCACCGTACAAAAAGCCATCAACTCTGGTCTAGCCTACGTCACCGAAGACCGCAAAGGCTACGGACTGGTGCTGGAAGAAACCATCGCCTGGAACACCACACTGGCCAACCTCGAAGCGGTATCCAAACACTCGGTCATCGACGAAGGTGAGGAATACAGCGTGGCGGAGGACTACCGGAAAAAACTCAAGATCCGCAGTCCCAATGTGTTTGCCAATACCGTCAATCTGTCTGGGGGCAACCAGCAAAAGGTGGTGCTGAGCAAATGGCTGTTTTCAGACCCGCAGGTGCTGATTCTGGATGAGCCCACGCGTGGCATTGATGTGGGTGCCAAATATGAGATTTACACCATCATTGCGCAATTGGCCGAGCAGGGCAAATGTGTCTTGATGATTTCGTCGGAAATGCCCGAGTTGTTGGGCATGTGTGACCGAATCTGTGTGTTGAACGAGGGCGCTTTTGTGGCGGAATTCACCGCAGCAGAAGCGTCTCAGGAAAAAATTATGCGATCTATTGTGACCTCAGGAGCAAATTGACATGGCGACCGTCTCTTCAAAAGCCACCCCACCCGCAGCAGCCTCCCAAGGCTTGGGTTTCTTGAAAAACAACCTGCGAGAGTATGGCCTGCTGATGTCGTTGGTGGCCATCATGGCATTCTTCCAGGTGATGACCAACGGCACCCTGTTCCAGCCCCTGAATCTGACCAACCTGATTCTGCAAAACAGCTACATCATCGTGATGGCCCTGGGCATGTTGCTGGTCATTGTGGCCGGTCACATTGACCTCTCTGTTGGTTCAGTCTGCGGTTTTGTCGGTGCTGTCGCCGCCGTTTTGATGGTGGAATACAACCTCAATTTTGCGCTGACCGCCCTGATCTGCCTGGTGCTCGGTGGCGTGATTGGCGCCGCGCAAGGGTATTGGGTGGCCTTCTACAAAATTCCGGCGTTCATTGTGACGCTGGCAGGCATGCTGGTGTTTCGGGGCCTCACACTGGTGGTTCTGGGCGGTGCTTCGGTTGGCCCATTTCCGCCTGAATTCCAGTTGCTCAGCACCGGTTTTATTCCCGATCCGTTTGGTGGCGAGAGTCTGAAAGTCCTGTCGCTGGTGCTCGGCTTGGCCATGGCCTTGATCCTGTTGTTGGCCAAAGTGAAAGACCGGGCGGCACGCACCAAACACGGCATGGACAACGAACCCTATGTCTTTTTCCTGTTCAAGAATCTGGCGTTTGCAGCCATGATTGCCGCGTTCAGCTACCTGCTGTCGTCTTACCGTGGTTTGCCCAATGTGCTGATCGTGATGCTGGTGTTGATGCTGGTCTACGACTTTGTCACCTCCAAAACCACGGTGGGGCGGCGCATCTATGCCCTGGGTGGCAACGAAAAAGCCGCCCGCCTGTCCGGCATCAACACCGAGCGCCTGACCTTCTACACCTTCATCAACATGGGCGTGCTGGCAGCCTTGGCTGGTCTGATTTTTGCCGCCCGGCTCAACACCGCCACCCCCAAAGCAGGCCTCGGGTTTGAGTTGGATGTGATTGCTGCGTGCTTCATCGGTGGCGCATCGGCATCGGGTGGTGTTGGCAAGGTATTGGGTGCGGTAATTGGTGCGTTCATCATGGGTGTGATGAACAACGGCATGTCCATCATGGGCATTGGCATCGACTGGCAACAGGTCATCAAAGGCCTGGTCTTGCTGGCAGCGGTGTGCGTCGACGTCTACAACAAGAAGAAGTAGCCTGATGGCGGACAACACGGTAATGCAACTGTTGGGGCGTCGGCTGCGGCTGGCCGTGATCGGTGGCGGGCCGGGCTCTTTTATCGGAGCCATGCACCGCCAGGCAGCGCGGCTGGATGACCGCTTTGAGCTGGTCGCCTGCGCCCTGTCCTCTGACCCTGAGCGCGCCCGCAGCGCGGGGCTGGGTCTCGGGATGGCACCAGAGCGCAGTTACCCCAGTGGCCAGGCCCTGATCGAGTCCGAGGCGCAGCGCGCTGATGGTGCCGAGGTGGTGGCCATCATGACCCCCAACGACAGCCACTTTGCACTGGCCATGTTGGCGCTGGACCACGGCTTGGATGTGATTTGCGACAAACCCATGACCAACACGCTGGCAGAGGCAGAGGCGCTTCACCAGAAGGTCCAAGACACCGGCTTGGTGTTTTGTCTGACCCACAACTACACAGGGTATCCGATGGTGCGCCAGGCCCGGGCCATGGTGCAGGACGGTCAGTTGGGGGATATCCGGCTGGTGCAGGTCGAGTATGTCCAAGGGGGTCGCGCCAAGGCGGGACCAGGCCGACGCGCCTGGAAAGATGACCCGGTACGGGGTGGCCCCTCACTGGTGCTGGCCGACATCGGCACCCATGCCCACAACCTGATGCGATTCATGACCCTGCTGGAAGTGGATCAAGTGGCAGCGGAGGTCGGCAGCATCGTGCCGGATCGGCTGACCCACGACTACGCAGGGGCGATGCTGCGTCTGAGCAACGGCGCCCGCGGCAGTTTTTGGGTGACCCAGGCCGCCGCAGGTGTGGAAAACGGCTTGCGCATCCGTATCAGCGGCGCCTTAGGTAGCCTGGAGTGGCAGCAAGAACACCCGCAAGTGCTGCACTTCAAGCCATTGGATGCGCCAGCACAGGTCCGCACACCCAACGGTCCCGGCACCCTGCCACTGGCCGCGCGAGCCTCACGCATCGTGGCAGGGCATCCCGAAGGTTTTCACGAAGCCTTCGCCAACCTGTACACCGACGCGGCCGATACGATCGCCGCGCGTCGCTGCCATCAGACGGTGGACCCGCTGTCCACACACTTCCCCAACGCCAGTGACGGACTGCAAGGCCTGCGCTTTGTGACCGCCGCGCTGGCCTCCAGCCAGCGACAAGGTACCTGGACAGCCGTTGAAGGTACAACTGACCATGTTTGACCCCAGTGACCATTCCCATCGTCGTTACAACCCCCTGACCGGCCAATGGGTGCTCGTCTCGCCACACCGAGCCAAACGCCCCTGGCAAGGCCAGCAGGAATCACCTGATCGCAGTGCACGACCCAGCCATGACCCGCAGTGTTATTTGTGTGCCGGCAACCTGCGGGTGACTGGCGAGCGCAACCCTGACTACCTGCACACCTTCGTTTTCACCAACGATTTTGCGGCCATGATGGCGGACACACCCGAAGCGACACCGCCGACGGACGATCTGTTCCAGATCCAGAGCGCCCGCGGTACCAGCCGGGTGATCTGCTTCTCGCCAGACCACAGCCTGTCCTTGCCGGAGTTGTCCTTGCCTGCCATTGGCCAGGTCATCCAAACCTGGATCTCCGAGACCAAAGAGCTGGCTCAAACCTACCCAGGCATCCAGATCTTCGAGAACAAGGGCGCCATGATGGGCTGCTCCAACCCGCACCCACATGGTCAGATCTGGGCCACCAGTTACATCCCCAGTGAAGTGCATCAGGAAGACCTGCACCAACGGGCCTACTTCAACCAACATCAGCGCCCCCTGCTGCTCGACTATGCCCAGCGTGAGGCGGCCAGTGGTGAACGTGTGGTCGTCCAGACGGCGCACTGGCTGGCGGTGGTGCCGTTCTGGGCCACCTGGCCTTTTGAGATTTTGCTGCTGCCACGCTTTGCCGTGCAGCGCATCACCCAGCTTGACGCGACGCAGCAGGCCGATCTGGCGCTGGCGCTGAAAAAGCTGACCAGCCGTTACGACAACCTGTTCGAGTGTTCCTTCCCTTACTCGATGGGCTGGCATGGCGCCCCATTTGACGGCCGCAGCACCGAAGGTTGGCAGTTGCACGCCCATTTTTACCCCCCTCTGCTGCGCTCAGCCAGTGTGCGCAAGTTCATGGTGGGGTTTGAGATGCTGGCCGAAGCGCAGCGTGACCTCACGCCAGAACAGGCCGCTGATCGCTTACGCGCGGTCTCCGACCTGCATTACCGCGAGTCATCCACATGTCCCAAGCTTTGAAACACGTCGCCACTGAGGCTTTTGAAGCCGCGTTTGGCAGCCCACCGCAACACTGGGTGCAAGCCCCCGGGCGGGTCAACCTGATTGGTGAACACACCGACTACAACGACGGTTATGTTCTGCCCTGCGCCATCAACTTTGGCACACTGATCGCTGCCAGTGCGCGCACCGACGCCGTCGTGCGCGTGGTGGCTGCCGACTATGGCGCCGAAGTCGACAGCTTCCGCCTTGACCAGCCCATCCTGCCTTTGGCCGAGGGCGCTTGGCCCAATTACGTACGAGGTGTCGTCAAGTACCTCCTGGAAACAGGCTTGCCGCTGCAAGGTGCCGATTTGGCACTCGCTGGCAATGTGCCACAGGGTGCTGGCTTGTCGTCCTCGGCATCGCTGGAGGTTGCGGTGGCTCAGGCTTTCAAAACCCTGCAGGGGTTCAGCGAGCTCAGTCCCACCGACATGGCCTTGATTGCCCAACGCGCCGAAAACCGGTTTGTTGGCTGCAACTGCGGCATCATGGACCAACTGGTATCAGCACGCGGGGAAGCCGGTAGCGCCCTGCTGATCGACTGCCGCTCACTTGCCACACAGGCGGTGCCGATGCCTGCTGATGTGGCGGTGATGATTGTGCATTCCCGGGTGCGCCGCGGGCTGGTTGGCAGTGAATACAACACCCGGCGCTTGCAGTGTGAAGCGGCGGCCAAGCACTACGGCGTCAAGGCCTTGCGTGATCTGGACCTGGCCCGGCTGGAGGCTGAGGCGGGGGATTTGGATGCCATCGTGCTGCGCCGTGCCCGGCACATCGTCACCGAAAACCAGCGCACGCTCGACGCCGCCGTGGCTTTGGCAGCGGGTGATTTACGACAGATGGGGCAACTCATGGCGGCCTCCCATGTCTCGATGCGTGACGACTTCGAAATCACTGCCCCCGCGGTCGATCAGTTGGTGGACATCCTGCAGACCGCCATTGGCCCGGTGGGTGGCGCCCGCATGACCGGCGGCGGATTTGGCGGTTGCGCGGTGGCATTGATGCCATCGACCCAGGTCGAAGCAGTCCGCCAAGCCGTGGCTGAGCAATACCGATCACCCACTGGCGAAGCGGGTACCGTCTACGTCTGCCAGGCCTCACAAGGTGCGGGTTCCCTGAGCTGAGCCCATCCAACGGCCTGCTCCCTGCGGGTCTGCGGCATGTATTTATTGGTATCAATAGTCTCCTAATCTCTATTGGATCAATATGCCCCCCATGGCTATCATGCGCTCACTCTTTGGCCTTTGACCGGTTGCGCATGCCGCTGATCCCAGGCCAAAGAGCTGTTTTTCTGTGACCGGACACCCTGGCCCGCACACTGTGTGGCCGGGTCTGTGTCCCTTCACGGTTCATGCTTGTTTCAATTCCTGGATGTTTTATGAGCTCTTATGCATTGGGTCTGGATTACGGCAGTGATTCGGTCAGGGCGCTGTTGGTGAATGCGCAAACCGGCGAAGAAGTGGCGAGTGCCGTGGTGTACTACCCACGCTGGAGCCAAGGCCTGTTTTGCGCGCCCGCCAAAGACCAGTTTCGCCAGCACCCGCTGGACTACACCGACAGTTTGGTCGAAGCCGTGCAGGCCCTGTGGCAAAAAGCCCCGGCGGGTGCTGCCCAGCAGGTGGTGGGCCTGAGTTTTGACACCACCGGCTCGACCCCGATCGCCTTGAACCGCGACGGTGTGGCACTGGCCTTGCTGCCTGAGTTCGCCACCAATCCCAACGCGATGTTTGTCCTGTGGAAAGACCACACCGCCGTCAAAGAGGCGCAACAGATCACCGCAGCCGCTCACCAGGCACCGGAAAACTACCTGAAGTTTGAGGGTGGCATTTACTCTTCGGAGTGGTACTGGGCCAAAGCCTTGCACGTGATGCGCGCTGACCCGGCGGTGGCCAAAGCTGCTTATATGTGGGTCGAACACTGCGACTGGATATCGGCCGTTCTGACCGGCACCACCCACCCCGACAAGCTACGCATGGGGCGCTGCGCCACCGGGCACAAACTGATGTGGCATGCCAGCTGGGGAGGTTACCCGCCCGACGCCTTCTTTGCAGGTATTGACCCGCTGCTGAGTGGTTTGCGTGACCGGCTGCCGGTCGAGACCTTCACCGCCGACCAGTTGTGTGGCCGACTCACCGCAGAATGGGCTGACAAACTGGGCCTGCCAGTGGGCACAGCGGTCGGTTTTGGCGCTTTTGATTGCCACATGGGTGCCGTGGCGGCCAACGTCAAACCGGGTGTATTGACCAAAATCATGGGCACCTCCACCTGTGACATCACCGTGGCCAGCTACGCCGACATCGGCGACAAATCGGTGCGCGGCATCTGTGGCCAGGTGGACGGCTCGGTGATGCCCGGCCTGGTGGGGCTGGAGGCGGGTCAGTCCGCCTTTGGCGACCTGTATGCCTGGTTCCGCAACCTGGTCAACTGGCCCACAACCAACTTGCTGCAGCGCAGCAGCTTGATCGACGAGGCCACCAAACACCAGCTGATCCAGGAGATTGAAGACCATACCTTGGCGGCACTGGGAGTTGAAGCGGCCAAACTCGCGGTCGCAGAAACCGGTATCACCGCGCTGGATTGGGTCAATGGCCGCCGCACCCCCGATGCCGACCAGACTGTGGCCATGGCCCTCACCGGCCTGAAGATGGGCAGCCAGGCACCGCAGGTGTTTCGCGCACTGGTGGAAGCCACCGCCTTTGGTGCCCGTGCCATCATCGAGCGCTTCAAGGAAGAAGGTATTGCGATCAACGCCGTGGTGGTGATTGGTGGTATTTCCAAGAAGTCGGACTTTGTCATGCAGGTCTGCGCCGACGTCTGGAACTGCCCGATTGACGTGTTGGAGAGTGAACAGAGCTGCGCCCTGGGCGCCGCCATTTTTGCCGCCACCGTCGGTGGGGCACACGCCAATGTGGCCAGCGCCCAGGCTGTCATGGCCTCCCCTGTCTGCAAAACCTACATGCCCAACGCCGAGGCGGCGCAGGCTTACGAAAAGCTCTATGCGCGCTACCAACACCTGGGCGCCTATGTCAACGAAGGAAAGCCATGAGTTACACCGAACTCAAACGCGCGGCCTATGAGGCCAATATGGAGCTGGACCGGCGCAAGCTGGTGGTCTACAACTTTGGCAATGTGTCGGAAATCGATCGCGCCAAAGGGGTCATTGCCATCAAACCCAGCGGTGTGCCGTATGCCGAGCTGACACCAGATGACATGGTGATTGTGGACCTCGACAACACCGTGGTGGAGGGCAAACTCAAACCCTCGTCCGACACCCGCACCCATACTTATTTGTACCGGCACTTTGCCAGCATTGGTGGAGTGACTCACACCCACTCCACCTTTGCCACGGCCTGGGCGCAGACCCAGCGGCCTATCCCCTGCTTTGGCACCACCCATGCCGATTTTGTTTACGGCGACATCCCCTGCACCGCATTGATCACAGACGCCCAGATCGCGCGCGACTACGAAGAAGAAACCGGTGTGCAGATCACCGACTGCTTCGCTGGCCGCAGCCCGGACGACGCACCCATGGTCATCGTCGCTGGTCACGGCCCTTTCACCTGGGGCAAAGACGCCGCCAAAGCGGTTTACAACGCGGTAATTTTGGAAGAAGTGGCGCACATGGCCTACCTGACCCAGACCCTGCGCCCGGACATCAGGTCCTTGAAGCAAACCATCATCGACAAACACTTCTTGCGCAAACACGGCAAGAACGCTTATTACGGTCAAGCCCAGTAAATACCTGGGCTGTTAGCTATTTTTTGAGGAGCATTCCATGAAAGTTTTCGATACCAAAGAAGTCTGGCTGATCACCGGCTCACAACATTTGTACGGCCCAGGTGTGTTGGCCCAGGTGGCTGAGAACAGCCAGACCATTGCCAGCAGCCTGAGTGCCTCCGAGGCCATCTCGATCAAGGTCGTGGCCAAAGACACGGTGGTGTCCCCCTCCGACATCCTGGCGGTCTGCCAGGCCGCCAACAGCGCACTCAACTGCGTCGGCGTGATCCTGTGGATGCACACCTTCTCTCCCGCCAAGATGTGGATTGCGGGCCTGAAGGCGCTGCGCAAACCCTATATGCATCTGCACACCCAGTTCAACGCCGAACTGCCGTTTGCCGATATCAACATGCATTTCATGAACCTGAACCAGAGTGCCCACGGTGACCGCGAGTTCGGCCACATCAGCACCCGCCTGCGCCAAGACCGCAAGGTGGTGGTGGGCCATTGGGCCGACCCGCGTGTGCAGGCCGACATCGACAGCTGGTGCCGCGTGGCCATGGGCTGGTTTGAGAGCCAGAACCTGAAGGTCGCGCGTTTTGGCGACAACATGCGCCAGGTGGCGGTGACCGAAGGCGACAAGGTCTCTGCGCAGATCCAGTTCGGCTACGAAGTGCACGCGTTTGGCCTGGGCGACCTGCAGGAAGCGGTTGCCACCATCACCGATGCGCAAGTGGCCCAGCAAATCGAGATCTACAAAGCAGACTACGAAGTGTCTCCCGCCCTGCTGGCCGATGCCCACCAGTTTGAGATGTTGCAAAACGAAGCCCGCCTGGAGCTGGGCCTGCACAAGTTCCTGACCGAGGGCGGCTTCGGTGCCTTCACCAACTGTTTTGAAAACCTGACCGGCACCACCAACCTGCCCGGCCTGGCGACCCAACGTCTGATGAGCCAAGGTTTTGGCTACGGCGGTGAAGGTGACTGGAAAACAGCCGCCATGGTGCGTATCGCCAAGGTCATGTCCAAGGGCCGTAGCGGTGGCACCTCGTTCATGGAGGACTACACCTACAACTTTGGCGCAGTCGGCCAGGTGCTGGGTGCCCACATGCTCGAAGTCTGCCCGTCGATTGCCGCCGCGAAACCGAAGCTGGAAGTGCATTTGCACACCATCGGCTGCCGCAAGGACATCGCACGCCTGCTGTTCACCGGCAAAGCGGGCCCGGCAATCAACATCTCGGTGATCGACATGGGCACGCGTTTTCGCATGATCATCAACGAGGTCGACACCGTGACCCCGGCACAAGAGTTGCCCAACTTGCCGGTGGCCAAAGCCCTGTGGCAACCCCGCCCGAACCTGGCGGTGGCGGCAGCGGCCTGGATCCATGCTGGTGGTGCCCACCACAGCGCCTACACCCAAGGCATCACCGCCGACGAGGCGGTGGACCTGGCCGAGATGGCGGGCATCGAAGCGGTGGTGATCGGAGCCGACACCACGGTGCGCGGCATCAAAACCGAGCTGCGTCACAATGGGGCTTATTACCACTTGAACCAGGGACTCTGACGACCAGAGTTTCTGCCTATAGCCCTTATGTATGATGATTATGTAGCTCTCATTTTTGATATGGATGGCACACTGGTCGACAGCGGCCAGTTACACGAGTTCAGCTGGAGAGCCACACTCAACAAGTACCACATTCCCATTGACGGACCGCTGATGCGCTCCTTGGCCGGTGTTCCGACCAAGGAGACGTTGGTTTTTCTGATCGAGAAGTTTGACTGCACGGTCTCGGCCAGCCTGGACGAGATGAATGAGTTCAAAGAACAGTGTGTGCGTGACAACGTGCGCCGTTTTGTCAAACCAACGGCCTTGTTCGACCTGGTCAAACAGTACCACGGCAAAAAACCTATGGCCATTGGCACCGGTGCCAACACCGCCGAGGCGCTGCTGGTGTTGCAGCAATGTGGCATGGACACCTACCTGGACGCGGTGGTGGGCGCGGACCAAGTCGACCACCCTAAACCGGCACCCGACACTTTTTTGCGCTGCGCCGAACTGCTGGGTGTGGACCCCGGCCAATGTGTGGTCTTCGAAGACGCCCAACTGGGCCTGCAAGCCGCCTCCAGCGCCGGCATGGCCGCCGTTGACGTGTTCCTGACCCACCACATCTACAACGACTATTTTTGAGCTGGCGGGTGCATCTGGCAGCCCGCACAGGCCATTGGTCTGACCCGGGTGCTGCATGCCACGACTCTTGTCACAGACATAAAAAAACCCGCCGGGTTTCCCAGGCGGGTTTTTTGGTTTCTAAACCTCAGCTGGCTGACGCCAGCGTCGGATTAGAAGCGGTGTTGCACGCCAACAGCGAACACGTCGGTCTTGGTGTCAGGCGTAGACACGTTGTCGGTCTTGGCATGACGGTAACCACCGTACACGAAGGTGCGCTTGGACAGTGTGTACTTAGCGCCAAGGCCATAACCAGTGCGTTCTGCATCACCCAAAGCGCCGTTGTCGTCAGACTTGGCGAAATTGCCCGACAAAGTCAAAGCAGAAGAAACGGGGAAATCCAAACCGATTTGGTAATCAGAGGCGTCTTGGCCGTCCGTGTTGGCGACATTAGCAGCCTTGCCATAAGAAGCTTTAACAGTGGCAACACCAAAGTCGTAAGATGCACCCAGACGGGTGTACTTCTTGTCAGCGTTCAAAGCCACCGTGTTGACGATATCTTCAACTTGATAAGCAAATTGCACTGCCAAGGGGCCAGCTGCATAGGTCAAGTTCATGCTGGTGGTAGAGGTAGCATCGGTCGTAGTCGTCTTGTCTTCACCCAGGCTGTAGCTGATGGCACCGCTGAAACCAGCAAATGTCGGTGCTTGGTAGTACAGGGAGTTGTTCGGACGAACGGTGTAAGCGGTGCTGCGGAAAACATCGTTCACGCCAGACAATTTGGAGTCGAACACAGCATTAGCTGCACCGTTCACATCATCGAAGGGGGTGGGCATACGACCCAGTTTGACGGCACCAAAGCCACCAGACAAACCGACCCAGGATTGGCGAGCGAATGCGGTTGCAGTGGTGCTAGCACCAGAACCATCATCCATGTTCATACCTTGTTCCAACTGGAAGTTGGCCATCAAACCACCACCCAGGTCCTCAGAACCCTTCAGGCCCCAACGCGAACCATTCACGCCACCACTTTCCAATTTGGTCTGTGTCAGGCTGGAAGTACCGTTGTTGGTCTTGACAGTGCCAAACCAGACGTCAGCGATACCGTACATAGTCACAGAAGATTGGGCCATAGCAGCGCCAGATGCTGCCAAAACGGCCAGCGCGATCAACGATTTTTTCATTTCAGATTTCTCCAAGGTTAAACGGAGGATTCCAGACAGAAAGTCTCAGAACCCCGGGCCAACCTCCTTGCTCAGGAAGTTAAAGCCTATTGAAACAGAGGAACATGACAGCTGACTCCTTATTCCCCCAAAACGCGCTCAAATTTGGTGCGATCGTTGCGCTCTTGCAACACTTCAAAAAGCACATGCTGGTGCATGAAATTGAAATTGGCCCATAGACGACGTCAGCCAGCCGTCAGCTCGACGACCTTTGGTTGCGGCTAAAACACTGGCGCACGTAAGTTTTCATCATGCACTGAAATCCATCAATAATTGGCGGTTAGCCCTTATGAATAAAGGACAGATAGCTATCTTTTTTCATTACCCCTTCAGACTTCTCCAGATATAAAAAACCCCACCTGGTTGCCCGGGTGGGGTTTATGGTTTTAACCGTTAGCTGACTTGCGTCAGCGTCAGATTAGAAACGGTGTTGCACGCCCACAGCCAAGATGTTCAACTTGTCGTCGGCAGTGCCGTTGTTCGTGAACTTGTTGGAGGTGTAGCCGCCGTACAGGAAGGTACGCTTGGACAAAGTGTAAGAAGCGCCAATGCCGTAGCCTTTACGCGATTCTTCAAATGCACCGTTGGAACGGTCATCATCAGATTTGGCATAGCTGGCAGACAGAGTCAGAGCCGACGTCACAGGGTAATCCACACCGATTTGGTACTCTTTGGCATCAAAAGTCGTGTCGTGACCAACATTAGTGACCTTGCCGTAGGTGGCATAGAGCTTGGCAATGCCGAAGTCATAAGTTGCGCCCAAACGGGTGAACTTCGCATCATTGGCAAAAGTGTTGTTGTCTTCAACTTGGTAACCGAATTGCACAGCCAGGGGGCCTGCAGCGTAAGTCAGGTTGTAGCTGGCGATAGACGAGGCGCTGAGCGTCGTGGTTTTGTCTTCGCCCAGGCTGTAGCTGACTGCACCAGCAAAACCGCCAAAAGTCGGAGTTGCGTAGTAAATGCTGTTACCGGGGTTGGAGTTGTAGCCGGTGCTGGCGAAAATCCAGTTCATGGGCGACAGCTTGGAGTCAAACACGGCATCAGAAGCGCCGTTCACGTCATCATAGGCAGTCCACATTTTGCCCAACTTGACTTCACCAAAGCCGCCGGAGAAACCGACGTAAGACTGGCGGGAGAATGCAGCCGAACCGGTTGCGTCGTCGCCATTCAATTTGGTAGCCAAGTCCTTCGAAGAACCGTCATCCAGATTGAACCCTTGTTCCAAAACGAAGTTGGCTTTCAAACCACCGCCCAAGTCTTCAGAACCTTTGATGCCCCAACGCGAACTGTTCACACCGCCGCTTTCCAAAAGCGTATCGCGCACGCTCACACCACCAACAGTTGACTTGGCACTGCCAAACCAAACGTCAGCAATACCGTAAACAGTCACGGAAGATTGGGCCATAGCGGCGCCGGAAGCAGCGAGAACTGCCAAAGCAATCAGACTTTTTTTCATGAGTAAAACTCCAAAAAATTAACAAAACGTTTGAGCGCTGTTGTTCAACTTGTTCAAACGGGCGGATGAAACATCGCGTGTTTGATTTGACCACTGTCTCTGCAAAAAACACCAGCACAGCCATGTTTCATTTTTGTTTCGCAGGTAAAGAGGGGTGGTTTGTAGCGTGATAGCAACACACACCAGACTGGGGATTTCCCTGCTCAGACAATGCGGCTCGTCTGAGCGTTTTGCCACTTTGTCGCAGTGATGTCACCCTACCCGACTGACAGAGCTTGCAGATGTAGCAGGGAAAACCCCTCCCATGGTGGCCGACAAATACGTGCAACATCCGATCAAACAGCACGACCGTTCTTTTTTATTCAAACCATCGCACAGGCCGTCTGGCGTTGACACTTGGGTTAAATGAACAGCCGCACCCCATCCGGCTGCAAAAGCGCTTGGGCTGTTTTAGGAGACGCTTTCTACAAACCATTATTCAGAGGAAACAACATGGCCATTCCATCCCAAATGAAACTGATCCCGGCACTGGTCCTGGGCCTGTTTGCCAACTACGTGTCGGCCTCAGGCTTTCAATTGATTGAACAAAATGCGAGCGGCCTGGGCAATGCTTATGCGGGCTCAGCGGCGATTGCGGATAACGCCAGCACCATTTTTTACAACCCGGCGGGTATGACCCAGTTACAGGATCGCGAGTTTTCAGGCGGCATGGCGGCCATCGGAACCAGTTTCAAGTTCACAGACCAAGGGTCAACCATTGGTGCCAGTTTTCCTGGCAGCAAACTGCCAGGTTCTGGCAACGGTGGTGATGGCGGCGGATGGGGCTTTGTGCCCAACGCCTACCTGTCCTGGGCCTTGAACAAGGATCTGTATGTGGGGGTGGGCATGGGTGCCCCGTTTGGCATGAAAACAGAGTACGACAACCCCTGGATTGGCGCAGCTCAAGCCACGATGTTTGACGTCAAGACTTACAACATCAATCCATCCATCGCCTACCGGGTGAATGACAAGGTGTCGGTGGGCGCAGGCTTAAGCTGGCAGCGCCTAACAGCGGACTACACCCGTCAGGTGGGGGCAGTAGTTGGCGGAGGTGGGGCGTTAAATTTCTCTGCTTCACCTTTGAAACTCGATCTTCAAGATGACTCGTGGGGATGGAATGTGGGCGCGCTGTTTACCGTTTCACCAGACACCAAAATTGGTGTGTCTTACCGGTCCACAGTCAGCTACGATCTCACCGGCAATATCAATATCGTTGGCGCGACGCCGGTCCCCAGCAGCGATCGAGCCGCAACAGCCAGCTTGAAGTTGCCAGATATGTTTATTTTGAGTGGGACCCATCAGCTCAACACCAAGTGGCAATTGCTGGGTGATGTTTCCTGGACAGGCTGGAGCACCATTCCCAAACTGGACATCATTCGGACATCTGACGGTTCGTTGGCACAGACGTTGGACACGGAATTTCGCGACGCTTGGCGCGTGGCCGTGGGCGCCAACTACCAGTACAGCAGCGACGTCAAGCTGAAGATGGGTATTGCCTACGATCAGACACCTGTCAAGTCGGCCGCAACCCGTCTGGTATCGCTACCGGACAACAATCGCCTTTGGCTTTCGGGTGGTGCCCAATGGACACCCAGCAAAGGTTCGGTGTTTGACTTTGGCGTGACCTACTTGTACCTCAAGGATTCAAAAATTGACAACGATCAGAGGGCTCCTGCAGGATCACCGTCTATTGGCCGTGGTCGGGTCACCGGCAGCTACGCCGCCAGCGCCTGGATTTTGGGCGTGCAATATTCACACGCCTTCTGATCTGCGTTGCAGCGTCAACTCAAAAAAGCCCCTTCGGGGGCTTTTTTTTTGGCCAAGTGGTGAACCGCGTGCACAGAAAAGAAGCACATTGAGGGTGTGTGGCCACATTCAGCGACCATCACCCTACAATTTGCCACAACTCAATCCGCCCCATCCCCACTTTGGACAGCCACCATGATTGACCGTTTTCTCATTGCCGCCGACTCTGCTTTGCGCACGGTGTTTGCGTCCCATGCTGCGGCGCAGCCCTGCCCCACTCTGCCGGGTGAAGTGACCCAGCTGTCAGAGCAGGAGAAGAAAGAGGCCGGCGCGCTGATGCGGGTCAACCACGTCGGCGAGGTCTGTGCCCAGGCACTCTACACGGCGCAGGCTTTTGCTACCAAAGATGCAGCCCTACGCGCCCATTTCATCGAGGCTGGCGCCGAGGAAACCAACCATCTGGCGTGGACCGAACAGCGTCTCAAAGAGTTGGGTGAACACACCTCGTTGCTGAATCCGCTGTGGTACGCCGGTGCCTTTGGCCTGGGACTGCTCGCTGGCAAGCTCGGTGACGCAGTGAGCCTAGGCTTTGTGGTGGAGACCGAAAACCAGGTCGAAGCCCACCTGGAAGGCCACATGAGCCGTCTGCCGGCTGGAGACCACGCCTCACGCGCCATCGTCGCGCAGATGATCGACGACGAGGCACGCCACGCCTACAACGCGATGGAACTGGGCGCCATGACGCTGCCCGCGCCGGTCAAAGGGCTGATGAAAGCCGCCGCCAAAGTGATGACCACGGTTGCGCACCGGGTTTAGGCTGCTCCAAGTTCTGAATCAGACCTCCAGCACCTCAAAGCTGGTGCTGATCTGCGCGGTTTTACCGAGCATCACGCTGGCTGAGCAGTATTTCTCGTGACTCAGGGCAATGGCGCGCTCCACGGCTGCGGCAGGCAGGCCTTTGCCCGTCACGGTGAAGTGCATGTTGATGCGGGTGAACACCTTGGGCTCGGTCTCCGCGCGCTCGGCAGATAACTTGACGCTGCAACCGCTCACCTCGTGGCGGCCACGTTTCAAGATCAGCACCACGTCATAAGCGGTGCAACCACCGGTACCAGCCAGCAGCAGCTCCATCGGGCGCGCGGCCAGGTTCTGGCCACCGTTCTCAGGTTTGGCGGCATCGGGCGCGCCATCCATCATCAGCGTGTGGCCGCTGCCGGTTTCAGCCACAAAACCCATGTTGGAGCGGGTGTTCAACGCGCCGGTCCAGCTGACTGTACATTCCATGTTTGATCCTATCTATGTGCTCCGCGCGGAGTAAAAACTCATGCCGCTACAATAGTCAAAAACACCCCGCGCGGAGTAAAACTTTGCGCTCATTCACTTTGAAAGTGTAGCCCGATGCCCACCTCTTCTGCCGCACAGTCCCTGAGCCCACAAGACTATCTGCAAAAAATCCTCACCGCCCGTGTGTACGACGTGGCCATTGAGACCGCGCTGGAGCCCGCCCGCAACCTGAGCAGACGGCTGCACAACACGGTGTTGCTCAAACGCGAAGACCAGCAACCCGTGCGCAGCTTCAAACTGCGCGGCGCCTACAACAAGATGGCGCACCTGACAGCGGAGCAACTCGACAAAGGTGTGATCTGCGCCTCCGCAGGCAACCACGCCCAAGGTGTGGCCTTGAGCGCCAGCAAACTCGGCACCCGTGCGGTCATCGTCATGCCCACCACCACACCGCAGGTCAAGGTGGATGCGGTGCGTGGTTTTGGTGGCGAGGTGGTGTTGTTTGGCGAGAGTTATTCAGATGCCTACAAACATTCGCTGGAGCTGCAGGCCAAGGAAGGGCTCACCTTTGTGCACCCGTTTGACGACCCCGATGTGATTGCTGGCCAAGGCACGGTGGCCATGGAAATGCTGCGCCAGGTTCAGACCCTGGTGGCTGACAAGGCCGCCAAATCGGGCCAAAAATCCAGCCACATCGCGGGGCCCCGGCTGGACGCGGTGTTTGTCGCCATTGGCGGCGGCGGGCTGGTGTCGGGTGTGGCCAATTACATCAAGGCGGTGGACCCGCGTATCAAGGTCATCGGGGTGCAAATGAACGACTCGGACGCCATGATCCAGTCGGTGACCGCCAAACAGCGGGTAACGCTGCCCGATGTAGGCTTGTTCTCTGACGGCACGGCGGTCAAGCTGGTGGGTGAAGAAACCTTCCGCATTGCCAGCAACCTGGTTGACGACTTCGTCACCGTGGACACCGACGCGGTGTGTGCCGCCATCAAGGACATTTTTGTCGACACCCGCAGCATCGTCGAGCCGGCCGGTGCGCTGGCGGTGGCGGCCATCAAGCAGTACGTAGCCCAGCACAAGACAAAAGGTGAAACCTACGCGGCCATCCTGTGTGGCGCCAACATGAACTTTGACCGCCTGCGTTTTGTCGCTGAACGCGCCGAAGTGGGTGAAGAGCGTGAAGCCCTGTTTGCGGTGACCATCCCCGAAGAGCGCGGCAGTTTCCGACGTTTTTGTGAGCTGATTGGTGACCTGCCCGCTTTTGGCGGCACCAAAACCACGCGCAATGTGACCGAGTTCAACTACCGCATCAGCGATGCCAACAAAGCCCATGTGTTTGTGGGCCTGACCACCACCAGCAAAGGCGAGTCGGCCAAGATCACCGCCCATCTGGGCAAACACAACTTCACCGCGCTGGACCTGACCCATGACGAACTGGCCAAAGAGCACATTCGTTACATGGTGGGCGGCCACTCGGCGCTGGCGCAAAACGAACGGCTGCTGCGTTTTGTGATCCCCGAGCGGCCCGGCGCGCTGCTGAAGTTTTTGAGCCAGATGCGCCCGGGCTGGAACATCAGCCTGTTCCACTACCGCAACCAGGGTGCGGACTATGGCCGTATTCTGGTGGGCCTGCAGGTGCCTGCCGCAGATGATGCCGAGTTCGCGGCCTTCCTGAGCACACTGGGTTACCCCTGTGTGGAAGAAACCGGCAACCCGGCGTACCAGATGTTCCTGCAACAATAAGTCCCTACCGGCCCTCACCTTTGCCGAAGGGTGGCAGGGCTGGCACAACTCAGACAGGGGGTTCTCATGCCAATGACACTGGACGGCAAGTTGGTGGTGGCCATCAGCAGCCGCGCGCTGTTTGACTTTGAGGAAGAAAACCTGGTCTTTGAGCAGAGTGATGACCGGGCCTACATGGACCTGCAATTACAACGGCTCGACATCCCTGCCAGGCCGGGGGTGGCGTTTTCTCTGGTCAAAAAATTGCTGGCGTTCAACCATCAGCCACCCTCACCCCAACCCTCTCCCACAAGGAGAGGGAGCGAACAGCCGCCGTTGTCCACGGGCGCTGCTTTACCCCCTCTCCCGCCGGGAGAGGGCCGGGGTGAGGGCATCCAGCCGGTCGAGGTGGTGATCCTCTCACGCAACGACCCGGTCTCGGGTATGCGGGTGTTCCGTTCGGCCCAGCACTATGGCTTGACGATTGAGCGCGGCAGCTTCACCCGTGGCCAGGCACCCTGGCGTTACCTGAAACCCTTACACGCCAACCTGTTTCTGAGCACCCACCTGAGCGACGTGCGTGCCGCGCTGGCCGCTGGTGTGCCGGCAGCCCAGGTCTACCCCAACTCGGTCCACGCCAGTGACGCCCATCCATCGGAAGTGCGGATTGCCTTTGACGGCGATGCGGTGTTATTCAGCGACGAGGCCGAGCGTGTTTACCAGGCGCAGGGGCTGCAGGCCTTCCAGCGCCATGAAACTGAAAAGGTTGGACAACCTTTGCCCGATGGGCCCTTTAAACCGTTGCTTGTTGCGCTACAAAACCTGCAGCGCTCTGGCACCCCACAGATGCGCATCCGCACCGCGCTGGTGACCGCACGCAGCGCCCCGGCGCATGAGCGCGCGATCCGCACCCTGATGAACTGGAACATCGAGGTGGACGAGGCCATGTTTCTGGGCGGGCTGGCCAAGGGCGAATTTCTGCGCGAGTTTGAGCCTGACTTTTTCTTTGACGACCAGACCGGCCACATCGAATCCGCCGCGCAACATGTGCCGTCAGGCCATGTGGCCAGTGGCGTGGCCAATTGACCAACAGCGCACCCAGCGGGGAGCCTACGGGTAGCATCGCGGCCTGCACCGCTGGAAATGCCCCATGACACTCGCTGACAAACTCGCTGCATTCAAAACCTTCACGACCCAAGCCTGGGCGCTGACCCGGCCGTACTTTGCCTCCGACCAGAAGTGGAAAGCCCGCGCGCTGCTGGTGGCCATCGTTGCGCTGAACCTGTCTCTGGTCTACATGGCGGTCTTGTTCAACGACTGGTACAAGGTGTTTTACGACGCCTTGCAAGAGAAAAATGCAAGCGTGTTCTGGGCGCAGATGACACGTTTTGCCTGGTTGGCCTTTGCTTTCATCATCCTGGCGGTCTACAAGTTTTACCTGACGCAGTTGCTGGTGGTGCGCTGGCGCGCCTGGATGACCAACCACTACCTGACACGCTGGTTGTCCAACCAGGCCTTTTACAAAATGGAGCTGCTGCGTTTTGCCGCTGCGCCCAATACAACGGGCCACAACCCGGACAACCCCGACCAACGTATTCAGGACGACATCAACCAGTTCACCAATGACAGCATCGCTCTGAGCATGGGGCTGCTCAATGCAGTGGTCACACTGGCCAGTTTTGTCGGCATCCTGTGGGGGCTGTCGGGCAACTTCGCCTTCACCCTGGGCGGCCAGACCTTTGACATCCCTGGTTTCATGGTCTGGATGGCGCTGCTGTACTGCCTGGTCGGCAGTGTCATCACGCACTACCTGGGCCGCCCGCAGATCCAGCTGAACTTTGAGCAGCAGCGCCGCGAGGCCGATTTCCGCCACCACATGGTGCGCGTGCGTGAGTACAGCGAGGCGATTGCGCTGGACCGTGGCGAAGCGGTCGAGCGCAGCCAACTCGAGCGCCGTTTTGGCTTGGTGCTGGGCAACTACCTGAACCTGATCCGGGCGCAAAAGCGGCTGGTCTGGTTCACCAGCTTTTTTGGACAGGCAGCGGTGGTCTTCCCGTTTGTGGTGGCGGCGCCGCGCTTCTTCAGCGGCGCCATCCAGCTCGGCGAGTTGGTGCAGATCTCCAGCGCCTTTGGCCAGGTGCAAAACGCGTTGAGCTGGTTTGTGGACAACTACAGCAGCCTGGCGGCGTGGCGTGCCACCACCAACCGCCTGACCAGTTTTGAAGCCTCTTTTCAGGCTCTAGCCCTTTCTGATCAAGGACTGGTAGCTACAGATTCAGAAGTGTTGAGCAGCACCGATCTGCACCTGACACTGCCCAACGGCAGCGTGTTGCTGGACCAGGCCCAGCTGCAGGCGCAGCCAGGCGACAGCATTCTGCTCAACGGGCCATCGGGCGCGGGCAAGTCCACGCTGTTTCGGGCCTTGGCGGGTATCTGGCCGTTTGCCAGCGGCCACTTGAGCCGCCCGCCAGACAGCATGTTCCTGCCGCAACGGCCTTATTTCCCGAACGGCCCGCTGCGCGAGGCACTGGCCTACCCACAAGAAGCCAGCCTGTTCAGTGATGACGAGCTGACCAGCGCCTTGCACCGCGCGCTGTTACCCGAGCTGAGCACCCGGCTCGACGAGGTCGGCGCCTGGAGCCAAACCCTCTCGGGTGGAGAACAACAACGCCTGGCCGTGGCCCGGGTACTGCTCAAAAAACCGCGCTGGATTTTTGCCGATGAGGCCACCAGCGCACTCGACGAGGCCAGCGAGAGTTTGATCTACAAAACGCTTCTAGCCCAAATACAACAAGGGCATGGAGCTATTGTTTCAATAGCTCACAAGCCCGCAGTGGCGGCATTCCACACAAGCCGTTGGGTTTTGGAGAAAGTGCCGGAAGCTGAAGTGGCCAGCCACCGCTTGCGCGTTGAAGCGGCGCCAGCTTGAACGCAGGCTTGGGGCGAGTCGGTTGGCGTCCTGCCCCAGCGCTCAGGTCTGTGTTTTGTCGGTCTTGTTGATCTTGGTCGGTGAATAGGTGTAGACCTCGGACGAGATCACACCTGGGGCCACGGTGGCCGAGGCCTTGGTCGGGTCAATCTGGTTTTTGACCTGCTCTTGCACCTGCACCGCACTGGCACTGGCGAGCCAAAGTGACTTGATCTGGTCCAGCAGCACCTTGGAGAGCGGCTCGGGCGGCGGTTCCGGCGATTTTTCTGGCGCCGGGCGCTTGATGGTCCAGTCCTTGGGCACCGCGTCTTCCAGTTTTTGCCGCGCCGGGTCGGACACGCTGCTGTAGACACCCTCGCCCGCATTGGGCTTGTCACCGGTGTTGATTTTGTTGATCACACTGGGCTGCACCTCGGTAGGGGCTTCCACCTTCTGCGGCGGGTTCACCGGCACCACGGGCACCACCCGCCCGGTTGCCAATGCAGCGGCTTCAGCGGCAACAGGCCGCACGCTCTGGATTCGGTCAATAGGTGCTTGGCTCATGATCTGTCAGCCTGCAAAGGGTTAGAGGGTTTTTCTCCGGTCGTAGTCTTCTTAACGGCAGAAATAAGGGGTAATTTAGGTCTATTTCTCGTGTATTTGAACTTATTCGTGGTTTTTTCGGCCAAAAGACCGTAAGTCGTGTGCTCTGGCGCACGTGCCTCCGTAGAAACCCGGGGGTAAGATGGCCGTATTTTCACGCTTAGCTCGCCCAACATGACCCCAAACTTGCCCGCCGCCCTGGATGGTGCCGTCCATACGCTACCCCACACCCCCAGCAAAGTGGTGCTCTATGCCGCAGGCTCGGGTGCGCCGCTGCTGCTGATCCACAGCATCAATGCGGTGGCCTCAGCCGCCGAGGTGCGCCCCTTGTTTGAGCACTACCGGGGCAGTCGTAGTGTTTATGCGCTGGATTTGCCGGGTTATGGCTTGTCTGACCGCAAAGACCAGGCGTACACGGTGCGTGTGATGACCGATGCCATCGTTGCGGCCGCCCAATGGGTCCAGGCACGCCATGGTGGCGTCGCCCTGGATGCGGTGGCGGTGTCACTCTCTTCCGAGTTTCTGGCGCGGGCGGCGGTTGAACACCCGTCCTTGTTCAGAAGCCTGACCCTGGTGAGCCCGACCGGTTTTCGCGGCGGGGAAGAATTGCGCGAGTCTCCGGGGCAAACCCGTTACAAGCCAGGGCTGGACAAGTTCTTGCGTGGCCCGGGCTGGGGCGGCTTTTTGTTCAAACAATTGACCCGCCCGGCGGTCATCCGTTATTTCCTGGAGCGCACCTGGGGCGCCAAGCAGATCGACGAGACACTGTGGGCCTACAACTGCATCAGCGCCCGCCAGCCCAAGGCGGAATGTGCACCGCTGGCTTTTCTGAGTGGCATCCTGTTCAGCACCGACATCCACAGTGTGTATGGACAACTGACATTGCCGGTCCTGGTGGTGCACGGCACACGCGGGGACTTCACCAACTACAAGAACCTCAACATCGTCAGCAGCCAACCCAACTGGCAGGTGCAGGTGCTGCAAACCGGGGCCATGCCCTATTTTGAGCTGCTGCGGGCCTATGTGGCTGCCCAGGATGCGTTCTGGCAGGCCATTCCTGGATGACGGCTTGAGCCGACGCTACACAGAGGCGCCAGGCGCGCTTGCGTCCACGTGGACTTCTTCAGGTGTTGGCGACAAGCCATAAGGTTTGACCAGCGCCCACACATGGGCGGGCACCATCGACTTGATGCGTCGGGGTTCTTCGCGGCGCAGGTGGATCACGGTCTCAACCGCCTTCATCTCCAGGCGGGCGCGCGCAAACTCCAGACCGCGTGGCCCCACCTTGGGCATCAGCCAGCCCACCACCGGGCGCAACCACTGCGGCATGCGGCGCAGCGGCAAGCCACCGGCGGCACGCTCGGTGTTAGCTAAAAAGCCTTTGACCGGGCCTTCGCGTTTGCCCGCGCTGCCGGGCGCAGTCAGCTTAACCTCGTCACCCAACAGTTTGAGCAGCTCGTCACCGCGCTCATTGCGCACCAGTAACCACTGCTGACCCTCACCGCCCATGTAGCCCACGGTGATGTCGGCCAGTGCGTTGGTGTAATCCACACAGGTACGGCAGGTCAGCGGGAAGAAGTCGCGCGGCAAATCGGAGAGCGGCAGCATCAAAAACGGCACCTTGCGCTGGTGGCCATCGGCAAAACGCAGCTCCACGTGGTAGTCGGCCAGGAACTCCAGGTAAACAATGTCTTCGGGCTTGTTATTCGTCTGGGCCGCCACCAGCGCCAGAAATTCATGAAAACGCTCTGTCGTTGTGTTGTCCGAACACGGGGTGCCAATCACATACAGGCGCTCCAGCCCCAGCTGCGCCTCCAGCGCACGCAAGGCATACACCTGGCACGGGATACCAATCACCGCCAGGCGCTTGTAGCCCTGTTGCACAGCAGGCTCCAGCAGCGCCAGCAAGGGCGCGTAACCCATGCGCATGCCACGGCACTGGGCCATGCCATCAGCCTGGGTCACCAACACCGGCACAGGGCGCCAGCGGTCATTCGGGTCTGGGGCCATGGTCAATACCGCGTCCACCGCGCCGGTTTCCAGCAGGCGTTGCGCCAGTCGGGTGGTGATGCCAGTCCACTGTGCACCGGGGGCCGCTGGCTGCAACGCGGCGCGCCACATGCGCTGGTGCACGCCAAAAAACAACTCATCCCCTTTGAGTGGGTCACGCACCCGGCCGTGGACCTTGGCCTCCAGGCGTGGGTAGTCGGGGTGGATGAACTGGCAGGCCTGGCCGCACCGTTTGGGCTCGCTGGAGCGTGAGATGCCGCAGTCGGTGCACAAATCGCGGTGCGGTGCGGGGCCAAGCACCGGGCGCCAGACGGTTGGGGGCGCAAGGGAGGGGTCAGGCAGCTGCATCAGTGGGTCACTCCAGGTGCATGATGATAGCTGTGGCCCGAAGGGTTTTTGGCTCAAAATGGCCCCATGCAGCACCTCAACATCAGCGCAGACGACGGCGAAACGCTCCACCTGCACCGCCGTGGTGAAGGGCCACCGGTGTTGTTGCTGCATGGATGGACTTCCAGCCACATGGCCTTCTCGCCACTGGTTGAGCAGCTATCAAATACATACCAGGTGTTGCGCCCGGACGCACGTGGCCACGGTGACCATAGGCTGACGGTCAACCCGGCGCCGGATGTGCAGCGGCTGGCCCGTGACGTCATCAACCTGCTGGACCATTTGAAGATCGACCGCGTGGTGGCGGTGGGCCACTCGATGGGGGCGCTGACACTGTGGCAGTGTTTGCGCGACTATGGTTCGGCGCGTTTTTCCCACCTGGCCTTCGTCGACCAGTCCCCTAAACTGGTGACCGACGCAAGCTGGGACGGTGGCATCTACGGCGACTTTGACGCCAACCGGTCGCAGCAGCTCATCAGCGACCTTGAACGCGACTTTATTGAGGCCGTGCTGCGCCTGGTGGCTTTTGGACTCAATGACAAAGCGCGCGCCAGTTATCTGCGCAATTCTTCAGGCTGGCGGCTGATGCGTGAGTCTTTGCAAACCGTTGACCCAGGCAGCGCCATCGCGATCTGGAAAAGCCTGGTGGCTGCCGACTACCGCGATGTGCTGCCGAAGATCAATGTGCCCACACTGCTGGCTTGTGGCACCTGCAGCAACTTCTACACGGCAGAAACCGCGCGGTTTGTGGCCACACAGACACCTGGTGCCCAACTGAGTTTTTACGATGGTGCGGACCACGGCCCGCATCTGGCGCAGCCCGAGCGCTTTGTGGCTGAGCTGCGCGCGCTGATCAACACCCCTTCACCCCAAGCTATTTCTCCATGACGTAGCTGCCCGGTGCATCGGCCAGTGCTGGGAACTTGCGGTTGGTAGTGGCATACGCTGGCACTTTCTCGCCAGTGCGCTGGCTCAGCCAAGTGGTCCAGTCGTCCCACCAGCTGCCGGGCTTTTTGTCAGCACCAGCCAGCCAATGCTCGGCGTCCTGCGTGTGCGTGGGCTCGGCCACCCAGTAGGCGCGTTTGGGGGGCTGCACCGGCGGGTTGACGATGCCCAGGATGTGACCCGAGGTGGAACGCACAAACCGCACAGCTGCATCCGGGTGGATCACCTTGCGGATCTGGTAGCAGGAACTCCAGGGCGCAATATGGTCTTCCTCGGCCGTCACAGCATAAAGCGACTGCTGGATGCGGCTCAGATCAATCGACTCACCACCAATCGTCAGGGCATCGGGCTGGACCAAGCGGTTGTGCAGGTACATCTGGCGCAGGTAGTAGGAATGCATGGCCTGCGGCATACGCGTGGCGTCCACGTTCCAGAACAAGACGTCAAACGGCGGCAGCTTCTCACCCAGCAGGTAACTCTGCACCCAGTAGTTCCAGATCAGGCTGTTGGAGCGCAACAGTCTGAAGGACGCCGCCATCTCGTTGCCATCCAGGTAGCCCTTTTTGGCCATCAGCTCGTCGAGCCCATCCAGACAGGCCTCGTCGATGAACACACCGATCTCACCGGGTTGCGAAAAGTCTGTCAGGCTGGTGAACAATGTCCAGTGCGCCACCGGCATCTTGGCCGCAGCAAAACGCTTGTGGGCCCAGGCCATGTAGGTGGCAACCAGCGTGCCACCAATGCAGTAACCCACCAGATGTATCTGGGGCACTTTGCAGAACTCGGTGGTCACGCGCACCAGTTCACTCACGCCCTCTTGCAGATAGTCGTCAAAACGCACGTCTTGCATCTCTGGCGTCGGGTTTTTCCAGCTCGAAATGAAGACGGAGAAGCCCTGGTCGGTCAGGTACTTGACCAAGCTCTTCTTCTCGGTCAGGTCCAGGATGTAGAACTTGTTGATCCACGGTGTGACGATCAGGATCGGCATCTGCCGCACCTGGTCGGTGGTCGGTGCGTAGTGGATCAGCTCCACCAGACGGTTACGGAAAATCACCTTGCCGAGGGTGGTTGCCAGATCCTTGCCCACGGTAAACGCGTCGGGCTCGACCATCTGGATGTTGTTGGCCTCCACATCGCGGGCAAAGTTCTTCAAACCCTGGCGGACACTCTCACCGTCCGTTTTGGCATATTGCGCCATGGCCTGCGGGTTGAGCCAGAAGAAGTTGGTAGGCGAGAGCATGTTGAGGGTGTTGCGCTGCCAGAAAGCCGCACGGTGGCGTTCGTGCTCGGACAGGCCGGGTGCTTCGAGCGAGAGCTTTTGCATCCGGCTGCTCAGCGTCAGGTACCACTCTTTCAGAATGTCCCAGGCGGCAGATTCGGTCCAGATCGGGTCGGCAAAACGGGCGTCTGCCGGGTTCGGCACATACACCTCATCAGCAGGCAGGCCCAGCGAGCGACGCAGCGTATGCCCCGACAGCGCCACCATGTCGGCGGCGAACTCGTCAGCGGCCCGCCAGCATGCCTGGGGATACTGCCACCAGGCGATCTGGGCCTGGATCTGGGATGTCCAGATGCTGTAAGGGTCGATGGACTGGCTGAAGGTCTGGATGGCGGCGTTCAGAGGGGTCAGATGGCTGGACGTGGGCTCGACATGACCCGGCTTGGTTTGATTGGACATGGTGCGCAACCTCGCTTCCTTTCACGTTTTGACAATCCGTGTACTTGAACGATGTGGCAGGCCAGGCAGGACCCGCTGACCAAGAACAGCAATCTACACCTCTTTTTCCGGCTGTCAACGCACCGATAATTGACTGTTTTTCACAACTCTGGACGTAACATGACAAAACGCGTTTGTAGCCTGGTGGCAGGTCTGGTGGCAGCGATGGTGATGGTTGGCTGTGGCAAGAAGGAAGAGCCCGTGGCCGCAGCACCGGCGCCGGTGGTTGCCAAGGCCATCGTGATTGGCCTGGATGACAATTTCCCCCCCATGGGTTTCCGCGATGACCGCAACGAGCTGGTCGGTTTTGACATCGACCTGGCCAAGGAAGCCGGTAAACGCCTCGGGGTGGAGGTGACGTTCAAACCCATCGACTGGAGCGCCAAGGAGTCCGAGCTCAACGGCAAACGCATCGACGTGTTGTGGAACGGCCTGACGATCACCGAAGAACGCAAGGCCAACATCCTGTTCACCAAACCCTATCTGGAAAACCGCCAGATTGTGGTGGTGGCCGAGTCTTCAGGCATCACCAGCAAAGCCCAGCTCAAGGGCAAGGTGGTGGGTGTGCAAGACGGCAGCAGCGCGGTCGACGCGGTGCAAAAGGACGAGGCCACCGCCAAGTCGCTCAAAGAACTCAAGAAGTTTGGTGACAACGTGACCGCCCTGATGGACCTGTCGGCGGGCCGCCTGGACGCACTGGTGGTCGATGAAATTGTGGGCCGTTATTACACCGCCAAGAAACCACGCGACTACCGTGTGCTGGAAGACAACTTTGGCACCGAAGACTACGGTGTGGGCACCCGCAAGGACGACACCGAGCTGGCCGCCAAACTCGACAAGGCCCTGGACGACATGAAGGCCGACGGCACCGCCGCCAAGATCTCGACCCAGTGGTTCGGCAAGGACATCGTCAAAAAATAAGCCTGCCGAGGCCTGGCCCCGATCCGGCCGCCATGCAGGTACGCTGCGTTAGCACGCAGCCACTTGCGCCGACCGGATTTTTTTGCGTGCTCTGATACCCATCCATGGACTACATCGCCACCATCTTGCCGCCCCTGTTGCAGGGCAGCGCCGTCACACTCCAGGTGTTCCTGATCACCCTGGTGCTGGCGGTGCCGCTGGGCCTGGGCCTGGCGCTGCTGCGGATTTCCCGTTTTGGCATCCTCAGTGGCCTGGTCAACGGCTACATCTGGCTGATGCGCGGCACGCCGCTGATGCTGCAGATGTTGTTCATCTACTTTGCCTTGCCTTTCATCCCGGTGATTGGCATGCGCCTGCCCGACTTTCCGGCCGCGATCCTGGCCTTTGTACTGAACTACGCAGCCTACTTTGCCGAGATTTTCCGCGCCGGCATCCAGTCGATTGACCGCGGCCAGTATGAAGGCGCCAAGGTGCTGGGTTTGAGCTACCCGCAGACCATGCGGCGCATTGTGCTGCCGCAGGTGCTCAAACGCATCCTGCCGCCGATGAGCAACGAGACCATCACCCTGGTGAAAGACACCTCGCTGATTTATGTGCTGGCCATGAACGACTTGCTGCGCGCTGCGCGCGGCATCGTGCAGCGCGATTTCACCACCTCACCGTTTGTGGTGGCGGCGGCCTTCTACCTGATCATGACCCTGGTGCTGACCTATGGTTTCCAGCGCCTGGAAAAGAAATACGCTGTTTATGATGAATAGTCCGATGATCCGTGCCAGCGACGTGCACAAGCGTTTCGGCGCGGTCGAGGTGCTCAAGGGTGTCTCTCTGGACGTCGACAAGGGCGAGGTGATCGCCGTCATCGGCCCCTCTGGCTCGGGCAAAAGCACCTTCCTGCGTTGCCTGATCCACCTGGAAACCATCCACCGCGGCCACATCGAGATCGAGGGCGAGCCGCTGGTGACGACCAACGCCCAGGGCCATTGCCAGTATGTGCCACCGGCTGACATCAACCGGGTCTGCCGCAAGATGGGCATGGTGTTCCAGCACTTCAACCTGTTCCCGCACCTGACGGTGCTGCAGAACCTGATTGAGGCGCCGCTCACGGTCAAGGGTGTCCTCAAGGACGAGATTGTTCCCAAAGCCGAAGCCCTGCTGCGCAAGGTCGGCCTGTTCGACAAACGCGACAGCTACCCGTCGCGCTTGTCGGGTGGGCAAAAGCAGCGTGTGGCGATTGCCCGCGCGCTGGCGATGGAGCCCGACATCATGCTGTTTGACGAACCGACCTCGGCGCTCGACCCCGAGCTGACCGGCGAGGTGCTCAGCACCATGCGCGAGCTGGCCGAGGAACACATGACCATGATTGTGGTCACCCACGAAATGGCCTTTGCCCGCGAGGTGGCCGGGCGCGTTGTTTTTATGGACGGTGGTGTGGTGGTCGAAGCGCGCCCAGCGCGAGAACTGTTTGCCGCACCGGAACACCCCCGTACCCGGGCGTTTCTGGAAAAGATGCTATAAAACCACTTGGCGGGTGTGACGTTCTCCCAAACGCCGCAACACGGGCGTCGAGCAATGCACCACGGCAATCCTTAGTACAAAAACAGGCGTTAGCCCTTATAAAACAAGGACCAACAGCTATTTTTAGTGCAGCAACCACACAAGGTGAGTCTGCCTAAGGTCGACTCAGCCAAGCAGGCAAAGCCGTGGACAGCAGCGGCAACCAGGAGATGACCAGCGTCCCCAGAAAAATCGCCAGTACCGCAGGCAAGACCGAGCGCGCCACGTAGCGCAGGGGTTTGCCAAACATCGCCGAGGCAAAGTACAGGTTCATGCCTGCTGGTGGCGCCAGAAAACCCATTTCCATGTTCGCCAAAAAGATGATGCCAAAGTGCACCGGGTCAATGTCATAACTCAACGCCACCGGCAGCAGCAGCGGCACCAGAAACACGATGGCAGCGTAGATCTCCATCAGGGACCCAGCCGCCAGCAAAAACACGTTGAGCGCCAGCAAGAACAGGTACTTGTTGGGCAGCAAGGCCTGCACCCAGTCGATCACCTCGTTGGGCAGGCCACTGTCCACCAGGTAGTTGGTCAGACCAAGGGCCATGCCCAGGATCAGCATCACCCCGCCGATGATCTGGGCGCAGTCGCTCAAAGCCTGTCCCAGCAGGCGCCAGCTCAGCTCCCGATGGGCCAAAGTCTGGGTGGCCACCGCGTAGGCGGCGGTCAGCGCGGCGCTTTCCATCGGGGTGGCCAAACCACTCACCAGAGAACCCATGGCGATACCGGGCGCCAGAATTTCCCATTTGGCAGTCCACAACGCGGGCAGGATGCGCGGGGCATGTTGGCTGTGTGGGGCGCTTGTCCGTGTGTCTGCCACCAAGGCTGCGGCGGGCAACAAGCCGCCGCGGCGCAGGTAGCCCCCCAACAAAACCAGGCAAGCCACCATGACCAAGGCCGGTACCAGTCCGGCCAGAAACATGGTGTTGATGGGGACCCGGGCAATCACGGCGTACAAAATTAAGGGCACAGACGGCGCCAGCAGCACACCGAGCGCGCTGGCACTGGTGACCAGGCTGATGCCACGCTGCTCGGGCAGCCCGGCGTTGCGCAGCAGTGGTAACAACAAACCTCCCAGCGCCAGAATCGTGACACCACTGCCACCAGTGAAAGCGGTAAAACATGAGCACAACAACGCTGCAGCCACCACCGTGCCGGTGACACCTCCCCCAAACAGCGCCATGAACACCGCGCCCAAACGCGCCGCCGCACCGGTGCGCGCAAACACCAGGCCCGCCAATGTGAACAGTGGCAAAGCCGGCAACGAGGCATTCACCGTGATCTGGTAGTGCGACAGCGCCACCGAGGCCAGCGGTTGTCCCTCATGCCAGAACAGGGCCAGCGCCAGCCCACCCAGCACGGCAAAAATCGGCGCACCACCCAGCAAGGCTGCCAGCAGCCACACCACGGCCGGCCAGAGTGGTGGTTCAAGACCTTCGTAACTGCTGCCCAGCCAAAAACCCAGGCCCGGCAACAACACCGCACACACGCCCTTGAGCCAGAGCACATCCGCACAGCGGGCGCCTAATTTGGCCCCGAGCAAAGCAAAACCAACAGGCATCAGCATCTGCACCCACCAGGTCGGCAGCCCATACGCCAGGTTATGGGCCACCTCCATCTCAGTGGCCACCAGGCGCCAACTTGCCAGCGCCAGCACCCCACACACCAGTGCCGCACTGCCTTGGGCAAAAACTTTGATGCCGATCTGCAGGCGCTCGCCGCCCAGGCCAGCCAAACCATTGCCCAGGCTGCTCAGGTGGCCGTGGCGCTCTGCAGCCACCGCGCCCAGCATGGCCATCACCAGGCCCAGGTGTTGCACCAGCACCGGTGCGTTGTCCACGCCGCGCCCCATCATTGGGCGCAGCGCCATTTCCAGCATTGGAATCAGCACCATCAGCATCAGGGCCAATGAAGCCAACACCTCGTCAAATCGTTGCAGACCCAGCGAGCGGGCGCTGTTTACATTCATCGAAATCAGCGCCCTTGGCTGGCCCGATAGGCTTTGAGGTGAAAGAACACCTCATCAAAGGTGTCAGCCGGGACCATGCGCCCACGAATGCGCGGGTAAAGTTTGTCGGCCAGGGCGGACCACTCTTTCATCTGCTCAGGCTTCGGTTTGTTGACCACCAGACCCCGTTGTTTCATCGCGGTCACGGCGTCTTCCACTTCCTGGCGAGCCTGGGTGCGCATGATCTGCCCGGCCTTGTCACCCGCGCTGCGCAGCGTTTGTTGGGCCTCTGGGCTCATGTCGTCCCAGGCTTTTTGGGTGAGCACCAAAGCACCCACAATCGGCGCCCAGTTGATCTCCAACATGTTGGGCGCGGTGTTATAGATCTGACTGGCCAAAGCAAAGTACGGGGTGGAGGGCACCACCGAGATCATGCCGGTCTGGATCGCCGGGAGAATGTCGCTGGTTTCCAGAGGCACCGGCGTGTAGCCCAGGCTTTTCATGATCTCTTGCTGTTCTGACTCGGCACCCCAGGCAAAGAACTTCATCTTGAGGTAGTCAGCAGGGCTGAACGCGGGCTCTTTGGAGAAGAAGCGCACCCAGCCCGAGTCGCCCCAAGCCAGCACCACAAAACCTTTGTCCAGAAACTTCTTTTCCATGGCGGCGCGCATCTTCTCGCGCACATAGTCCACTTCTTCCCAGTTTTTGAAAAGCAAGGGCAGGTTTTGTAACGCCGCAATGGAGGGTTCAATCTCGCGCAGCCCCACCACCGACATCAAGGCCCCCTGCAGTTGGCCAATCCGCATGCGTCGCGCCAATTCAGCTTCACCACCTTGGCTGCCGTCCGTGTAGATCAGGTATTTGGCATCACTCCCCTGGGCTGTGCGCCAGGTCTCACCGATGGCTTGCAACTGACGGTGGTAGAGCGAATTTTTGGGTGCCAAAGTGCCAATGCGCAACTGCTTGGCGGCAGCGTGTGCGGGCCAACTGTTCAAAGCGGCCAAAACGGCCAAGCTGGTCCCAAGAAGCTGGCGCCTCATTTTTGAAAAATACATCATGCAAACACTTAAAAAAGATCGTCTGTGTTGTCCAGTAGCCAAAGCGCTCGCTCGCGCATCACACTGTTTGACAAGTCGGGGTGGGTGGCGCTGGTGACCAAGGCCTGCTTCAGCAAAGACTCAAACGCTGGCCGATCGCCCGCGGGCAAGGCAATCGCCTCGGCCTTGGCAACATAAGCCGCCGCGCTGACGCGACCATCCAGACCAATCGCCTCATCAAAATAGTCCACCGCGCGCTGTGCAGAGCCACCGGGCCGAGCCGCCTCAAACGTGCCCATCAGGCTCGCCAGCGAACCCCGCTTGTTTTGGGGGGCTCTGGCATAAGCCAATTGAGCCAGGTGCATGGCCAATGGCAAATCGGCGACCACCTGGGGCTGGTCTTTGGACAAGGCAATGTACGCCCCCCAAGACGCGGCCGCCCAGTACGCCAAATCCACCTGATCAGTCGGCAAACGGGGCCACATTGCAGGTGCTGGATTGGCCAGTGCCTTGGTTAAACCGGGGCTATGAAGCTCAAGCGTTGCCATCGCGTGATCTTGGGCGCGCTGGTACAGCCTGGCCGCGCGTTGACGCAGCTTTTGTGCCGCCTGGGCATCTTTGGCATCCAGGCGATCAGCGTCAAACTGCACAAAGGCATAGGCATATTGCGTGTACCCCGAGGTCACAGCCACCGTCAACGGCACATGGCCAGGAGTTTCATGCAGCACCGACTCGGACAACTTGAGGTAGAACGCGCTAGCTTCGCGCGCCAGCACCAAATCATCCTCTGGCGCCTGCCCCTGGGTGGCCAGCGCGGTGGCGGTTTCTTGAAGAATCAGCTGGCGTGGTGAACAGGCGGCCAGCGCCAACAACAACGCCAGCAAGCCCAGGCGAAGCGCTGGTTTCAGAGCCCGCTCTCAATCACGTCTTCGGCGCTTTCACTGTCCATGACAGCTATTTCAGCGTATTGCACCCCATTGAGGCGTTGGCGGTAGGCCAGAAACGAATGTCGATCAGCGGTCTCGGTGTCACCTTCGTCATCGGCCGCGGCCGCTGCTAAGTGGTGCCGTGCCGCAGCGGCAAAATGATGTGCTGCTGCGCGGTGGTGGTCGCCCACCGATTCAAAGTCTGTGTCCGCATCCTGCGGCAAAAATGCATCGTCTGCGCCCAATGCGGTGTCGGTGTGTTGGTTCATGCTGCTTTCTCCACGGGTTGGCTGACTCTGGCAGGCTGCCTTTGCCAGTATGCAGAGACAACATGAAGAATTCGTGACACAGCAAAGACTGCGCGGGCGTCGACATCACGGAAGTCGTAGCTGAATCACAGCGACGTTCAGACCAAGCTCCAGAGGCCAACTCTGGCATACGCATACGATGAGCGACACAAACTCAGCGTCGAATGCGCAATCAACGAGGCTGCGCCAACACAAAACAAAAAGCCCGCATTAAGCGGGCTTTTGATACAAGCTAAGTGCTTGATTTGATTGGTTGCGCGAGAACTTTGGGTTATGAGACTACAAACCAAACAGGTAACTTGTTTGGTTTAGTTCGGTCTAGTGGCCTCGTAACAGAGAGAAAAGTCAGCGTGACCAAAATCGATTGACCCCGATTAAACAACCATTTTCTGTCACGCACTAGCGATTCGGCAAATACATCTCCCTGCCATTGCGACCATTGGTTATGTTCGAATTTTTCAGATAGACTCCGTGACAGGCAGCTGAACAGGCCGGTCTCTTGAGAGCAAAGTTCAGCCTACATTCATGACCAGCTTCGGTCACCACTAGGTTGCTCCTATTCAGGAGCGCCCGGTTGGACGGGCAAGTGCGCCTGGATCGCCGCTACGCGCGGCACATATCCGAAACCTTCTCAGGCACATGCAACCAGCATGTGATGCACTATGCCCACCCAAATCTTGTCACTCGACCCCCGTCTTGCCACGCCCTTGCAATCACTGAGGGTGGCCTTGCACGTCCCTAAAGACTTCTGCGGAATCGCAACCGCGCTCGAAGTCGTATCCAATTGCCTGAGCCATGCCGCCGGGCGCTACAGCGACATGAATCTTGACCATTGGAATTCAGTAGCGGAAACCCTGAAAAAATACTACAGGGAGCAAGCCGCAAATGGAGTATCCGAAGCGGCACGCTGGTTCCAGCCACCGACAACGGATAGCACTCCACAAAACCGCCTTTCAAATTGGCGGGTATCTATTTCGCCTAGCGACCTCGAGCAAAAGTTAAGCGCTCTGATTGGGCGTGCTATTGCCAGTGCCGCTTCGATGAATGGAAGCGTCAGCCCAGCGCTGATCGACGGTGCACACATACTGAAAAATGCGCGCACTGGCAAAGGAAGGCGTTCCCTCGACTGGAATAGTCTGATTGAAATCGACGTGCTTGATAGCGCCAGTATCTCCAAGATTTACGAGATTACAGACCCACGCGCTGTCCACGCCCAATTTCTTGCAACAACCCTATCAGTGCTTCGTAGTTCGATTGGCAGTCCATATCACTGTCTGCCAGATCGCTCGTCAGAGGCACCTGCGGACAAAGATCATGATCGCCAACACAAAGCGTTCGAATACGACCTGACTGCTGGCGATGCCTCGACAGAACAAGAAAACGAGAATGGACTCTGGAAAAGAGAGGAACTCTTCCCTGACATTGGTGCCCGGCTTTCGAGCAGCAACTACGCGAACTTCTCGGAAAAACTAGGTTTTGTTACCCGCGACTATATTGATCCTGATGACCTTGCTCTGGTCACCAGGAAACTGGTACTTCACCTAAAAAGTAGCGACCGAGAGCGCTCCACCTATGCTCTTTTTGCATTGGTTTGTTTGCTCTCTGGCTGCAGCGACTTCATCGCCGAAAAACTTCGCTTTGCGCCTGACCACAGTATTTGGCTGGACACCGACGCCGGCGCTTGGTGCTGGGCTTTCAGCGCTTATCGTGACAAGCGAGATCAGGCAGATGAGCCATCCATAGAAGAACCGATTCCAGTTGCGCTGCCAAAAGAACTCGTCAATCGTTTGCGCCATCTGCGCAGCACGCATCCGGCAGTATTTACTCTGGGAGAACTCATGAGCTCGGCACTTGACTCGACACTTGATCTCACCAGGTTTCGCGCGTTCCTCCGGACGTGCGGCGATTCGGCACATCCTGCTTACGCCAGCCGTTTTGCAAAGTCAATGCCGTTTGTCTTTCTGCGCACCTGCGCAAGCGACATGTCGGCAGCCATGCTGAGCGGGCACTTTACGGTTGCGGCGCCAGCAGCTCTTTATTATTTTGGACCGACCTACCGTGTTCTGCAGCAGCGCTTGCGCGAGGCCTATGCTTTCCTTGGCCTGAGCGCGCCAACAATAATCAGCGAACAGAACCAACGCGCAGGCTGTCAAAAAGTGCTTGAAGCCTCTCAGCTTCAAGCTGGATGGTCGCGCTTGGAACAGGAAATCGATCGAACACGAGCCAGGATCGCATCGGCCTTGCCTGATTCAGAACGACTCAATGACATCAATCGGCTCATGACGCTGCTGTGCGCTGGCTTCGTGATCCAGACCGCCCACCGCGGCACCAGACTGGAACGCCTGACTTTCGGTGCAATGTTCCTACTCAAGGATTCGTTCCTAATTTCCGACAAGGACGAGCTTGAGCGTGAACAGCCGCGCCTGATTCCCAAAACGCCAATCGTCAGGGATTTGCTTCGCGCGGCTGCTGATTTGCACCTCATGGTCAAGCCCGATCTGTCAACCGGGGTAGTGCACGACGCCTACCTGTTTGTCCAGTGGGTTGACAGCAGCCTTCAGCAGATGGAACCCGTCACCACTGGCGATATCGCCAAGGTGATTGACGAATATTTTGACGGCTCTGATTACAACTTCGGTCGCAGCGCTTGGGTCACCCATTTGGACGAGGATTCTTACGACCGCTGGCTGATCCGCACGCTGACCGGACACACGCGTGATGTGACTCGGACCAATGGTGCCTACTTTGACATCCCTCCACTCGAGGCCGCCAGGAAACTGGCCAACGCTATGGAACACACGGGCCACCGGCTGTTTGGCAGCATAACTTTGTCACCTGATCTGTCAGAGCCGGAAGTCATGTTCCGTGTCAGTGGTCGCGAACGCCCCATGAAAGACGCAGCATTCAAGGTGCCCGATCCGCGAACTGTACTTGAACCCCTGTCGGTGGCGACCCTTGCTGGCTGGCGGTCTACCCAGCGCGTGCGCCATGAACTTGTGCAAGGCAGCATTCAGGCGCCGGTTGAGGTCCTTGCAGTGCTGCACATGCTGTTCATGGACTTTGTACCGGACCCAAATCTGTGTGTTGAAGCGCTCAGGGCGCCGGAAAAACTCATCCACTGCCATGGCAAATCAGCTGGGCTTTTTGGCAGCGCGCACATTTTTGTCATCCGACTTGGCTGCCACTGCTTCCCACGACGACGAAATTGATCAGCAAAGCTCTAGACGAACTGCTGTCAGAACAAAAAATCTGGCAACAGGTCGGCAAGACGCTGCGCGACATTGACCCAAGCTATTGGCCGGCCAGTACAGAGGGTTGCAAGGCCGCGTTGCTCGATACGTCCCGTTCTTTTTTGCGCCTGGAGTTCCCACCCTCTCTCCTGGCGGTTGCCGATCCTGATGTGCCTGCGCCGACCTTAAGCCAGTTTTCTTTGATGCGTTTGAGTGCGACAGCGGACGACTCAATCGCATCTTCGCCAAGCCCGGACAAGTCGCACACCCGTATCCGTGCCGCCAAAAAACCGGAGCAGGATCTAAGTCGATTGCGCAAGATCATTTCTGCCAATACCTCACAAACCGTCCGCCTGGGCGAGTTGCACAAGCGGTCGCTTGACTGCCTCGACCAGATTCACCAAGAAGTGCAAATTCAAACAGCGTTCGGCGCCTGGATCATGGACTGGGTAGTAGAGGAACTGAAGCAATCCGCGAAAGATGTCAAGGGACGCCTGGACATCAGTTCGATCAATACTTACTTGAGTGTGCTGACGCAGAGGCCGCGAGCTTTGCATGATGTGGACATCGACGACCCATACGAGTGGTCTGATGATCAGTGGGAGCATTGGCTATATGAACTGAACTCCGACATTACGGGAGAGCACATCAACCCTGCACCCGCTAACAGCTTGGACCACGCGCCTTCTGCCCAAACACCGACCCTACACAAACGTGTCAAGGATGCCATCGGTCGGTTGGTCCGCAATCTGATTAAGCGCCAGCAATGGGTACCGCCGTCGATCCGCAGCATTCTTGCTGAAGGCGATGAAAACCTCCCCAGCGGTTCAGCCTCCTCATGTCTGGTCAACGATGCCGATCTGGAGCGCTCAATCCGGATTGCCGGCACATGGCTTACAGATCAACCACTTGACGCCAAGATGCTGGAAATGCGCGCCCGTATTCAGTTCCTGATCCCCACTCGGTCCAGCGACATCTCCAATCTGCGCGTCGATTGCATGACAGAAAATGGAATGCTCGTCATCAAGCGCGTTGGCTACAAGAACATCAAGAACAACAACTCGGTTCGCACATTGAAGGCACCTGCTGCCTTGCAACAATTGATCAGCGACTACAAGCAAGAATTGGTTAACTACCTCCCTGATGCCGAATTTCTATTTCGCAGCGATGGTTCCCCAGAAGCGGGCCAACGCGACGTCGATCTGATCAACCTTCTGTCCACATCGCTCAAGCACGCCACCGGTGACCCGTCAGCCCGGCCACACTCTATGCGTGCGAGTGCTCTGCAGAACTTGGCCTGGCCAGACTGGGGGACACTGGCCGCACAGATGCTCGGGGCGCAAGCTTCACCTCGATCCTGCTCAGCCTGGAGTGACGCGCAAACCGTCTGGACGCGCCTGGCTTACGCCGCCAGCGTGGCCGGACACGGGGACCTGCGCGCTGCTATGGGCAACTACCTGGCCGGCTGGAGCCTGGTCTTCTCGATTCGTTCGATGGCCTTGCTCAACAAGACTACCCCTCGCCCCGGGCTGCTAAGTCAGCTCGACATTGCTCCGGCAGGTCTGCGCAAATTCCGCCAGCGTGCATCAGCGGAGAATTGCGAATGGGGATGGGTTTTCTCCCGCATTGCAGACGATTCGATCCAGCGCCTCAGGTCACGTTGGCAACTGGCAAGTGCTCACGATTTGAACTCGCGTGTCAAAACAAATCAGCTTTTCCCCTCCGAACCGGCCTCTGGCAATTTCGACGGAGCTGAGCCATCAACAGATCAGGACTTAACCAACACGTCGCCCCTGTCTTGCAAAGAGACCGTCTCCGTACAACTCCAAATAGACGACCTCATCTATCTATCCGCGCGCATCGTTGGTATGTCCAAGCCGCAAACGATTGAAAGGACAGGCATCGGATTGTCGCGAGCCACTGATCTGGACACCCATCTCCCGCCTGATGAACTGGTCCTGATGGTGTCGATGCGGGCGCGCGCTGCCGCGCAGGATCGGGGACGCCAGGGCAATCTTGATGTCCTGTTTTCTGGACATGGCCAAGAGATTTTGAATTGGGTTGCTGGACTGAGCGAACACGATCTTTTGACAACCTATCAATTTGTATACAAACTTAGGGCAACACTGATCAAGTCCCCAGTTGGCCCATGACTTGCATGGTTCGTGGCATCCCAAGCAGGAGATGCAGATGAAACAACAAACTCTGGCCATGGCCGAACAACAAAGCTTTGAGACCTACCGCAAGCCCACGCGGCGCGATGAGTTCTTGAAGACCATGGAAGTCATCGTTCCCTGGGCCGCTCTGTGCGAAGTCATCGAGCCGTTTTACCCCAAGGCCGGTAATGGGCGTCCCCCCATCGGGCTTGAGCGTATGCTGCGCATCCACTTCATCCAGCACTGGTTCAACCTGGCAGACCTGGCCTGTGAAGAAGCTCTGTACGACAGCGTGAGCCTGCGTCGCTTCGTGGGCATTGACCTGGGGCGTGAATCTGTGCCGGACGCCACCACGGTGTTGAACTTTCGCAAACTCCTCAACAAGCACAAACTTGGCCAAGCCCTGTTTGCCCAAGTAGGCGCTGTCTTGCAAAGCAAGGGCTTCAAGCTCAACACCGGCACCATTGTGGACGCCACCATCATTGGTGCACCGAGTTCCACCAAGAATGCGAATAAGGCGCGCGACCCGGACATGCACCAAACCCGCAAGGGCCAACAGTGGTACTTTGGCATGAAGTTGCACATCGGTGTGGACAGCCAAAGTGGTCTGGCCCACCATGCGGTGGTCACAGCAGCCAACGTGCATGACAAACACCCACTGCCCAGTTTGTTGCATGGCAAGGAGCAACGCGTCTATGGCGACAGTGCCTACGCCAGCCAGAAGGAGCTGATCCGCAGTGCAGCACCCAAGGCCAAAGACTTCACCAACCAGCGCAGTCGCCGCTCTGGTGTGGTCGATGAAGGCATTCGCGCCAAGAACCGCAACAAATCCAAGATCCGCTCACGCGTGGAGCATGTATTTGCTGTGGTCAAGCGCCTGTGGGGCTTTGGCAAGGTGCGTTACCGTGGGTTGCAGAAGAACGCCACGCGGGCGTTTACTGCTTTGGCGCTGGCCAACATCTATCTCTGCCGACAAAGGCTGATGGCACAGGTGCGTCCATGAGGGCGCAATAGGGGGTGAATTCCCCCTGAAACAGCCTCAAAGGGGGCAAAAGCGAGCTCAGCTGGTCGCAATTTCGACAACTTCGGTTTCTCGATACCGCTGGGGCCTGCTTTGACTCTACTTGTTCAGCGTTGCCTTAGCGCAAAAGGACTATCTGATCATCGTATGGCGGAATTTTGGAGCAATTTGTTCGTTGCCCTGCCTAACTCTTATGTGCTTCATATTCATCGTGGTCAGCGCCACCTTCGTGATGCCGAGCGCTCGTTTTTGTCTGTTAAGGGCCCACAGGCTGTCGTCAAGGTTAACAATGAAATCGGTGCGATTCCCGCCATCAGAATTGGCACCCGCGACGTCGACAACCGTGTTCTTGGCACGCGTCTGACTTCTGTTTTTAAGGCTTGTTTGCTGGCTCGCGCAAGCATCTCTGAGGGGCTGAGCAATGTTACTTGAGCACTGCCCCATCCATGGCCCCTTGATCATTACATCCAGATCACGAGCCTGCGCAGCAGCGCTCAACAGCGCCCGACATCATCATCTTCTTGCCAAAGCTACTCCCATGACTAGTGACTCGCGCCTTGTAACCCCTCTCCCAGAAGCCATCTGGCAACTCGAACAGGCCGCCAAGACTTTGAAACAAACGAATCCCCACGGAGGACAGACCGTGTTGACCGGCGTTCCGACCGACCAACTGCGTAAGATTGACGTTGTCCTGGCATTGGTAGAACAGAAGCAGCGCGCCATCGTCAATGACGACCTTGAAAGCCGCGCGGAATTGGACAAGCAGAGCACCCTCGCGCGAATTGCCAAGTTGCAGCCCGTGGCGCGCAAAGCTGCCCAAGGAAAAGCGGATGCCGAAATCGTGATGAGCGCCATACGTTCAGAGCCGGATCAACTGCTCGCGATCAACAGCCTGCGACACCTTCTGTGCCGCACGCATAACTTATCTGTGGGCAATGTGGATGTCGTATCTGACGATCAGTCAGGGATCTGCAGTCCAGATTTCACTGCCAGCAGGGCTTACCAAGTAACCCTCTCGGTCAGCTCCATCAATGCGGACAATGGGGGTGTGGTTTGCGTACTACAGGACGGCCAGGATCTTGAGCCCATTTTTCAGGCGCGTGATCTGGGGCAACGCTCGCTACAGTTTCAACTCGTCCACGACAGACTTATGCTGCTTGGTTACTGCATGCTGCTCGGCCTACATTTGAAGGCGCTGATCTCGATCCGCATTACGCTGACGGCCAAGGGGCCGTCATACAAGTGTTCATTGATCACCCTGCAAGACGAGGAGTCACTATTGGCATCCATTCGTAAGGCAATCGCCATGCAGACACCAGACCTATTTTCTTAACTTGAGGTTTTTTTGTTCCCAAGACCGCTTCAACATTTCATAGAAATTTTCATGAGGCCCGATGGCTAGCAGGACCACATCAGTCGGTTTGTCCTTTTCGGGCTCAGGTCGGTATTCAAGCAAAGTCTGCTGCTTGTGCAAGTAGGGTGGGCAACTGCTCACATTTTAGTGACTTCAACTTTTTGGTCAACACCACCTGCCGGATACATTGCGGTTTGAACGACCAATCGAAAACTGACCAGGAACATACGGACAAGATCTACCCTCATGACACCCATGCGGGATCAACGACGGCGACGCGCAATGTCGTCGGCGACTCCTTGGTCATGTCGAGCGCTGATCTGGAATCGCTCCACCATTCCCGCCTGCATGTCATCTGACTGGCTTCGGAAGATGTTCCAGATCCGATCTTCCTCCGATGCTGGTGCCTCGTAGCCAAGTTCTGCTGCGTAACGGCGCAGACGCTCCAGAGACGTCAGACAGTGTCTCCAGTTGTGCAACTCTTTGAGAAGCAGCACCCTGCGTTCACTGACGGATTGATGCGCCAGTGGATGAATGACGGCACGCCACTGATCACCTGGGCAGTGCTCGACGCCAATAGCTGAGAGCCCCAGATCGAATCGCTGCAGCCGCTCCTCCAAATTGTCCGGCTCGGTATGAAGAGGTAGCTCAACGATCCGGTCACCGAGGCAAAAACCCTGCGTGTAGGGCTTCTGCGGCAGCGGTTTCGCGCCGCGCTGACGCAGTGCTGTCTCGAGCATCACCCGGTCCTGTACGCTTGGAGCCCAGAGATCCAGGTCCCGTGGTGGCCGACCTGTCAACAATGTCTTGAAAGCACCGCCAGCCAGGAAAAATCGCGCCGGGCAATCAAGTCCAACCGTGGCTGCGACTTCCCTCCTCGCGAACCCAACAACGTCGTTCTCGCTCAACTCGACAAGCGGTGCCTGTCGTATCGCGTGCCAATGCCGATAGGTACAGTGGACATCGCCGTCACGTTCCCAGAAGAAGGCTGCTTCAAGGTACCAGGGCCAGTCATCTACGCCGAGTTGCTTGCCCAGTAGGTGTGCCATCGTTGCTGTGACAAGAGAGTCATGGGTAACAAAGGCGTGTATGCCAGGCGCACCGCTGGCCTGGGACAACATATGATGAACCAGAAACCGCGCTGCAGGCTCGGCTGCAGCACATCCTGGCAAGACGGTCCGGCCCTCGACCAACTGGCGCATAACCTCCTCATGTCCGAGACGGCCCCAGGTTTCCCCAGCTCGCCCGTCAACCACAAAGACGCCGGGATCTCCAAGCAGACGGTCCGATTTCACGGACACGCACAGACCTGCTCCCGTCCCCAGACAACGCCCTGTCTGCATCGTGCGCAGAAGCGGGCTGGCATGAATCGAGCGAAGGCGTTGTCCAAGCAGGCCGCCGAGCTCGGTGGCAAGTTGATGACCAACTTCGGTGATTGGAAGCTCATACCCGACCTCTCCTGACGGCAGGTGGTCACGAACTGAATGTCGGATCAGCATCGCCACCGGCTGATCGTGAGGAACATCTTCCAGCCAACGAAGTGTCGACGGAGGAATCACCCATTGAATTGCTGTCACCGAGCGACTCCCTCGATGATTGAAGGCAGTGCCGCCAGCGTTTGCACTGCAGTTGGCTCAAACCCTGCCTGTCTGAACAGGTTTTCAAATTCCTTGGCGGTGCGCTCACGACCACCTGTGGCCGTGAGCAGATGCAGGTCGCACAGACCACCAAAAGCGCCGTCATCCGGGATCAGCATCTCCACCACAAACACTCGGCCTCCCACCTGAAGCACCTTGCGCGCGTTGGCAAGAATCCGTGCCGCACGTTCGTCATCCCAGTCGTGCAGCACGCGCGCGAGCACAACGACATCGACCTTCACATCCCAACGCTCAAATAGGTCTCCCGAAAGCAATTGCAGCCGCTCATTTGGATTCGCACGTGCCTGAGCAATCACCTCTGTCCGATCCAAAAGGATCACCCTGAGTTTTGGGTATTCGTCCAGAAGCATCTCAGCGAGCACTCCCAAGCCGCCCCCGACATCCATGACCAGCTCATCTCCCCTCAGCTGCATCGCCTTGGGAACGCTGGGATAGTCATGACGGGCATAGCTTCGCAGCATCCGGTGATGCGACTGCACGCGCAACGGATCGGCTGCGACGTCACTAAAAACATCTGGTGTGCGCCAATCTGTGTCGCGCAGCGCAACGGCTAGCGAGCCCCAGAGTTTTCGCAAGGGGCCAGCGTACTCACCAGCTGCATCTGCCAGTGTCAGTGGGTTGTCCTTGGCAAGGTATTCCCCCCGAGCGGTGCGCACCCAGATTGTTCCCCGCTTCTCGACAAGCGAGAGTTCGACCAACGCACGCAGCAATGCATTGAGGCGCCCGTGATCAAGACCGAGTCGACCAGCGATGTCAGCGGTTGTTCCCGGCAGAGCCTCGAAAATACCCAGCTCGACGGCAGCGGCAATCGCCTCGGTTCGCCAGAAACCCACCATGTCGGCGGAGAGCGCAGCGAACTCGCTGCGCCGCCCCCCTCGAAGTTCGACAACGGTGTCACCATGCTCGTCAATGACTTCCAGCCCACCATCGAACCGCTCGACGCGGGCCTGCCCGTTGTAGAACGGCTCCACATTGGCAAAGCGACGCTCGTATAGCGCCAGCCCTGCACCGTCAACATGCATCCAGCCAACATCATCTCGAGCACGGGCATAGCCTTTGTGAAAAACGTCCAGGTCCACAAACCATTTCAGGTGAACGTGACTGCCTGACTTGTCGATGTGGCTGTGCAGACCGTCGTCACGCTGAACCACTGCGACACCATCCCGGTAGTCACCGACATAGCGCCAGGACTTCTCGTATGCAGGCTGGCCATCCACACCCAGATGCAGATAACGTCCCTCGACATTGCGGACAGCACAGCGCGCTTCCTGAAAGTTGCCACACCAGGCAAAGCGCAGGCAAGACAGCGCAGAGCCATCGGGCAAGATATGGAAGCAGCCGACCAGCGAATGAACTGCCGCCCGCCCCTCATAGAAACCAAAAGTCCGGATAAACCTGTCGGCATAGACCGGCTGCCCAGACAGGTCGATATGTGTTGCTCCCGCTGCATCCACAGCTGGAGCAAGGCCGGGATCATGAAACTTCAGAACTTCAAGAAACCTTGCGCTGTAAGCAGGTGCGCCGTTTAACAGATGATGCGTGCGCTCGGGCGCCACGGTCAAACCGCGCCAGCCCATCATTGATCTCCCGGTCTGCGCATGTTGCAGCCGACGCAAAGGGCCTTGCTGCTGTAGCCTTGGGTCAAGTTCCGATAGGGCTCACTGTTCCAGATGTCGGTGAATGACTGCTCATGGAGGTTTCCGAATTCCCCGAGTGTGCGGCGTTGTGCATCCGGAGCACAGCATGGATCAAATCGCCCCTGTGCACTGATCCAGGCCTCCTGGCCAAGAAAGGGACAAACTCCGCTCGGTGCCAAATCAGTGACAGCTGCCGCGTCCAATTCGAAGATGTTGTCAAGCTGAATCAGCTCACCATTTGGCAGAGGATTGGCGCGGGCCACCGAGTGCGCCTCGCGAACAGCCTCGTTCCATCGCTCAATGGATTCGGGACTTCGGCGCATGGAAAGATCCTCGATTTCGCTGAAGTGCGCCCAGAGGTGGTGTCCCTTTAACCTGTCCACACCGAGACCAACAGCCAACCGCACCATATCTGCCAGCTCACCTACATTGCTCTCCAAAAAAGTGAGCTGAAAGGTTACCCGGCACCGATTGCCGCCCGCTGCAGCGTGCGCATCGCGAATCGCAATGAAGGTGCGCGCATTGGCCAATGCTTGCTCCCACTTGATACCGGGCATGATCGTTTCATGCGTGGCTGCCGTTGCACCATTCCAGGATATCTTGATGTCCGAGGTGACTGCCACGAGCCGCTCGGCCCAAGCCCGAACCCCGCGACCAGGGAAGGTCCCATTGGTGGTGAGGTTCAGTTTGATTCCGAACTCATGGCACAGATCAATGATCTGATCAAAGTCCTTGAATAGAAGTGGCTCGCCCATGGTCGACGGAATGATCTCTCGCAGACCCCGGCCGGCGGTCTCCTCCACAACCTGTCGGATCATGGCCATTTCCATGCGTCGTCTGGGTCGACCTTCTGCGCGTCTGCGCTTCTGCAATGAACTGAAGGTACTGTGTTCTTCACACATGATGCAGCTCAGGTTGCAGTCATCCGGGTTTGTGTCGAAGGTAATGCGCCAAGGCGCAGACGCCTTGACCAAACTTTCTCTGTCACGCATAGCAACAAGGTCATCGTAGATTGCTTCGATCTGCACAACATGATCTTCAACGGACGGAATATCGCCGTTATCGTCGAATGGGTAACCTCGCCTGCCAAGCCTGACCGCCAGTTCTGGGTCATCAACCAGCCGCTGCATTTGTCGAGCGAGATCCTCCGGGTTGCGATGCTCAAAAAGAAGTCCATTGACCTCATGGTGCACGTATTCACCCATACCGCCGTAGTTGGCGGTCACGACCGGCACTCTGCATTGCTGGGCCTCATGGATGACGAGCGGGGAATTCTCGGCCCAGACAGATGAGACAACAATCGCATCCACTTGGTTGAAGACATCTGTGACGATGTCCTGATTCCGATATTCTGGGTACCACTCGACGCGATCACAGGCGTCGCCAGGAAGACTGCCGGCCAACACACGCAGCGCGTCCGTTTCCTGTCCCCTGGGGCGCCCCCATATTCGCAATATGGGTGCACCGCTCAACTGTCCAAAGGCTTGGATGAGGTGGTGGATGCCTTTGGCGGGGATATGGGTCCCAATGTAGCCAAACGTGAATGGTTGACAAGGATCACGTTTGCGCTGCACGAAGCGAGACAGGTCAAAACCGTAGTCCAGGTACTTAACTTTTTCAGCAGGAAGGCCAAAGTCCTGGACAAACCGGTCACGCAGATAGCGTGCCGGCGCAACGAACATATCCACAAGTTCAGCCATTTCGCGAACATGAGTCATTCGGCGATTCACCCAGTCGCTCCACACTTGAACATCATGGTCCTGGGTCTCGGGATCTCCCGAAAAATAGCGTGCATAACACCGCTGGGCACACTTTCGGTCTTCCTGCCCTTCACAGGCTGCCCAGAGGTTCGTGGGATCCTCGGGAAACATCTGCATGAACTGCCCGCGGGGACACATCAGCCAGTAGTCGTGCAACGTGAACACGATCGGAACGTTGGCCGCTGCTGCTCGTGCGATCAGTGAAGTCGAAAGGTGATTCAAGTGGCCGATATGAACGACATCAGGTCGCACGTCTTCAAGTACTTCCAAGAAGCGTTGATCCACCATCTCGTGGCGGTACCGATCCTTGAAGTTGGCCATATTGACCACATGCAAGCGAACTCTGGTGTCATCGGGATCGGCGTCCGCCTTGAGGTCGTAAGGCGGTGCGAAAGGGTTCTCTTCACGGGTGAAGACATGAACTTCGTGTCGATTGGCCAGTGCCTGGCAAAGTGTCTGGCTGTAGACCTCGGATCCGGCGTTGTAGCGCATCGGGTAACCGTGAATGACCTTGAGTATGCGCATCACACAACCTCCAACAGACTGCTTTCTGCCTGAAAGTCACGAATCAAACGACTCAATCCAGCGTCAATAGTCACCTCGGCCCTCCAGTCAAGTAACTTCGCTGCGCGCGATGCATCGCCATAGAACATCTCGACGTCGTAACTTCGGGGAGGTGCCTCGACAATACTGGAGGTGCTTTTGGCTATTTCGACGGCCATTGAAGCAAGTTGCCCAAGACTGGTCGCCGTGCCAGTCAGAAGGTGCAGGGGAGGAAGCCTTTCACCCCGTTCCAGCCTTTTGATCACCGCCAATATGCCGCGAACAGTATCTTCAACATGCGTGAAATCGAAGGTGTGGTCACTACCGTCTACGCGTAGCGTGCGCCCCTCGGCGGCTTGCCTGGCAAAGGCAGGAACAACGCGATCAGCGTGATCCCGAGTACATCCATAGACGTTTGAAAAGCGAAGTATTGCTGTCCGCAATTCAGATGCAGAAGTCAAATCCTCTGCTGCCACCTTTGATCGTCCGTAGATATTGAGCGGGCAACGTGGTGCATCTTCATCCACAGGCAAAGTTGATGGCCTGCCATAGACTTCACGGCTACTTGCATAAATCACCCAAGGCGAGCTTGGTGCTGCAAGTGCCGAATGAAGGACGTTTCGTGTTCCCTCCACATTGGTGGCCCAGCAAGAGACAGGGTCACGTTCACCATCAATGACGCGCGAAACTGCAGCAAGATGAACAACACCAATACATCCGTCAATGGCACGGTCTACGTCTTCGCGACTGCGAATGTCACCCCTGCTCGCCCCATCTTCCTTCAGATCAATGCCACGTACAACATAACCGGCGTTGCTGAGTGCTTTGGTTAGGGCTTTGCCAATGAGACCCTTGCATCCTGTGACCAATATTGTGGAAACTTCTTCTTCGGAAAATATCATCGACGCATACATCTATTCATTGCAATCTGAACGAGTATCGCGTCTGAAATTGTCCATTCACTGGTTTTGCTGGTTGCGACGAATGCCCCAACGGCATTCTTTAATGTTCTGTTGATTGCAGTCAACAAATCAAGATTCATTCGACCAACAAGCAGGCACCAGTTCAGCACTCAAACTCGGCTGAATGAACTCGCCAAAAGATCCAGAAATGTGGCCCTGTCCTTAAACAAATGGATCGCCCTGCCCTCGCACATATGCGGCGCCAGTCTGACCACAAAAACGCATCAACCTCACGACACAAACTTCAAACCGATCCATCGAGCGTCGTTACTGTCGCGGTGATCCATCCTTCTGCGACAGTCGTCCATGACTTGAATCAACCCCAACCGCCACCATCTGGTTTCATTGCAGCTACCGCGCATGGACGAGTTCCTATGCGTCCTCCCGAATGTCCGTCTCTGTCCTGTTTCTGATTTCTTTCCTTCTGCACGCCTTTGTCGGCTGGACAGTAGCACCCGATCTCCTTGCAGTTCACCCGCTGTTGGGCATGGCATTGTGGGTGGCGCTGCTGCTATCGGCACTGCTGCTTCCCATGGGGTTTCTGGGGCGGCGTATTGCCAGTCCGACGTTGGCCACCCGTCTGACCTGGTTGGGACTGCTTTGCATGGGGCTCGGGTCTTCCCTGTTTGTGCTGGCTTCGCTTCGGGAAGTCGCTCTGCTGGCAAAGCAGGGCTTCGAAAGGATTTGGCCTGCGACGCTTGCAACAGCTGATCTTGCGAGCATTCGCTTTGACACGGCGCTGTTGGTGCCGGTGTTGGGTCTGCTGGTGACGTTGTGGGGATTCTCCAATGCACGTCGAACTGCAGCAGTAGTGAGAGTCGATGTCCCGATTGCCAACCTGCCTGACGCCCTGCAAGGTTTTCAGATTGCACAGATCAGCGACATTCATCTGGGCCCCACCATCAAGGGTCCGTATTTGCAGCGCATCGTGACTAGGGTCAATAGCCTGGGTGCTGACCTGGTGGCCATCACCGGTGATCTGGTCGATGGTAGTGTTGCAGAACTGCGAGATGACGTGTTGCCTCTGGTGGATTTGACTTCCACACACGGCAGCTTCTTCGTCACCGGCAACCATGAGTATTACTCCGGGGTGCATGGTTGGATCGATACATTGAGAGGCTTGGGTATCCAAGTGCTGATGAACGATCATGTGGTGATTCACCACCACCATGATGCACAGGACCCTAAGCCGGCCACGATGGTGGTGGCTGGTGTGACAGACTTCGGCGCCCACCACTTTGACAAGGCACAACGCAGTGACCCTGCTCGGGCGATGAACGGTGCACCGGTGGACGCCGTGTTCAAGTTGTTGCTGGCCCATCAGCCCCGCAGTGCGCCTGATGCCCTGCAGGCGGGCTTTGATCTGCAGCTCTCGGGTCACACACATGGTGGCCAGTTCTGGCCTTGGAATCACTTTGTCAGATGGCAACAGCCATTCACGGCGGGGCTACATAGGTTGCAGTCCCTCTGGGTTTACACCAGCCGGGGAACAGGGTACTGGGGACCACCCAAGCGTTTTGGTGCGCCATCTGAGATTACCTTGCTGCGATTGGTTCGCGCTTGAGGACGATCGCTGGCTTAGCCTGTTTTGATAGTCGTTGATGACGTCCGACCGACTGTGAATGCCACCGTGCATCGCGAGCAACCACCTGTGGACTCGAGTTCAGCCCCTGAAAGTTCATGCTGAGGCTTGCACCTTCTCGGTCTCATGTGTCGACATCACCCAGTCCTAGGTACACATTGGTGCTGCCAGCTTCAATGGTGATCGACTTTTCGATTCCTGTCTTCACTAGGTTTTCGATGAAATCGAATCAGATTTGGGCCGCGTACCAGTCGCAGTCAGGACGTCCTGTAAAACGGTGCTTCTGCGTCATTCCCATCATTGCAAAAAGATTATCGTTTTCCTCTTGCCCGACTCTTGAATACCAAGCCGTGTTCAGTACGATGGTCGCAGCACAGACGAAAGGACGATTAGATTGATGGTTCAAGAGCCCAAACATGCCAGCATGACCAGATCGCACACTGGATACCCAATGCCAACGCACTGCCTGAACCAGAGGACTGGGCAGCGGCAATGGGGCCTTGGCCAAGCGCAGCACCCTGATCAACACCCCCTGCAAAATATCACCCATCTCCGATATTTGCCCAATATCAGCCAGAGCCAATAATCTGTCGTCCCCCACTGCACTGCAGACCCTAATGCTTAAGCCATGAGAGAACTCGTCGCCTGGATCAACGACCAACAGGTTGGCACTTGGCACGTGCGCCGAGATGGACACCACCTCTTTGACTATGCCCCCAGTTGGCTGGCCCAAGCCCAGGCTCGCCCGATCTCCCTGTCTTTGCCCCTCACCGCAGACAAACCCCTCGAAGGTGCAGTGGTCAAGAATTACTTCGACAACCTTCTGCCCGACAGTGAGGGCATCCGACAACGCCTGTGCACCCGCCTGAAGCTTACCCAGACCGATATCTTTGCGATGCTGCAAGCCATTGGCCGTGACTGCGTGGGTGCGCTCCAACTCCTGCCCCCCGGTGAGACGCCTGCTCCCGTTGGCCACCTGAGCTACAACGTACTCAGCGGCTCCCAGCTTGAGGCACATCTGGCCAGTCTCGGTGATGCCTCAACCCCAGATCCTCTGGTCGATACCGGCTATCGGCTGACCATCGGTGGTGCCCAGGAGAAAACAGCCTTACTGCGCGTCGGTCAGCAATGGTGTCACCCCCTTGGGTCTACCCCCACCACCCACATCCTCAAACCCACCATTGGTGTCACCCCCGGTCGCCAGCTTGATCTGCGTCGCTCGGTCGAGAACGAATGGCTGTGCAGCCAAATCCTGGCCCAGCTTAAGCTGCCGGTTGCCCACTGTGAGATCGCTGACTTTGGTGACAGACGTGTCCTGGTGGTGGAACGCTTTGACCGGCAATGGCAGGAAGGCCCCTGGATCACCCGTCTGGTTCAGGAGGATCTGTGTCAGGCCTTGGGCGTGGGCAGTGACACCAAGTACGAAGCCAAGGGCGGTCCAGGCATGCAGGACTGTCTGGAGGTACTCAAAGGCTCGGTGTCAGCACAGCAGGATGGCCGAACCTTTCTGTGTGCCCAGTTGTTGTTCTGGTTATTGGGCGCCATCGACGGCCATGCCAAGAACTACTCTCTCTTTCACCTGCCGGGTGGAGGCTACCGCATGACACCCCTGTATGACGTGATCTCCGCCTGGCCGCTGATAGGTACCGGACCTTATGACATCGCCTACAAGAAAGCCAAGTTGTCGATGGCAGTACGCTCCAGAACCGCCCACTACCGACTCAGTGAAGTGCAGCGCAGACACTGGGAACAACTGGCCCAGACCAGCGGTGTGCAAGATGCCTGGCCGGCCATGCTGGAGATGGTGCAGCGCATAGATGCAGCCCTGTTGGCGGTTGAGCAGGCTCTGCCGCCTGACTTCCCGATGGCCATGGCCCAGAGCATCTTTGCGGGCACGCGCGCCCATCTGCGCAAGTTCAATAAAGCACAGGGATACAACGACTAGGGGGATAGTCAATTCGGTGATGCCGGGCAGTTTGGCAACACAGGCACGATGGACAGCCGAAATGCAGCTTGGATTCAACAGTCGGCCGCCCGGAAAACTTGTCAACCTTCAGGCCTGTGACTCTTCAAGGCTGGCAAGAGTCATTCAGGTTTCCGCCGTGACGGGCAGTTCCCGACCCATTGCTGTCGTAGCGGCTGTCCAAATCGATGCCCGATAGCCGACATTCACGCGTCTGCAGTTTTTGCCGCCAATGTCCGCTACCGAGGTTGCCCATCTTCAAAGTGGTCGTCTCGTGACGACCAGGTGCTGCCATTGGGAATCAGTGCTCATAAGCAGTCATCCACCACGAAAAATCAGAAGGTCGGCACAGTCGGCTCCTGTGCAGCGATTGCAGTCACTCGTACTCCGCGCCGCAAGTCCGCTGACAAACACTAATCAAACATTCGCGAACAAATGACGAAGTGCTACGCAACTGCCTAAAAAAGAAAAAGCGTCTTAAAGACGCTTTCTCGAATTGGCGGGGGATGGGGCACTCTCAGGGCCTAAGTCTTCCGAAGCGAAGCCGTGACTTCCCTGCAGTGTCCAGTGCGCATACCCCCAGTAACCCCGCGCCCTTTCGATTGCTTTTCAGCCTGAGTTTTAGCTTCATTTTTTCCCCTTTCGCTGCATCTCGAACTCCAAAGAGATCTCGAACACCATGAACAAGGAAGCAAACAACACCAGACACCCGCTGAGGAAGTCTCCGAACAACGCCGTGGTAGACACAGCACCGAAGCCGGAAATTTGGTACCAGTGTAAAGCAACCGCGAGGAGCATGCCCGCTCCTATGTTGGTAGTTAGAAGTGGCCTGAGCCTTCCACAAATCTCGTTCCCCAACGAACGGTATCGTCTTCCTGGATCATCTCCCTGACCATGGAGAAATCACTCTTGACGGAGAACACGTAACGCTCCGCTTCCAGCACCTGCAGCGAATTGAAGTGTTCAACGTTCTCGGGGCGTACTTCCGTCATGGAGCCTGCCAGAAGCGCCTCCACGATGCCGGAAATCTCCTTCCGCTGCGCTCTGAGCGAGCTAGGCTCCCCGAGCCTGCCCACAAGCAGCCGATCAATGCGCTCGATCCCATCGATCATCATTTCTAGATATGTAGGGCACATCAAGGAAAGCGCCAGTGTTGGAGACAGCGGGAAGTACAGCTGAACCCCGATGGACGCCAAGCCGAGTTTTCCGCGGCCTTCCGCATTGGGGTCATTGAACCGAACGACCGGATGATCCCCCATGAAAAAAGGCGTGTCGTCGGTGGTCTTGATCAGATGCCAGACCTTCTGCAGCAGCAGAGGCGCCCAGTCCCTCGACGCATTGGTAATCAATGCCGCGTAGTGGGCCTTTCGCGCGTTCTCCTTGCTGCCGACCAAAGGGTCGGGCTGAAAGAACTCCTCCGGGGCACCCTCCGCACGAAAAAACCCTTCCATGCGACTAGAAAGATCGTCGAGGGTTGCCATCATCGCCTTGGTGCGTACGAGCTGCACCGCCATGAAGCTGGCGAGAATTGCCTTCTCTTCGCGCCAGGCAGGGGGAAGCGCTTGAGCCGCGATGACCCGCGCAGTGACCTCGGCTGCCTTGGTTTCAAGGCTGCTCAGTGCGGGTTCCAGCGTCAGGGGAACCCCCTGAAAATTAAAATCGTAAATGGCTCGCTCCGCCGCGACACCCACTTTAGATTTCTTCGACGTGGAGAACGCAAAAATCTTGTCCTGGTGCTTGTCGAACGCATGTACCAATTCACGCCCACCAGAGGAGAACCGCCGCAGCATGAACTTGGGCACGTAGTGCTGCAAAGGCTCGCTCATTGAGCCGCTCCCAGGGCCAAGCATGCGCCTATCGAGACTTGCTTCGACTGCCCTGCTTCGATGAGATCTGAACCCGAGCACATGAGCCTCGGCTCCTAGCGAGGTGCGTTCTTGCGGATCACCAGATCCACCAACGAAAAGAGCCTGTGAAACAGGTAGTCGACATGATCTGTGTCGATCACAGGTGTTTGGCTTCGCTCGTGATGGCGCAACAGATAGCTGTTCCCAATCTCTCGAAGCTCCAAGGCCTCCTTCTCAAGAAGCTGCCGAAATGCCGGTTCAGGGCTTGCCCTGTCCAGAACCAACTTCGCCGACTTAGCCTTGTTTTCGTCTGCCAATGTCTTGACGCGCTCCCATGAATCGAACAGTCGCTCCAGTGCTTCACGGCGGATCAGTGGATCGGGATCGGAAAATTTCCTGCGCGCCTCTTCCAGCATAACGTTGAGCAGTTGGTCCCCGGTCCGGAAGTAGGCTCTTGCGAGCAAGTCCCCGATGATGGCTGGCAAGATCCGTCGGACATCGCCGCTTTCGGTAATCTCATAGGCCAGCCCGTTACGCGCGAGGATGCGGTTCACATCGGTCACGAACGCGGAACGCCCTTCCGCGCTGTCGAAAGACAGATGGTGATGGCGGTAGTAATCGTGAACTCGTCCCGGAATCGGCCGCGCAACGTTTCTCCACACGAACTCGATGAAATCGAGCGCCACAAGGGTCGGGGGCGCCCACGGCTTTCGCGTTCGCATGAAATCATCTTCTTCGACCTTGTCGCGTTGCAGCGGCCATGACAGGCCCTCGATCTCCGCTTCGATTGCGCTTTTCAGCATGTCCGTGTCGTTGCCACAGATCGCATGACCATCGGGACATACTTGCGGAAACGACGCCCCGAACGCTCCGGAACTCGCCAGGGCCTCAACCAGGACCGCAATGCCGGCCCATGCCACTGGACTCATTGTCTGCTCGGTACGGGCCCTCGGCCCAAGCTCCCGATCACTGAAATAGTTGCTCATGGGGTCGGTCCTTCAACGGAGCTTGAACAGGGGACTGGGATTGGATGTCGAAACCACCAAGGTGAGCGACTTTCTCGCCCTGCTAAGGGCTACGTACATCTTGGACTTGGCGTACAGGGTCGATGTGAACTGCGCCTTGTCGCAGGCCATCAGCATCGCGTGGTCGCACTCCAGGCCCTTCGCCTTGTGAATGCTACTGAGCACCTTTTTTGGTAATGAAGGATGGGAATAGGAACGCATGCGCGACACCTCCGCAAATCCTTCGTCCGGATCTGCGAACTGGCCGATGCGCACGGCATCTCGCAGTTCGGACCTGTGATCGATCTTCACGGTGTCGAAGCCCGCAGCGTTGTCCTTCACCAGCGCAGTAATTTTTGCGAACGCGTCCGAGACGCCCGTGTGCGAGGGATTGTTCAGCAGGCATCGTGCGACCGCCTGGATGTTGGCCGGCTTTCCGGTGGTGGGGCGTGCCGCCCCGGTGCGGACTTCCTGCAAAAGTCGTTCACCGTGGCTGGATGGGCTGAATCCCGCCGCGACGCAGCCCATGAAGGTGATGACACCCTGCGCCAGCGCCTCCGGATCGCCATGACCGGTGCGCAGTGTCTGCACGAGCGCCCCTAGCGCATCACGCGTATGCCCTTCCCAGATCGGCACTGTCCGAAACCAGAAGGCTCGAAGTGCCGATACCAAGTCGTTCTGCGATGCGAGGACCATCAACTGCGGGCTGCTTTTAAGCACCGTGTCGATCGGTGCCCTGTGGTCCTTGGTCAGTTGGTAGCCCGTTCGCATCTGAGCCGTGTTGTTCCCGACAAGCACCCTAACTGATGGAGGCAGCGCTCCGGTCAGGTCTATGGGAGTTCCGCGTTCCAAGCTCTCCCTCGCCTCGATTATCCAAGCCCCCAATAGAGGGCAACCGGTTTGCCAGCGGTGAGGGGTGACCAGCTTCTCACCTACTCCCTGCGTCTTCAAAGCGTCCCAGCGGGCACGATCCTCGCGCGCCGCTTTGTCGGTCTTGGCCCCGTAAATCCGCTGCATGGGATCTCCAAAGATCCGGACGGTTGCTCCAGCGGACAGCAAGGACATGACAACACTGTGCTGATCGACACTGGAGTCCTGGTGTTCATCGCACACGATGACTGGGTAGCGTTGGGCCAGTACACGAACCACCATTGGCTGATGGCGCAGAAATCCTGCGACCTTGGTCGCCATGATCTCAAAGCCTTGCCCTCCACCCTGCCAAGCCCAGGAGGTCAGATCGCGCGGAAGATCAAGTGGCTTGTGGTACGCCAGCGCGATCTGCGCAATCAAGGCATCGATGGTCTTGATTTCGACGCGTGACCCGGCCTTCTTAGTGCGTTCTGCAAAGACAGAGCAAGCGGCGTGGGTGTGCGTCAGGATGAGCAAGCGGCCATCACCGAGCGCTCCCACCATCTCCTGCGCGTACGCAGCGCCCTGGTATGTCTTGCCGCAGCCCGCCGCTGCTTCAATGATTACCAGCGGCTCAGCTGAGCGTAGAAGCTTGGCGACGGCCTGGTCGCTCATAGATCGAGCTCTTGCAAGGCCTGGTGACCCACGGCTGCAAGTACCGCGTTGATCAACGGAAGCAACTGCGGCTGTACTTCCGTCCAAGCGCCTAGAGTGACCATTTTCTGGGCCAACTCCTGTCCACCGACAGTGGACTTGAACCATTGCTGGGAATGCTTCTTCCAAGCCTTTTCTTGACCTGCGGGCGCCCCATCCTTGCTGCCGCTAGCTGCTGCAATGATTAAAGCGCGCCACGTTTTTCCAGAGGCTTTCAGCGCCGCATCTATCGCCTCCGTGCTCTTGTCTTGAAGTCCGAGGCGCTCCGCCAAAGTCCGAAGTCGATAGCCGTCTAGTTCGCCTTCTGCATCCTTCAGCAGTGCGAGAAGATTTGCCTCGGGAACGGCCCCGATCACATGATCTTCGGTGCAGCCCTTGGGCCACTGGTGCAGTCGCCCTTTGAGCTTGTCTTTCAGTTTCTTCCACCGCTCTGGCGCGGTACCTTCGTCGTCAACCAGGCCGGCAAACAGCAAACCGGAAGACGCGAGCGTCTCCAACAGATCCAAGGTCGCACTGTTACCCTGACCATCGCAGACTCGCACCCCGTGATCGAGCGGGTTGCCCTTAAAAGCCTTCTCTAATAAGTACTGCAAAAAGCCGACTTCGGTGGGGCCTTCTGCAATAACGGCCACACGCGCCAGGAACGTTTCAGGATCGCGTTTCTGCTGTGGCCCGATCTTGTCCCGAGGCAACGCACCGATGGAGCCCAGGCTGTCCAGATACCAAAGGTGAGCGTCTTCGGCACACGAAATGGCGACAGGGCTATGCGTCGTGAGAAAAATCTGCCCGTGTTGGCTGGTCAGGATATTGATGAGCTTGCGCAGACGGTACGGCTCAAGCCCACGCTCAATCTCATCGATGAGCGTAACGCTTGCTTCCTTGCCTGTTGACGATGCGATTTCGAGCGCAGCCATTCGTCTGGTGCCAGAACCCCAACTGCTCAGGGGCAACGTCACCCCATTCTTGGTCGCCATCAGTCCGATGAGCGCGCCGATGGACAACCCCTGGCTGGTCGTGAGACCGAGTTTCAAATCGCAGGGAAGCGCAGCACCGGCCATGCGCGCATCCAGCGATTCGATCGCCTCCTTAGCCTTGTCGTTGAGCGAATCGTGCAAATTGAGCCCAGCGACCTCCTTGCCGATACGTGCACGCAATGCGTTATCAGCCAATAACCGATCCAGCGCTGAGCCATAGACAAGGCGCAGATCGCGATCGTTGCGCTCATCAGCGCTCATTCGGACCAAGCCGATACGCCGGCGAACGGCTGTCGAAAAATGGTCGATTTCTTCGTTGGGTTGCATGACCTCCCACGTGATTTCCAATTCCGTGGTTCCCCGTACGCGCACGCGATACACCGGCTCGCCGGGCTCGGGAAGGTCTTCTTCCCCGTTGGCTGACGGAGTTATGGCATCTTGCCCGTTCCACGCCCATGGCCAAGCAAAAGTGTTCTGCGAGCCGATCCCGGTCGTATCGGGTAGGGTCATGACGGCTTCGATGACGAATTCCTGTGCGCTGTCCCGCGCCCAGTAATCGGCCTCAGAGATGACCGCAGTGTTCGATGGCGAGAGCAGCAGTGCAATAGCTTCGAGGATGGTCGTTTTTCCGACGTCACCCCCACCCAGGATGACGTTCATTCCTTTCGCAGGCAGCCATGTTAGGGAGTGGATGCCCCTGAAGCGTTGAATAGTTATCTTATAAATTCGTGCTGTTTTGGCCATGTCATTCTCAATTGCGAGGAATAGCCGCATAGCCAGAAACCCGCTTTCTCACCTCTTTGATGGAACGCGAGCTTCGAAAGCCTCACAGATTTGCGATCACGGGCATTACGTAACTACAACAAATTGCTAAACGCACGTAGCTTAGCAGCACTAAACTCAATGAGCAGTATTGGTGTCAGCAGTCGTTGCGAAAAGAAAAAAAAGACCGCTTTCAGTCTTCAACAGTCGGCCGCCCGGAAAACTGGTCAACCTTCAGGCCTGTGACTCTTCAAGGCCGATTGCTGTCGTTTGCAGCAGGCCTGACGACCAGCAGCCGAGGAATCCGGGGAGCACTGGAGGCGGCTTCAGCGTCGACAGGCGTTACGTGGGAATCGCCTTCATGATGTTGCTCTTTTCAAGCAGTCTCCTTCGCGCTGGCTCAAGGCCATACCGCTGGATAATGGCCTCCAAAATCTCGGTCTGACCCAGGAAATCCAACGAGTAGAGGATACGGTCGAAGACCCTTATCTTCCCCATCATGTGCCCCAGCGACTGCTGGTATGCGGCTAGGTTAGCCTTGTAGCCATCGGCTTCCCTTTGATAGATGGCAAGAACACGCTCGAACGCCTCGGACACTGGGGCTTCGCTCTCGAAATAGAAAAGTGCATTGATGGCAGCAAACTCGTCAGGGTCGATCTCTGCCGCCAGACCTATGCCTAGGTCCTGCCGATTTACGTCATATCGCAGCGCCTCCGCTATGTCAGTAAGAGAAACAAAGCGCGGCGGTGGCGGGTCAATGACTAGCTGCAGGTCATTTGCTGCGCACCATTTGTCGAAAAATCGCTCAAGAGCAGCAACCGAAAGCCTGGGAATGGGCACCGGGGCTCCTATGCAGGCGGCCATCTCGTGCCGCGTCTGAATCAGCTTGATCGCCCGACAAAGCTCCCTGCTGCTCACTTTGTACTTTGTCTTTAGATCAACCCTCACCTGGTCAAAGAAGGCCTCGCCCCACCTCGAACGTGCCGGCAAATCTGAGGCAAGCTTACGTAGTTGCAGCCGCGATAAGCTTGCCGTGAAGGTCCCCCAACGGTACTCCTCAATCAGGTCAACAAATGTTCGATTCAGTCCCTCAAGCAACGGCTGGAGTTGCTTGAACCGGCGCTTCAGAACAAGGAAGTTGATGATGCCGATGCTCGTCAGATGCTTCTTGTTGTCTACATCAGACGGATAGCGAAAAACCTGACCTGTCGCATCCAAGGCTGCAACGTCGGTGATGTACTCATCCAACTGATTTACATGGGCGACGAGCCTCTCGTCAGTCGCTAGCGCGTGGGTCTTCACATAGGTCCAAATCCGGTTCAGGTCATGCGAGGCCACTTGATCGAAAACTGGCAACGCAACGCATCGAAGGGCTCCGATTTCGGCCAAATCCTCCTTGAATTTCTTCAGGAACAGCTCGATGGCATGACGCATCGTGAAGCAAACGGGATAAACCAGGGTATCGACCGGCAGGTTTAAGCCCTGATCAGCAATCGCGCTGTCAAGCAAGGTGTTCGCCGCAGAAGCGAAGCCTTTTGCATAGTCGATGGCCCCTGGCGTCCCGTTGTCACCCACGCAGGCGTTCGCCCAGGTCGGCTCCCCACCCATGAAAGTCTTGTTCGCAAAGGAAAGGTTCATGGTGAGAGGATACCTCTGCTACTCGCTATACGAACCAACGCCGGCACGCCAAACAGCCGTGAAGTCACGCTTACCGTAGGACCGCTACCGCTGCTCAAGAGTCGCACAGTCAGCGGAAATGGCACAGTGAAGATGAGTGTCAGCTTTCTGATTCCCATGCACGAATTTGAATGGCTGCTTCCGCAAGCGGTGGCTGGCCGTTATGGGCACATAGTTCGCGCCCACGACCGACAGCAGTATGGTCGCCCAATTTGGCGAATATCCAACCTCAAGTTTGGGGCAAACAGATTGGGGAACCGGCTTACTCTTGACGACCAGTAGCGGTCATATAAGTTTTTTGCTTATGTGGCAGTTAAGACCCTTACCGATATCAAATGCATGCGATAAGCCTCCTCCAGACCGGCTAAACGCTTTTTGCCTGATCAAGTCAACAACTCATGCAGCGCGTCGTAGCTTGCCTCGATCGCGGTCAACCGGGCCCGCTCGCGTGGTCCGGCAAGTTCGATGACGCGGGATGCCAAAAGATGACAGATACCAATCACTGCCACATGGTCATCCAGGGGGCGGTCGGAATCACAGCTGCAGTAGACATGCCACGTCAACCCTGCTTGCCTTGCCACTTGCTCGTCGGAGATGTAGAGCACTTTGGCCCCTGAGCGAATGATTTGTTCGATCACCTCACCCAGTCCTGCCGGTCTGCGCCGCACGGCGAACACCACCACGACATCCGCCGCTGTGATGCTGGCGGCGTATTGACCCAACGTGTCACCAGCACTGGGCACCAGCACAATGTCTTCCTTGACCTGAAACATCTGCCAGCGGAAGTAGCTAGCGAACGACTGACTGGAGCGAAAACCGGTCACCCAGATCTTGCGGGCCCGCAGCAGGGACTGGGCCATGTGGTCAATGTCGGCCGGATTCAGTCGGGCCAGGGTGCGTTGAAGGTTGTCGTGACTTCGCTCCAAACTGGCGCTGAACTGATTTGCCATGCCAGTGCTGCGGCTGGCCAGAAACAGCGGTGAGCCGGCGCCGCGCTCCTGGCGCACCTGGCGCCGGGCATCCTCGTAATGCAGGTAACCCAGGCGCTTGATGAAGCGGGTGACCGTGGCGTTGGACACCCCCGCCAGCGACGCCAGTTCATTGGCGGCGTAGCTGGCCAGGTCACCCGGAAAATCCAGCACAAATTCGGCCAGTCGGCGCTCCATCGGGTGAAAGGCAGCGAGGTTCTGTCGAACCCGAGCCAGAAACGAGGTCGCTGAAACTTCAGGCATGGAAAGGGTATCCGGTAGGAAAGAGCCCATTTTCACATGCACTAGCCGGCCAACAAACCTGGCATCCACATGGCAATGCCGGGGAAAAACCAGATCAGCGCCACCAACAGCAGCATGATGACGAGGAACGGGGTCACCCCATAGATCACGTCAATGATGTTGCCCTCACCCCGCACCCCCTGCACCACGTACAGGTTCATGCCGACCGGCGGGGTGATCAGGGCCAGCTCGGCCATGACCACCAGGAAGATGCCGAACCACACCGGGTCGATCCCCAGCGCCACCACAATCGGAAAAACAATCGGGATGGTGCCCACCACCATCGCCAGCGCATCCAGAAAGCAGCCCAGGATCAGGTACAGCACCGTGAGTATCAGGATGATCTGCCCCGGGCTGGCCTGCAGGCCGACCACAAACTTGGTCAGCATGTCGGGAACACCCAGCATGCCCAGAACAAAGTTCAGATAAAAGGCCGCGGCGGCGATCAGCATGATCATCGCCGTGATCGACAGCGTCGTGACAAAACACTCGTGCAACATGCGGATCGTCAGGCGCCCGAAGGCCGCGCACAGCAAGGCCGACACCACCACACCCAGCGCCGCAGATTCAGTAGGTGTGGCCCAACCGGCATAGATGCTGCCCATCACCAGCACAATCACCAGCAGCGGTGGCACCAGGTCCAGCAGGCGGCGCAGCTTGTCGCCCAGCGGCGCGGTGGGTTCGGGTGTGCCGGCGTAGGCGGGTTTCCACAAACAAGCGACCGCGATCACGGCCATGAACAGCACGGTGAGCAGCAGGCCCGGCACGACACCGGCCGCATACAGCTTGCCCACCGAGGTGTTGGTCATGGCGCCGTAGATGATCATGTTGATTGACGGCGGAATCAGGATGCCCAGCGTGGCACCGGCCGCGATGGTGCCGAGCACCAGACGCGGGTTGTAACCGCGCTGTTTGAAAGCCGGCAAGGCGACGGTGCCGATGGTGGCGGCCGTGGCCACCGAGGAGCCCGACACCGCCGCGAACAGCGCCGATGCACCGATGTTGGAATGCAACAGGCCGCCGGGCAGCGGCGAAAGCCAGTCGGAGAGGGATCGGTACATCTTGTCGGTGAAACCACCGCGCACCAGCAACTCGCCCAGCAAAATAAAAAGCGGCACCGAGACCAGCACGAAGTTGTTGTTGGCGCTCCAGTACTGGGTGCCGTACTCGAGTGCGGCCGGCAACCCGAGGTAGGCCACGGCGCCCACCAGGCTAAGGAAAAACATCACAAAGGCCACATGCAGGCCCAGACTCATCAGCCCGATGAGCAGCAGAAAGCCCAGCGCCACCGCGAGCAGGGAAATATCGGACATGGTGCGGCCTCAGTGTGAACGGGAAACGGCGGGTAGCGCCTCGGCCTCGACCCCGCGCTCGTGGATGTTGGCCAGCTCTTCCTCCAACTCTGCTTTCGCACTGTGTGGGCCGTACCAGGCATTGAGCTCGGGGCGACGCGTCACCAGCAGAAAGACCGCGTGTAGCGCGTAAGCGAGGGAGATCCCGGCCAACAGGGCCAGCCCGGCGACCCAAAGCGCCTGCGGCACCCACAGTGGTTGCTCCAGATTGGTGGCGCTGCTGCCGAACTCCAGGGTGTCACGCAGCACCGCCACACCACGCCAGACCGCAAAACCGGAGAACCCGGCAAAGGCCAGCATGGCGAGCGTGTTGAGCCAGCGCTGCAAACCGGCGGGCAGGCGCACCAGAAACACATCGACCCGGGTGTGACTGCGTTGCGCCATGGCATACGAGGCGCCAATGGCCGCGCTGATTGCCAGCACAAAGCCGCCCAGTTCATCAATGCCCTTGAACGAGGTGGCGAAGAACTTGCGGCCCAGGATCTCCAGCGTCAGGCCCACGGCGTAGGCAAACACCACCCAGCCACAGGCGATGGTGGCCCAGCGCGCCGCCGGCGTGATTTTTTCGCTGATCGGGTTGGCGGGGTGGTGGTGATTCATGGCGTGCTTCCAGCGCTCAGTTGATGCTCATGCCACGGGCCTTGCCCACCGTGGCATTCCAGGTGTCGCTGCACTTCGGGTCAACCTTGTTGCAGACACCCTTCCACATCGGCAGCACGGTGGCGGCGGATGCGGCCTTGACCTTGGCCTCGTCGTCGGCCGTCACCGGCACCAGCGTCATCTTGAACGGCGTGCCGTTCTTGCACGGCTTGCCGGTGTTGCAGGCGATGGAGTCAGCCGTGCCCTCTTCGGCCAAGTCCCACATCTGGTCTTCCATCTTCTTGAACTCGGCCTGGACCTTGGCTTGCTGGTCAGCGTTGAGCTTGCGCCAGAAGTCGAGGTTGACAAAGTGCCCTTGCACCGAGCCTGCCACGGCCAGGGGGTAGAAATACTGCGTCACTTCCGGCCACTTGCCCGAGTTGCCCGAGTTGGCCGAGGTCACCCCGCAATCAACCACCCCATTGCCCAGGGCCGAATAGACCTCGGAAAACGACATCGTCACCGGCGTGGCGCCCAGGTTCTGCAACATGGCCGACATGCTGGGGGTGAAGCTGCGCACCTTCAGGCCCTTGAAGTCGGCAATGGACTTGATGGGCTTGTTGCAGAAGAACACCTGCGGGCCAAAGGGCCAGAGCGTGAGCGCCTTGGCCTTGAATTTCTCCTGCAGGCGCGCATCGAAGGCTGACTTGTAGGCTTCCATCGCTTTGCGCAACTGGCCCATGTTGGTGGAGACGCCAGCCAGGTCGATGCCTTCAAAAAACGGGTCGTCGCGCGCGACGCTGCCGATCTGCACCGACATCACGTCAAAGATGTTCGAGCGCAGCAGACGCAGCGCGTCGTCAGGCTTGACGTTCACCACGTCCATCGGATTGAACTTCACGTCCATGTCAATGCCGGTGGCCTTGGGCAGGCCCAGGAAGAAGGGTTTTTCAATGCCATCGGAATGGCGCACATTGGCCGACGAGTTACCGGCAACGCGCAGGGTGAACTCAGCGGCACTGGCGAGGGTGGGAGCACACAAGGTGGTCAGGGTCAACGTCGTCGCACAGGCGAGCCAGCGGGCGGAAAGCGGAAAGGTCATGGCACAGAGCTCCAGGGTGGGTTGAGGGACAGGTGAGAAATCGGGTCGGTGGTGGGGGTGGGTTCAGACCCTCAGCCCGGCGCGGGCGCAGGCCAGTCGCACCGCGGCACACACCGGATCAACCACCCGCAGTTGTAGCTGCGTGGCAATGTCCTGCGCGGCATGGGCCAGCGGGCCGCCACCGATCACGATGGCGCGCACACCGTCCTGATCGACCGCTTCGCGACAGGCCTGCAACAAGGCCTGCTGAAGCTGCTCGGGGCTGGCCATCAGCGCAGCTGTGTCGCCACGGGTGTAGCGAACGCCGGCAAACTGTGCTGCTGGCGCCACGGCGTGGGCGGCGGCCACCAGGCTGTCATGCAGCGCGGGCGTGACGGTGACGATGGCGTAGCGCAGGCCACCTGCGGCGGCCTCGGCAATGCCGGCCTCACCCAGCCCGGTCACCGGCAGCGCCAGGCGCTGGCGCAGCGCGACCACGCCCGGGTCGCCAAAGCCCGCCACGATGAGGGCATCAAAACCCTCGGCCACCAGCGCCGGTGCGGTCTCCAGAACCGCTTGCGCGGCCAGCGCCAGCGCGGCGGCGTCGGCGATGAAGTCCTGGCCCGCTGCCACGGTGCGCCCTTCGATGTGCACCCCCGCAGGCGCTGCCTCCAGGGCGCTGGCCATCATCAGCTCGGTGGAGCGCGCGCTGGTGTTCGGGTTCAGCAGCGCAATGCGGTAGGGTCGCACCGAGTGGCCACTGTCCATGGCCATCTGCTGAGGGGCGGGCGCCGGGCGCGTCATGCCCCGGCTCCTGCCGCCGTGGCGTTTTGAACCGCGCCCAGGCGCCAGCAAGCCGCTGCGGACAGACCAGGCTGGCTCCTCAGTTCAGGCACGGCCTTCACGCAGTCGCTGCTGACATGCGCGCAGCGCGCCGCAAACGCGCAGCCAGCGGGCAGGGCCAGCAGGTCGGGCGGTGCACCCGGCAGGCCGGTGCGGCGGGTGCCGCGCATGGAACCGTGCAGGGTGGCCGCCAGCAGGCCCTGGGTGTAGGGGTGTTGCGGGTGCAGCAACACCTCTTCGGCACTGCCGATCTCGACGATGCGACCGGCATACATCACCGCGATGCGGTCGCAGATTTCAGCCGCCACCCCGAGGTCGTGGGTCACGAACACCGCGCCCATACCCAGGCGCTGCTGCAACTCGCGCAGGATCAGCAGCACCTGCATCTGCACCGTGGCGTCTAGCGCGGTGGTGGGCTCATCAGCCAGCACCAGCTTCGGCCCGCAGGACAGCGCCAGCGCAATCATGGCGCGCTGGCGCATGCCGCCCGAGAGCTCATGCGGGTAATTGTCAAGCCGGGCCCGGGCAGAAGGCACCTTCACCTGTTCCAGCCACTGCTGCGCCTGGACGCGCGCCTGGGCCCGGGAGCCGCCGCGATGGCGCTGGATGGCCTCGCCAATCTGCTGGCCGATGGTGTAGACCGGGTCCAGCGCGAGCCCCGGGTCCTGAAAAACCATGGCGGTGGTGCCACCCCGGTAGGCGCTGAGGGCGCGGTTTTTCAGCGACGCCACGTCCTGCCCATCCACGGTGATGCCGCCAGTCATGACCGTACGCTGCTCCGGCAGCAGGCGCATGAGGGCGCGCAGGGTCACACTTTTGCCGCAGCCCGATTCGCCGATCAGGCCGAGCACCTCGCCCGGCTGCAGCTCAAAGCTGACCCCATTGACAGCGCACACTTCGCCGCGTGGACTGCGAAAACGAACATTCAGGTCCCGTACCGAGGCCAGCGGTTGGGGACTCATAACGCACCTCCGCCAGTCAGTGTCAAGTGACAGGCTACCCGGTGTCCGTCGGACCCCGCCGCTCGCAGCAGCGGTTCACCCTCGGCGCAGGCCGCCACCGCGTGCGGGCAGCGGGTGCGAAAGCGGCAGCCCGAGGGCGGGTCGATCGGGCTCGGTGGGTCACCCACAATGGGTGCCGCCTGGGTGCGCTGACGCGGGTCCATGCTGGGCATCGAGGCCAGCAGCGCCCGGGTGTAGGGGTGGGCCGGGTGTGCGTAAACCGATTCCACCGGCCCCATTTCCACCACCTTGCCCAGGTACATCACCATCACTTCGTCGCTGATGTACTGCACCACGTTCAGGTCGTGCGAAATGAACAGGTAGGTCAGCCCGAATTCGGCCTTGAGGTCGAGCAGCAGGTTCAACACCTGCAACTCGACCGACTTGTCCAGTGCCGACACGGCCTCATCAAAAATCACGATTTCGGGCTTCAACGCCAAGGCCCGCGCGATGTTGACGCGCTGCCGCTGACCACCCGATACCTCGTGTGGATAACGCCCGGCAAAACGCGCGGGCTCCAGGCCAACACGCGCCAACAATTCGTGGGCGGTTTGCCGGGCCTCGGTCCGCGACACGCCGTGAACCTGGGGACCAAACATCAAGGAGGCCTCGATACTGAGCCGCGGGTTGAGCGAAGCGAACGAATCCTGGAACACCATCTGCACCTTGCGTCGCACCGCTGCCAACTGCTCGGGGCGCGAGCCCAGCACCTGACCCGCCAGCAGGACCGACCCGTCGTCGGCCTCAATCAAGCCCATCAGCAGGCGTGCCAGCGTCGATTTGCCGCAGCCTGACTCACCCACAATGCCCAGCGTCTGGCCACTCTGCAGCTTGAAGGAGATGTCAGACACCGCGTGCACCACCTGGGGCCGGGCACCCAGGCGCTTCTGGCGCACATAAAACTGCTTGCGCAGACCCGCCACATCCACCGCATAAGTGGAGGTGCTCATCACTTCACCTCCATCGCGCTGCGCAGGCCGTCGGCCAGCAGGTTGAAGGCCAGCGACACCACAAAGATCAGCACCCCAGGCAAGGCGGCCAGCAGCGGCTCGGAATAGATCGCATTGCGCAGCGTGTTGAGCATCAGGCCCCATTCCGGCGTGGGCGGGCGGGCGCCGAGGCCGATGAAGGACAGGCCCGCAGCCATGATGATGGAGACCGACAGCAGGCTGGTGGCGTACACCAGCACCGGGCCGATCACATTACTCACCACATGGACCCGCATGATGACGGCGCTGCCGGCACCGCTGGCACGCGCGGCCTCGATGAACTCCATGGAGCGAACCTGGGTGGTCGCGCTCTCGGTTACCCGCGCCAGCGGCGGTATCAGCACGATGGTGAGTGCCAGCAAGGTGTTGCCAATGCCCGCGCCCAGGGCCCCGGCAATCGCCACCGCCAGCAGCACCGACGGGAAAGCAAACACCACGTCCACGCTGCGCATGATCACCGCGTTGATCTTGCCACCCACAAAACCCGCCACCATGCCCAGCGTGCCACCGATCAGCATGGCCAGTCCGACCGGGGCCATGCCCATCAACAGCGACACCCGACCGCCGTACATCAGGCGAGTCAGCATGTCGCGGCCCAGTTCGTCGGTGCCCAGCAGATGCCCGGGTGTGCCCACTGGCTTCAGGCGTTTGAGCACACTGCCGACCGCCGGATCACCCGGTGCCAGCCAGGGGGCAAACAGGGCGCCCAGGATGATGAGTGCCAGCACCGCGACACAGACCAGCGAGACCTTGTCCTTTACCAGGCGCTGCAGCACACCGCCCCAGTAGCCTTGCGAAGCCATCGCTGGCCGTACTGTTACGGGTGCCGAGCTGCCCAAAGAAACAGCGTTCATAGACGTTTCATCCTCGGGTCCAGCAGCGGTTGCAGCAGGTCCACCAGCAGATTCAGACCAACGAAGAACAGCGCCAGCACGAAGATGGTTCCCTGCAGCAGCGGGATGTCACGTTGCAGGATGGCGGTGTTGAGCAGCAGCCCGGTGCCGGGCCAGGAAAACACGGTCTCCACCAGGATGGAACCCGCCATCAGGTAGCCCAATTGCACCCCCATCACCGCCAGGGTGGTGGGGGCGATGTTCTTGGCCAGATGCTGGAACACCGCGCCCTGGCCCATGCCCTTGGCCACCAGAGCGACCATGAATTCCTTGCCCAGCGTGTCGGCCACCAGGGCCCGCACCGACCGCATCACGATGCCGGCTGGCATGGCCGCGAGTGTGATGACCGGCAGCACGATGTAGGGCAACTGGTCCAGTGTCCAATGGCCAGAGCCGTCCGGCCCGGCACCCATGGCGGGCAGCCAGTTCAGCCGTGCAGAAAAGATCGCCACCAGCACGATGCCCAACCAATAGTGCGGCACCGACACGCCAGCGATGGCCAGCGACGACAGGACCCGGTCCAGGGCCGTGCCGTGCCGGTAACCCGCCAAGATGCCCAGCAAACCACCCATCAAAAACGCCAGCGTGGCCGCCAGTCCGGCCAGCAGCAGCGAATTGCCAATCGCCTTGCCAATCTCCTCGCTCACCGCCCGGCCGCTGCTGATGGATTGCCCCAGATCGCCGCTTAATGCCCGACTCAACCAGCGCAGGTACTGCGTTGGCAGGGGCTGGTCCAGCCCGTACTGGGCCTTGACGCTGTCCACCACCTCCTGCGAGGCGTCGGACGGCAACACCGCCGAGAGGGGATCGCCCGGTGCCAGATGCACCAGGGAAAAACACAACACGGTCACCGCCAGCGCGATGGGCAACGCGTGTAACAGGCGTTTGACAAGGTAGGTCCACATGCGTGGCGATCAATCCATGAAAATGGTCGAGAAGTCCAGGAACCAGTTCTGCGCCGGGACAAAACCCTTGACTTTCTTGCTCATGGCACGTGGCGCCACGTCGTGGGCGACAAACAGGAATAGCGCGTCGTTCACATACTTCTCGTGCGCTTTCTGGATGAGGGCCAGCTGGGACTTGGTGTCGAACTCGGTGCGCACCCCGTCAAACAGCTTGTCCATCTCCGGGTCGCTGTAGTAACCCCAGTTGGTGCCCTTGGGCGGCATCAGGCCGCTGTCCACATGGCGAATCAACGCAGTGAACGGGTCCTGGCTGAAGTACGAACTGTTGGTGGTGGTGGCGCCCTTGGTACCGGGGTCTTTGGCACCGGCGCGCCAGTTGGCCAGCAAGGCGTTCCAGTCGCGCACATCGAACTCGACGTGGATGCCGATTTCAGCCAGGTTCTGCTGGATCAGTTCGTTCATCAACTGCGGCTGCATCTGACCCGAGCCAGACGGCGAGATGATGGACTTGACCTTCAACGGCTTGTCCTTCGAGTACCCGGCCTGGGCCATCAGCGCCTTGGCCGCGGCCACGTCGTACTTCACCTCGAACGCCGGTTTGCCGAACCACGGGCTGTTGGGCGGCACCATGCCCTTGGCCGACACCATCATGCCGCCCAGCAATTGCTTCATGCCTTCGCGGTCGATGGCCAGATTGGCGGCCTTGCGCACCCGGATGTCGTTCCAGGGTGAGCCCTCCAGGCGCGAGAAGTGCCAGGGCCAGACGTGCGGATAGACGTTGCTGGTGATGGCAAAGCCCGCGCCCTTGAGGCTGTCCATCGCGTCGGGCGGAGGTGCTTCAATCCAGTCCACCTGGCCCGAGCGCAGGGCAGCGACACGGGCTGAAGCGTCGGGCACTGGCAGCAACACCATCTTGTCCAGCTTGGGCACACGGGCCTTGTCCCAGTAGGCGGCGTTGCGCGCCAGCACGGCCCGCTCGCGGGGTACGTAACTCTCCAGCTTGAAGGGGCCGGTGCCTGACGGGCTCTTGATGAACGCATCCCAGCTTTTGCCTACAGCCTGCCACTGTGCCGGGCTGGACATCACGATCCAGGCCATCTGGTAAGGCAGCAGCGCATTCACCTCGCTGGTGGTGATCTCCACGGTCAACTCGTTGATGACCTTGTAGCTGGCCACCGTAGGGATGCGCCCGCGCCCCTGGGCCGCCTGCTTGGCATCGAACTGCTCGGCCTTGGTATTCAGGATCTTGTCCAGGTTCCAGACTACCGCCTCGGCATTAAAGGCCGAGCCGTCGTGAAACTTCACGCCCGGGCGCAGCTTGAAGGTCCAGCGCAGCTTGTCGGCGCCGTCCACTTTCCATTCGCTTGCCAGGCCCGGGATCAGCGAGGTGGGTTTGTCAGCCGAAGACAGGTCATAGGCCACCAGGGCTTCAAAGACCGAATACCCCATGAAACGCATGCCCTCGGCACCCTGGTCGGTTTGACCATTGGGCAGCGGGATGTCTGAAGATGTCATGGCAATGCGCAAAGTGCCCGCAGCCTGAACCGCTCCAACCAACATGCTCAGCAAAGCGCTGACCGCAAGGGTGCGCAGTGTTGACTTGATTAATTTTGGCCGCGTGGATGTGCTGTGTGTCGATTTCCGGCGGGATTTGCCTACACAGTGGTCTGAGTCAACGACGTCACGGGTCATGAAACTGAACATGCAGCTGTCCTTTGAAAGTTTGAATGAAATGGAGTGCGAACTGGCACTGATGTACAAGATAAGCTAGTTTCATGCCACACGCTCTATGAAAAAATGATTTCATTTGGTGCATTCTCAGACGCAAAGATGCTCACATCTGGCGATAACGGCTCGGCGTGCACTAAAACGGGTGTGTTCTCCGTCCTGACCCGATGACGGACATAGGCCATGGCCAACGCCGCGCACAGACGCTCAGTCGCAGCCGCTTTCTTTGAAGTGCAGACGACATTGCCTAAGTTGTGAAGGTGCTGCGGTTTGATCACGTTTTGGCACCCGCACCCATTTGTGGATGTTGCTTCGCGTGTGACCCGCGCCTTTTGCAACCACTGGCAGCGAAGGCCATAACACCACTCATGTCAGGTGATTTTTTTTTGGAAATAGGCTTTATGCGGGAGGTGTCAGGTGGGAGCGCACTATCGACCTCAATGAACGACGGTTGACCAACTCCCAAACGTATGAAATTGGCTTACCCGGCAGTGGGTACTGGTGGCCGTCGGCTTCCACTGATCAAGCGCTGACGATCGCATTCACTCCTGTGACCGTTGTAGGCACCGACACGCCTGTGGCCAACGTCAGCTGTCCGGCATTTCCAGGGGCGGATCGAGTTGACTATTTGCACAGCCGGTCCACAGTTGTTCTCCTCTCAACTTTTAGGAGAGCATTGTGGACACTGCAATCGCTTCGACTGTAAAAATTCCATGGAACAAGGGAAAAATTGTTGGCCAAAAGTCACCTCTCAAGCTCAAAGACATCTGGGCCATCAGGATTCGTCTACAGCTAAACCACAGGACGCGAGAGCTGGCATTGTTTGATCTGGGACTGGATAGCAAACTGAGGGCCTGCGATTTGGTGAAACTGCGCGTCAATGACATTTGCCATGGTGATCGCGTCTCAACCCGCGCCATCGTCCTGCAACAAAAGACGTCATTGCCGGTCCAGTTTGAAATTACACAGCCGACCCGTGAAGCTGTTGAAGCTTGGATCAAAGAGTCGTCGCTGAAGCCAGACGACTACCTGTTTCCGAGCCGTGTTCATGAATCACCACACCTTGGCACGCGACAGTACGCCAGGATTTTGGACGGTTGGATCAAGGAAATCGGCCTGGACCCGGCCCAATATGGAACCCATTCCATGCGAAGAACCAAGGCGACCTTGATTTATCGCCGCACCAAAAACCTTAGGGCAGTTCAGTTGTTACTTGGACACACCAAAATTGAGAGCACCGTGAGGTATCTGGGAATTGAGGTCGAAGACGCACTTGAAATGGCCGAGCAGACCGATATTTAACGGATAGCTTTGCCGTGAGATGTCACGGCAGTTTTGACCGCCGGACAGCGGTCATTGGTGACTGACAGCAACTGGCCCGAACCTGCAGCCCACCCATTGCTCACGTAGCGACCAATCAAATAATCGCCTGACAGCCGACATTCGAATGCTTGTCAAACCGAATCAAAATTCACCACCGTCTGTAGCCTGACTGACGTGCCAGAGCCAGAAAGTGCGAGCAAAACGCAGCAAAACCAGTTGACAAATGCGGTCAAGCGCGAGCTCGGGGGCTATGTCCTCCCTGAAGCCCGTGGCGCTATAACAACTTCCTTAAACGCGAATTTCTTCGCAATGTACTTCGCCGAGTTCTCGATATATGGAAACACCGTGCTGTCGTTGATGTTCATCTTGTCGAGCTGTTCAAGGACATGCTCTTTGTTTGCGACCGGAATCCGGTTGACAGAAATTGCATCGTTACCGTCTTCTCCCAACGATGCATCGTGCCCAAATAACAGGAATGCTCCTGACTGAAAGGCTATGCGGCTATTGGTGTGCTTGCCTTTGACGCAAATAACGGAGCGCAAATCGCGAGGGTCCAATCGTCCCTCGAAGAAGGGCTTCTCAGCCTTGATAAAGTGCAACAAGCGCTTGACCTGAGGATGCTTGTTAAATTCCTTGACATTGTTACTGGTGAAGTCGATTTGATCTTTCGCCTCAGGTGGAAGATGCGTCAGATTGGCGATGCAGCTCGCCGTATCTGAATCAAAATACTTGATCTGACTTCGGTCCATCGAGAACGCAATGACTTCGCCGTCCACTTCACGGTTTTCCGCACTGGTGCTCTTACAGGCAAAGTAAAGGGCGATCAGCGGGTTAGAAGTGATATCAAGCAGCCTAGTAGGCAGCGAGTAGTGCTGCATTCGCACAAGGCGATCAAGGGTCAACACGTCGTCTCTGAAATCGGCAGAGTTCGAGACAAGCAACTCTCGATACATCCGGTCTTCAGCATGCCGATGAATGAAATTACCGAACTTATCCTTGCGAAAAATGTTTGGTTCAAGACGGTACTTGGTTCTATTGGAATGTCCACGATAAAACACTTCCTTGCCGCCCTGCTCAAAATCCAAAACTCTTGCAATGAAATCGCCGACGTTCGTCGCCGTGAAATCCGGGTCAGCAGTTGGCGGCAGTTCGGATTTATCGACCTTGGTCGGCGCGGCCACGTTTTGAATCACTTCGTGCCGGATCAGCGTTCCGAGCAGATCCTCATCCTTGATCGCCCAGTGCGTTCTGCTCAACTCCCAATCGCGAATGTCTAGAGTAAGCTGAATCGGCTTGATTGCGTCGAATGGAATCGGAGCAATCGCTCGGTCAATCTCTGGCTCGATATACAACTGCCGATCACGCAGTTTGACTACCTTTAGTCTCCCGACGACCATCGGCTCGTCCGTACCTTCGTAAGCGAACAAGCACGGCATCGCCTTCAACACCTCGATTTGCGGGGCATTGAGTTCTCTGAAGCTAGCAGCAATCTCGTCGCTCGTGTATTCCAAAAAGCGACCACGGTCATAGACGTAAACCTTTTCGTCCCATGCGCCGCTCTTAGCCGTCACCAAAAAATTGAACATTCTGCATTTAGTCTGAAATAAGCCCTGCAGTGCGCACCAGTCCTCCGAACATGCTACCAGACTTGCTACGCCTCATACCGTAAATTCGAACGGGTCGCCAGTAATCAGACATTCACAGAAGACTGCTCCTGGCCCAATTCAGCATTAGGCGGGTGGCAGTTGACCTCCACCTGCGATGCTCCTCAGCTCAGCCACTGTCGAATACTTCAGCTCAACAAATATGATCGAAAGGCTGTATAGATACCAGTGTGGCGGAGTAAAAGGGAGCCAGTCGGTTGCTTAAAAAGGGCTTTTGGAGCCCGACTTGGTTTGCTGCATTTACTTCCATTGGCCTGAACCAGCGTAGCGCAGCACGCTGGCTCAGGCAAGTCCACGCCAATTAGTCTTCGTTGGTGGCACCCCATTTGGCTGATTCAGCCTCGTGGATATTGGGTTCTGACGGTGCCAACGCACCGCGTTTCCTGGCTCGCTTTTGCGAAGTTGCCAGCCGGTAGCTGTCACCATTCATATCCAGAATGTGGACATGGTGGGTCAAGCGTGCTGCTGCTGTGATGAGTCTGATCCAGAGTGCCAGGCTCAATGGGCACGATCCTTATGCCTACTTGAGAGATGTGCTGACCCGCCTGCCGACTCAGCGCGCCAGTCAGATTCACGAGCTGTTGCCACATCGCTGGCAGGCGCAAGTTCCAACCCCTTGATTGCCTGCCAAAGCCACCGCGCTGTGGTCAATATGGGTTCGCTGCGTGCTTACGGATTGCTCCCCTTTGCAACTGATTGAATCGAAAATCTATTCTGCTATTTCCAGAAAATTTACTCTGCTATTGCGCCGACTTGCGCAATTGTGGGTGACGACGTTACCAGCGACCGACCAGCGGAGCTGCAGACGATGCGTTGGTGGCGCCCACTTCGTTGGTGTTCTATAAGCCAGCGGTGAAGCACGTTGGCCACACCGCAAGGGTGTGGTTTTTGATGTCGGACAGAAATCAATCATCCTCCTTCGCAAGCTCGGCTTCTGACCGCCCCGAGGGTTTGGTCTCCCTGGTCGCTATCCAGAGACCTCCGAAGACCACCAGCCCCGCCACGATGCTCAAGACCAAAATTTCCATTGCATTGCCCCTTCTCGTTCAAACTGCACCAATCGTCGCCCCTCACCCCGGTCTCGTCATCCGAAACAGCTGCTCCACCCCCACGGTGAAGTAATCCGCAGGCCCACCGGCTCTGAGCACATGCTCTGCCGCTGCCGTGTCATAGACACCGTCCTTGAGCAGTCTGCGATCCAGGTGTACCGCAATGACTTCACCCAACACCAACCAGGTCGGTACCGAGTCTCCAGCAGCGGTCTGCAGCTGAAGGATCTGTGTTCGCTTGCACTCAAACGACACAGGGCTCTCCTTCACCCGTGACACCGCCACCAGACGTGCGTCTTCTGGCGTCAGCCCCGCCAGCTCGAACTCACTGACCTCAGGCGGCAGATTGGCGCTGGTCTGGTTCATGGCCTCGGCCAGCGGCCGTGTCACCAGGTTCCAGACAAACTCCCCCGTCTCCTCAATATTGCGCAGGCTGTCCTTGTGGCCCACACTGGCAAACCCGACGATCGGTGGTGTGTAGTTGAAAGCGTTGAAGAAACTGTAGGGCGCCAGGTTGTCGACACCCGCTTTGCTGCGTGTGGAAATCCAACCAATCGGACGGGGCCCCACGATCGCGTTGAAAGGATCATGGGCCAGTCCATGGCCAAGACGGGGTTCATAGAAGTGGAAGGTATCAGACATGGCCATGTGGGGGTTGTTTCGTTGAATGCAGTGAGAGCCACTGGCAGTCGTGCCTCAGTGTTTCCTGAGACCTCGGCCACCATGCCCGCCATACCCCGCACGTGCACCCTGCGTACTTCGCCCACGGCGCAAGCCTTGGCGTCTTGTGCGCATGCGATGGATAGTGTCCTGGATCTGTCGGGTTTGCCGATGCACCCAGATGGCAAAGACGATGGCAAACACGATGCCAAAGGTGGCGATGAGGTTGAACAGGCTGACATGGGACATGGCGGGCTCTTTCTCTGTCGGTTTGAACATATTAGGTGAAGATGAGTCACTTGCAAGGTGCAAGCACTCTCAAATCACCCACTTCTCCAAACCGCTCAGAAACCCAATGGATGGCTCCTCCTGTCCCCGGAACTGGCATTCCTGTTGCAACCAGCCCACCAGCAACTGCGCCTCCTGATCTGGTGGACAGGCCTTCACCTCAGGTGAGAACCTCCAGCGCCGTGCCACCTGTGCAAAGTCCCCAGGTGTGAGCCCCGTCATCAGGTTGATGTCGGCGATGGCCTGACCCGTACAAGGCAACTGCAGCTGGGCGCACAGGCGCTTGAAACTCAAGCGGCCTTGCTCAGCCGTCAATGCCTTGAACTCCACCCGCACATCCATGCGCCGAATGACGGCAGGATCGAGCGCATCGAGCCTGTTGGTGGCCAGAATGACCACACCTGGCGCATCCCCCAGATGCTCCAGCAACTCATTGACCTGACTGATCTCCCAGGTGCGCACCGCCTGACTGCGTTGGGCCAGCAGGCTGTCCACCTCGTCAATGAACAACACCGCCTCCTCATCATCGGCTTCTTCGAAAGCGCTGCGGATGCTCCTCTCGGTTTCACCGACATACGCCCCCAGCAGATCCGATGCGCGCTTGATCAGCAACGGTCGATCCACCCCATCGGCCAGGGCATGGGCAAAGGCGGTCTTGCCGGTGCCGGGCTGCCCATGCAACAAGATCCGGGCATGCCCCCATTGCGCGATGCCGTCCATCAGCGCTTGCAGATCCTGACTGGCGTGCACCTGATCTGCCCGCCAGGAACCCAAGTCCAACTCAGTGTTCCCGCTGCTTGTGGCGTGGCCATTGGCATGTTGACCCATGACACGCCCCAACAACTGACGATCATGGGCGCTGGTCAGGCGCTGGCGCAGCCAGTGCTGGCTCAGTGCCACATCCATGGGTTGACCTGCGGCAGCAGCACTGCGCCTCAGGTGGGCCAAGCGATCAATGAGGGCGGGTGTCAGCCCTGGGAGCTTGCTCCAGAGTTTGGCCTGCGGCTCATCGGCCACACCGGCAGACTGCAGCAGCGCACGTTTGACCGCACGGGGCATGCGCTCAAAGCTGATGACCGAATCAAAACGACGCAGAACCGCCGGGTCCAAGACTTCGGGACGGTTCATGATCCAGATGACCGGTAAGGGGCTGTCCTCAATCAGCCGGTTCAGGCTGGCGCGGTGATTGCGCATGCTGACCGCGGCACTGTCTGCGCTACCTGGCTCATCCGAGCCATCACTGCCTTTGAACACATCATCGGCTTCATCGAAGATGAGCACGGTGTTGGGGCTTCTGCGCTTGAGTTGCAGAACCAGACGCAGATTGGCCAGACGTTCAACGCCGCTCATGGGCAAGCCGTAACCATCATGCACCACTAGCTCAAAGACCTGCTGGTGCTCCTGGTCCATCGTCCCAGCTGACGCTGGTGCAGCAGCCACCTCAGCGCTCAGCACCTGTGCCACCAGCGCCCTGACCCATTCGGTCTTGCCCAGACCTGGTTCACCATAGACCAGCAGATGACCCGCCTGACCCAAGGCTTTGGCGCTGTGCAGGGCACCCAGGAGCCAGCTGCGCGCCAATTGCGTGCTTTGCGCCATGTATGCAAAGTCACCCAGTTGGCATCTGGCTGGTGGCATCGGGGTCACGATGTTCGCGTAGATCTGGCTCGGATGCTCCACCATAGGCAATCGCATGCTGATGTTTCTGGGGACCTTGAGCATGTGTCCAAGGGATGAGGCCCCTCCATACAAGGTGACCAATGCTGAGCGATGCAGTTGCCCTTCAGGACTCAAAGCACGCGCGACATCTGCGGGTTGGCTGTGCAACAAGGTGGCCACAGCCTGCACTAGGGCCCCATGATCGAGTTCTTGCCAAGTCTGGATTGCCCGGGCCAAGGGCGCAAAACACTTCAAAGCCAGCGCCAGGTCCAGGATGTTGTGCTCGAGCTCACTGAGACCCGCGCCCTGGGCCAACCAATCCACCACTGCTTTGTGACGGCAGACACCGATGGACACCAGTTGCGCAGGCAAAGCCTGCGCTGCGCGCTGCAGTGCAGCAGTGACCTCCATGGCATTGACATGCGGATCGGCCAGCTCGGGCACGCCGGTGATCTCGGCTTGTCGCACCCAGTCGGGCGAACCGCCTGCGCTGTAGGGTGGCAAGCCCCCTGCACCCGTGGTGATCAGCAAAATCCACTGAGCCAGGCGGGATCGATAAGCCTGTCTGACATCCTGGCCAAAGGCCAGGCCCCAGGTCTCCAGGGTTGACTGGCCACCTTCGTCGTAATCGTCAAAAAAAGCATGCATAGATCGGTTCTGTTGTATTCGTTGGGAATGAACTGGATGGATTGAATGTGGGATGTGGAATGTGAATGGGTGGGTTCGACATCGCCTAGTCAGAGACAGAGATCGGCATCGACATCTGCCTTGGCCGTTGTCGCTTCACCATCCCTTTGGTTTGGGCTGAGCGCCTGAGATCTTTGAGGCAAGCCTGCCAGGCCAGATCCTGTCTGAGCTGATCAACCGCTGTGCGTTTGCGAGGCAGGGCCTTGCGCAGTGCACTGGGCTGACGCATTGGTGTCATGACCAAGGTGGCATGGGACACTTTGCTGCGCAGTCGCTGTCCAACTGGCCACTGCAGTGTCTTAAGGACTGGTGGGGGCACGATGAACCAAAGACGGGTACCTGGCGTCTTGAAACCACCCAGCACCAGGCTGAGGGTCAGCGTGCGATGTCCGTCATGCAAGTCAGATAGCGTCAGCATGGGGTGGCTCCCTGACGTGATGGGATGACCTGCTCGAGACTTTGCTCCAGAAGACTGAGCTGCACGCGAGTGGCGACATGAAGCTGGTACACAGCCTGCTCTGTCTCGAAGTGGGCGCAGAGCAGCACCGGTGCGGACTTCGTTCTTTGCAGGGTGGTTCTGCCCAGGGCTTTTTCTAGTTCGTGGGAGAGGTTGATGACCAGCCATCCATGGGCGTGGCTGGCGAACATGGGTTTACCCCATGCGCCAGTGCGTTGTGGATGGCGGTTGTCGTTGCCCGAGATCGGGCCAAGCACCGCGCAGGCCGGGGTCAGGTTGAAGTTGTAGGTGTCGATCATGGTGTGCCCTTTCAATGGCGCAATTCAGTCGGATCGGTCGACTCAAATGCGCCACCTGGAATTTTTGACCTGTCGGGCACGGCAACAGAGATCGACAACGACCGTGTAACTGCCTGTTGAAGGCGGGGAACGTAAAAATCATCGACTTCATCCTCCAGACCCCAGCCCATGCTCTGGCGTAGCAGCCAGGCCTGACGAGGGTAGTCCTCCTCCAGTTGACGCAGGCTTTTGCGCACCAGGGTGCGTAGCACATCGGATTGGCTGGCGGTGTTTTGCAGGCCGCTGTTGAGCATGGGCTGGCAGCCTTGCAGCAGAGTGGCCACATACAGGACCTCGCGCTCTTCATGACCAAAGGCGCTCAGGTACTGCGCCAGTTCGCCCGCCCGGCGCAGACGCTGGATGGGCCAGGAGGGCGCCCTTGAACGGGGTGCTGATTGACCTCGAGCCATCAAGGTACTTTGTTCGCTTGATGCTTCCTCCATGCGCAGCAGCGCTTCGCGGATCTCGGGTTCTTGCACGAAGCTGGTCAGAAGACGGTTGAGTCCTGGGTGACGGACCTTGGCCACGGCTTCTGCCACCAAGGTTTGGGGATCCTTGCCGATGGTGAGTTCGACCACGGCACGTGTCCGCGGTGCTGGCTGCGAAGTTGGCAGCAAGGAAGCGGCGCTCGCCACGCCGGCAATGTTGCAGATCAGGGCACGTTTCTTGGCCAGGGTTTGCTGCTGATGTTGAGCTTGGAAGTGACGTGGTGCAGGTGTCAGGGAAGAGACTGTGTTCATGATGAATTTGCTTGCGAATAGGGTTTTGAATGGTTCGTTGGGTGCTACTGGCCGTTTTTGGGCAAGGCTCTGCCCTGCCCCTGTTTCAGGGATGCTGAATCAGGGGAGCGAGAACGATTGAGATCGGCTGGGGTTGGTCGACTGGCCTTGGCCGCAGTGGTTTACCCGGCTGCGCTCTGGATGGTGGTGTCGCCCATCCAGTGATTGGCCATGTCCTGCCAACTTAACGGCGGTGGCTGTGCGCTCACCGGATTTGCCGCTTGGTCTGATGCCATGGCCGATGCCGGGCTGGGTTCACGGGTAGGCGGTACTGCCTGCATGGGTGCAGCTCGGCCAGGTAGCCCGCGTGGTTTGGGCTGGGACATCGGTGCTGCCTGGGCTGCCGGGACAAAGACCGCCACCTGGGAGCCGGGCATCTTCTGCTCAATGAGGGCGCCTTGGGAGAACTGGCTGGCCAGCAGGCGCTCCATGGCGGAGCCGTCCTGGCGGGTCAGGTTGGGCACGTAGCGGGAATAGACCCGAAACAGCATCTCGGTGCTGGTGTGGCCCAACTGGCGGGCGATCCACTCGGGGGCTTCACCGCTGGCGAGCCACAGGGTGGCGGCGGTGTGGCGCATTTGGTAGGGACGTCGCTCTTTGAGACCCAGATGGCGCAGCAGGGGGTACCAGACCCGGTCAGAGAAGTTCTTGTTGTCCAGCGGCTCACCCACTAGATTGCAAAAGACGTATTCGGACACCTTGCCGGTGGCTTCATATTGGCTCTTGAGCGCCTCGAATACTGGCTGGCTCATCTGGATGTCGCGCTGACTGCCATCGGTCTTGGTGTATTCGTCTTCACCCAGCACAAAGGTTTCCCGCACCCGGATGATCCTCAGGTCAAAGTCAACGTACTTCCATTTGAGACCATGGACTTCACCGGTGCGCATGCCGGTGAGGAACCGGGTGGTGAAGTAGTTCTTGTAGTCGGCACGCACTGTGGCCAGGATGCGCTGGACATCGGCGAAGGAGAAGGGTTCGACGTCGGTCTTGCGCTGGCGCAGCTTTTTGATATTGAGCACCGGTGACGTAAACTCGAATCGGTCGGCGGCTTCGTTGATGATCTGGCGCAGCAGACCCATGATTTCATTGATCCGCTTAGGTGATAAGCCTTCCTTGGTTCCGCGACCTTTTACTTTTGCGAGTGTGGCGCGAAATTCAAGAACGTCAGACTTGGTGATGTTGCCGACCACCTTTACTCCGAAGTAGGGGATCAGTCGACCGTTGAGGGTCGACAGCAGTGACTTGATGTGGCTGCGACGCCATTCGATGCTGCGCTCGTCGAACCACTGGGTGGCGAAGTCTTTAAAAAGAGGCCCAACTGGGAGGGCCGCTTCTGGCTTGACAACTGCAGACTGTTCAACAGCTTGGGCTGTCCTGCTCAGACCAGCACCGGGGGTTACCTGGTTCGCCAAACGTTTAAGCGCCTTACTGCCAGGGAAGTAGTTGGCGTATACAAAAGTCCCTGCGGCAATCTCGGCTTCGATTTTGTCGAGGATCTTTTGCAGCTTCTTGCGGTTGGTGGGGGTGTCGGGGAGAAGGGTCTGCTCTCTGCAACGCGATCCACCAAAACGGAAGTCGAAAAAAAGCAGATCGTTATCTGCACGGCTTCTGATACTAGGCATGGAGCACGCTCCCGTTTGCCATTGGGATACCGACCATTCTGGGAGAGCTTGTGGTTGTCATGACCTGCATGTCACGCTGAATCGACTCCCATTTATAGAGAATCTTGCGCCCACCAAATGGTCTGAAGTAGTGAACCCCTTCAATAAGAACGCTGTCTTTCAAGCGCTCGCGTATGGTGCGAACGTCATATTTGATTCGAACTGAAAGTTCATCGGTTGTTAGGTACTCTTGATTCATATGCACTCCTATTGCTACCAAACCATTTGATAGACAATCGAATAATACATCAATCAAGATGTTCGTCAAGCAGTCTATCAATCACTTTGATAGAATATTTTGAAGGCGGTACTATGGAACGAAATCAGATAAATTTGCGAATGTCAGAAACTCTTCGCAGGCTGATCGATGGCAAGCGAATTGAGCTTTCAGAACAGATGGGGACAATCCCTTCACGATCGGATGTCCTGCGATTTGCTCTCGAAATGTACTTCGGCCAAGATCTTTCAAAAACTGAAGTGGATCGTCGAACCCTGAGCAAGAAGACTTCGAGCTGACTAGTCTGCTGGTTTCTGGTCACGCATATTCGGCCTGACCACCAGCACAGTTGGGTACCCAGAAGTGTTCTATCGGCTTTACGATTCCTAGGTTCTACGGTTTAAGTTGCGTGTATGTCTGCAGGCAGGGTAGTTGGTGCAACCCATGACCGAGCCGTATTGCCCTTTTCTCAGCACCAAAAAGCCTTCACCACAGGTAGGGCAAAGCTCCTCGGTGTTTGCTGTCCCGTCTGCATTGATCACGCCAGCCTACTGACGGCTGAGTAGTGAGCAGCATTGCCGCGGGCTACGTACCTCCTCAGATGTAGAACTTGAAGGGCAGCATCGGCTCCTTGCTCAGCGGCGCAGCTACAAGAATGTCGCCGATGGCGTCTGCAAACCTGATCGTTACCGGTGACCGGTCGTTGAACAGACAGGTGTTGAAGTTGATTTTCGACAGGGCGAGAACATCGCGCATCACCGTCTCAAGCGGTGCATCGCCTCTGCGAATACACACATGGAGTGGATTGGGCGTGTCCGGTCCCATGTAGGTGCCCAGCCGCGGAACGAATCCCGACGTGAAGAGATAGCCGGACTTGTTGTTCGTAACCAGCGCAGTGCCTCGGATCACCGGATACGACCCTTGTCGGAAAAGTTTGAGCTGGTCCCATGCATCCGAAATCTGGATGCCCACCACGTTGGTGGAGGTGCCTGCGCAAGCAGCCTGAAAGCCCGCCCATTCATCGTCGTTGAACGACGACTTGGCGTGGATGAACAATTCGGTCGGCTCGCCTCCGTGTCGACGCTTGTACTCGTCCAGCACGGTCCCAACCAAGCGGGCGGCGGCCTCCGCATCCAAATGAAACTGCTTCGTGTCTGGATGGAACCACGGCCCCAGCGCACCGCGGAACACAACGCCCTCGCCGTCTGACAAGAACATCTGCGCCGCACACACCGAGTAGCGTGCCGTCTCAGTGTCGTTTTGCTTTTTGTAGACTAGGCCAACATAGCAAACGCCTGGCCTCATCGACGCGATCTGCCATGGGCGCCCGCCACCCTTGTAGTAGGAGCCGGTGCAAAGTTTCCAGGCAATCGTGGCTGGATCTTCGACCCTGCGCTTCAGGTCACCGTTTGATTTGAGAAAGTCGCCGGGAGTTAGCGTGCTCTCTCGCACCAACTGGGTAACGATGTGGTCATCGAGCAAGCGAGCCTTGAGTTGGCGTCTGAAGTTGCGCTCGTACTTGTAGACCTGCGCATCTTCTTCGTCGAAGCCGAAGAGGTTCGGCTGCTTGCTCAACTTCTGAGCATCTCGCTGGGAAATTGCGACCCTGCCTTCAACCCGCTCAGCCCTTGGAACAACCGACTGAGGTCGCCCAAGTTCATAGATGAACTCAGGAATTACCACATACCAAAACGCCGGAGGGTCCTCGTCGCGGCGTTTGTCAGCGACGAGCCGGTCGACGTACGCATCGACCACGGATTTGATCGCCTCATGACGATTGGCGATGTGTAATTGCCGCTTAAGGTCCTCTTCGTCGAGGTCATCAATGACCTTGGCTGGCTTATTACTCCACAGCGCGTTGAAGGCCTCGGAGAACCCCGGGAAAGGTACGTGGTGCGGTTCCTTCTCCTTGGCTCCTTTGCGAGGAGGTGGGGTGCTGATGAACGACGAGACTTGTGTTGCCCATCGTTCGAATCGGGCGAGGCCAGCCTTTGTGCCGATGAACCCATATCTGATTTGACGCGGGAACGCTTCAGCGTCGACGGGGCCGTAGAGGTAAAGCCCATCGCGGGCGTACTCCAGTTGTTGCCCGTATCGGAACTCAAGCTTCGGCTCGTCGATGTAGACAATCTGAGGGCGGTGACTGTGGATCATTGGTCTGGCTCCTCACTTTGCTCTTCATCCGGAAGGTCATCGGGGATATCCGGGTCGTCATCGTCATCCGCTTGGTTGGCTTCCTTGCCCTCTGTAATCGTCACCGGGCATCCAAACTGCATCGGTGGAACGGCAACTTGGATGTAGGCTTCCGCACCTACTGGCATCCAGATGCTTGCTTTGCCTTCAGCCATCCACCAGAGGTAGGCACAGAGCATGTCGCGCCATCGTGCGTTTCTCCATCCCTTGGCAAATGAGCGCCTGAGCGAATGTGACCGCTTCTTGTCTTCGATGGCGTCAAGACCGTTCTCGCTGAAGACAAGGCGGGCCGAGAGACGAAAGTGTGCAATGGGCGATGTCCTCAACTGAGCGTTGACGCCGAAATGCCAGTGTACGTTGCGCTTTCCAGACTGCCCGATGACCTGCCGCGATCCGCGCCGATAAGGCCATTCGAATTTGACCCGTCCCTGGGGCGTCGTTTTGATGTCGCCAAACCAGCTCACACGCTGCCCGGACCCCAGGTGTCCCGTAAGGCCGCGCTTCCTGCAGAAGCGGTCGAAGGCCTGGCTGCCAAGGTTTGCGTACATGCGCCTCGCTTCGAGGGGGGCAATCTTCAGTTCTTCCCAGCCACCTGTGAGGAACTCAGCGGTTGATAGTGCCGCGACTTCTTTGCCGGGGAGCTCATTAGCCAGGTTCCCGGCTTCGTCCGGCTGAGCGAAGGTGATGACACCGCTCCTGAATGGGACGACCGGCCAGTCGTGGAGAAGACGGTTTTGGAAACGCTCCAGAGAAGCGCCTACTCGCGACTCGATGTACCGAATGTTCCTGGGTTGTCCTTCGACCTGCAGCCAGTTGGAGACAAGCGGTTCACTGCGCTGCAGTAGTCGATCCGATCCATCAGAGTGAGACTCAAGCCAGGATTCAAGCGGTCCCGTCGATCCACGAGGCACTCCTTGGTCACGCAGGAGTTCAGTGAGTTCTGCAAGGCCGGCCGCCCAGCTACGCTTGAAGTCGATGTACTGGGCGTGCGCGATACGGAATATCGCGTCGTATGTCTCCAGGCGCAGTGGAATGATGAAGGAGTCGTCCTCAAGCTGCCGCGCCAGATTGGTCGCCATCTCAATCTCGTTGCGGACGCCTCGCTTTTCAAGACCACCCGGTGTGCACACCAGCAGAACCTTGAACGCTCGCGTCTTTAGCGCAGTCTCCAACTCATAGGCCCAATCGGTGCCCCCGTGCAGGCACATCACATCGGCCCACACTTCGTAGCCCATCGCTGTTAGTTTGGCCCCGAGCCATCGCACAAAGTGGTTGTCCTCCGGCGTGGCATGCGAGATAAATAACGCAGTTCTCTTCGGCTCGGTCGCTTTGGGCATCGGTATAGGAGGGTTGTGCGTACACACTGCTCGTAGGTAAAGATGTTTGAGCATAACTTACAGGCTGCCCTACAAACACGTGGAAATTGCCACTGAAGACCGCTTCAGCTAGGGGCTGAGTAAACGCCGGTACATCAAGCCGCTATATCTCTTGACGCCCGAAACACTTGACAGGTGGATTTGACGCGATCTTTTTCTTTAGAGCCGAAATAGCGACGCACCGTGAGGTGCTGATCAGCCACATCCTCCTTGTACTTTTCAGCTAAGCCAGCCCATTCGGCGTCGTTCAACACAAATGCCAGTTCAACCCAGCTCTCGTCGGAGCTCTTCCCCAATTTCGGTGTGTCTTCGGAAGACCATTTGATCTCCTCATAGAACGCCCGCAATGCCGCCAGCAGATTGCTCTTGCCCGCATTGTTGGCGCCAACGATCATCGTATAGATCATGGATCTCGATATCGGCATCAATGATCGAGCGGTAGTTGTGGACTCGCAGGTGCCGTAGCTTCATTTGATGACCTTCCCCGGTGATTCGTTTTGCGGTATAGCAGATGTCGGCATCTTGTTAGCTGGGCGACGAAGCTTTCATTTGCACAGCTTCCAGGCGTCCTCTGCTAGCTTCCCGAAGCCTTTGCAACCCAAGCTCGCGAGCCATAGCTATCAATGCGTCTTGCCCGGAGTGCCCTCGCTGCAGCACCAACCGAGCCAGAGACAGCAGCTCCGCTTCGCAGATCTCTTCAACGCCTCGCGTGCTGTCATCGTTCGTCGGCCATCGGAAAGTCACCTCTCTGCATGGCTCCACCTCGCGAGGCCAATAGAACGTGCCAGCTGCCTCCTCTGTGGTCTTGAAGAGCCGCCGCGCAATCTGCTCCACCCGTTCCTGAATGCGGCCTCCCGTGCGTTGGAACCCATGTGCCCGCGCGATGCGGCGCGCCAGCACCGCATCTTGCAACGGCCCTTCTCGTTGCACGACCCACTCCACCATTGGCTGCAACACCGTGTCGTAGCTGGTTTCGTAGAACAGATCGGCAGAGATGGCGCCGGGCGGCACCGCGTCGGTAGGCTGCGATGCCAGGAAGCGGCGATCGCTTTGCGTGTTGGCGCCACCAAGAACAGCCGTTGATGGCGTAGATGCCGACCGAGCGTAGACCGCTTCGATTGGCTCGTCCGCCTCCTCATGAGCGCTGTCAGCCAGAGGCGACAGTCCTGCTGCCGCACGTGTGATGGCAGCGTCGGCCTCGCTGATCACCTGGAGACTTGGCATTGCTTCGTCGTCGTTCGGTGTGAGAACCGCTTCTTCGGGAAGAGACTCAGCTTCGGCTGCTTGGCGCTCCCGATCCTTTTCGAGCAGCTCGACCAACGCTGCATGCACGCGTTCCAGTGTGCCGCCCGGGTTCACCCACCAGTCGGTGGACCAGATGCGAACGATCTCCCAGCCCAGGCCGCGCAGGACCTGTTCGCGCAGTTTGTCCCGGTCACGAGCGGTAGCAGAGCGGTGGTAGGTGGCGCCGTCGCATTCCACCCCCGCGAGGTAGCGACCCGCAAAATCCGGGTGCACAACGCCCAGGTCCACGCGGAACGACGAAGCGCCGATCTGGGTGTGCACCTGCCAACCTTTGCGGCCCAGTGCCGTAGCTACGCCGGCTTCGAAAGGACTCTCAAAGTCGCCTTGGCTACCGTGGTGAGCTTCGGCCAATGCGCGCGGCCCGAGTTCTGCAAATTCCAGGAAGTGCTTCAGGTCGCGTACGCCGTTCGCCTTGGTGCGAGACAAGTCCATCTGTTCGCCGCGCAGGCTGGAGAACACCCGCAGTTCATGCCGGGCGCGGGTCACGGCCACGTTCAGGCGCCGTTCGCCGCCGTCGCGGTTCAGCGGGCCGAAGTTCATTGACACAGCACCGGCCATGTCCGGCCCGTAGGTGATGGAGAAATACATGATGTCGCGCTCGTCACCCTGCACGCTCTCCAGGTTTTTCACGAACACCGGTTCGAGCTCCATTTCGGAAAAGTAGGGTTCCAAGCCGGGGTCTTTTCGACGCTCATCGTCCAGCAGATCTTCGATCAGGCCCTGCTGCTCCGAGTTGAAGGTCACCACGCCGATGGTCAGGCCCGATTCCCGGAAGCCCGGGCGCTTGAGCCGGCTCACCAGATCGGCCACCAGGGCCTGGGCCTCTGGTTGGTTGATGCGGGCGCCGCCTTTTTCATAGCGCCCCTTCACCAGGTGGAAGCTGACGGCGCGGTCGTCGGTGACAGGTGATGGGAAGGTGACGAGACCACCGCCGTAGTAGCGGTGGTTGCTGAATGCAATCAGGCTTTCGTGGCGCGAGCGGTAGTGCCACGAAAGGTTGCGCGTGGGCAGGCTGGCACCCAGACACTCGTCGAGGATGCTTTCCAGGTCGCCTTCCACGACGTCGTCGTCACCGTCGGTGCTGTCGCTGCGGCCGAAGAAGTTGGTGGGTGGAAGTTGTTTCGGGTCGCCCACCATTACCACCTGCTTGCCCCGGGCCATGGCACCGATGGCGTCCCACACCGGGATTTGAGACGCTTCGTCGAACACCACCAGGTCGAAGTTGCTGGCCTCGGCCGAAAGGTACTGAGCGATAGACAGCGGGCTCATCAGCATGCACGGGGTCAGCCGCAGCACGACCGACGGAATCTCTTGCAGCAGTTGGCGCAGCGGCTTGTGCTGCTTCTTCTTGGTGATCTCGTGGCGCAGGATGCCCCACTCGCTGTTGCGTTGGATGCTGTCGGTCGCCGGCAGGTTGGCGCACAGCTTGGCCCGTATCCACTCGCGGGACACCTTGGTGAACTCGTCATCCAGGGCGCGGAACTCCTGAATGCGAAGCTCGTGCTCGGCGGACACAAAACGCTTGAGCACCTCATCCTCGTCCACCGCTTCGGCCAGCCACCAGCGAGCGTAGTTCACCTCGAATACGGTGGCCACCTGCGCTGGGGTCAGGTCACCCGCCTCGATGGCTTTCACCAGTGTGGTCAGATTCGCATCGCGTGCGTCGACCTGTGCGTGTCGCCAGGCGCACCACGCGTGCAGGCCTTGGTGACCTCCCTCCAGCCGCGCTGCAGCTTCGGCTATGTCGGCAGGCGCCAGGTCGGCAAATGCGCGGCGCACGTCGTCTGATTGAGCGGCGGTGGTGCAAAACTGGTCCGTCGCTGCATTGAGCTCTGCCAACAGCGCCAGCACCTGGAGACAGGCCCGGCCGATCACTGCCGTGTCACTGAGTTCTGCGCGGCGGGTGCTCAGCACCTGGTGCAGGCTTCGCCGCGCCTGCTCAAGCGAAGAGTGGTCCAGCCCGAGGCCCAACAAAACAGCCTTCAGAGACGCGTGGAACTTCAGCACGCGTTCGATGCCCCCGCGGTCGGTATCCAGTGCATTCCAGACACCTGGGCATTCGGAGGCCAAGGTGCTCATCGACAGCAGACGGGATTCAACCTCACCACGCGTTTGCAAAAGCGCGTGCAGTTGCTGCAAGGCGGGTCCGCATCGCCCTTCGGCCACATCCGGGTGTGGCGCTTGCAGCGCTCCCCTTTGCTGCAGGCCCAGGCATTCGCGCTCGAAGGCGAGTGCGGCCCGGAGCATCGCGCTGTCGGTGTCATGGCCTTTCCACAGTCCGTGGCTGCTTTCTGATAATAGTGCGCACTCGGCCAGGCGGCGATCCAGTTCTAACAAGGTTTTCAGGCCTTGGGCCTCGCGGGTCCAGCGTTCGCCGCAATAGCCTTCGGTGGCGGCATCCAGACCGTCCAGGGAAAAGGGTTTGTGCATTCGAGCTGCATGCAGCGCGGCGTTGGCCTTCAAGGCACTACGGGCGTGATCGGTTCGGGTCTTGACCCCCGCCCACAAGCCTTCGGCGGCGGCGCCGGGGTTCAGTTGCTGGACTTCTTCGCGCAGGCTCTTGATGCGCACCAGCGCCGACAGGTCGTCGGCGACGCTGGGTTCCCCGGCGCCTTCGATGACCGCATCCAGAGCGCCACGCACTTTGCGCTTGCCCAGCCACGACATCGGCCAGAACGCCTTGTCGGCCTTGGCCCAATCACGCTGCAGTTGCGATACGTTGAGCTGGCTCACGCCGGCACCGTATTTGACGGTGAGACTTGCGCGCAGTTGGCTCATTTCTTCGATCCACTGCACCCCCCGCTCGATCTCGTCGCTGACGGCAGGGGGCCATGGCGTTCCGAGTTCCGTGTGCAAGTGGCGGCGCTTGTCGAGCAGGTCGAGCGCCTGGGCCAGGCGGGTCTGCAGCTCGTTTGGCCACGGGGCGGGCATCTTCGAAGAGAGCACAGCATGTTGACCGAGCAGGTCGTTGCCGACCTTCAACGCCGCACACACGGTGTCGCTGTCCTGAAGCGCGCAGAAGCTCCAGTCCTGGGCCGACGCCTGCGGCAAGACCTTGGCGAGCACACCGATGGCGGACCGTATCTGCCGGTGCAGCGTCGGCCATTCCATGCCGAGCAATTGCCCGAGGCCTTGCGCAGCGCTCAGGAAGACATGACTGGTGGTTCGCAGTGTTTGCGATGACCTGACCATCTCCTGCTGCCACTTCGCGGACCAATCGGTGACGTGCACGGGCACCAAGGCGCCAGTCAACAACTGGTCTGGGCCGACCGCTGCTGCGTTGGCCTGCAAGCGGCCCGCAAGATCGCGCAGCGCGGTCAGGGCAATCTCGTCGTGCGCACGGGGCGAGGCCCAACTGAATCGCAGGTCGGGCACCGCATCGCCGCCGACCACACAGCCGATGGCTTTGTAGATCGTCCAACCATTGCCGTGGCGTTGGTGAAGTCGCTCAACGTAGATGGACAGTTGCTCACGCACCTGTCCCAGATGCCGTGCCTTGGCTTCCCAGGTGGCAGCGTCCACATCACCCTTCGACTCCCAGGACTTCTGGAGCTGACTCAATACGTCGAGCTTGCGACTCTTGTTTGAATGCAGTTCAAGGCAGAACTCCCCGAGCCCCACTTCACGCAGGCGGCGAAAGACCACGTCCAGCGCGGCGATCTTCTCGGCCACGAAGAGCACACGCTTGTTTTCAGCTAAGCACTGCGCGATCAGGTTGGCGATGGTCTGGCTCTTGCCGGTGCCGGGCGGACCGATCAACACGAAGTCTTTACCTCTGGCCGCCGCCATCACAGCAGACAGCTGGGATGAGTCGGCGGGGAGCGGGCTGAATACCTGCTGGGGCGGGTAGTCGGTGTCCAGTCTGCGTGCATCGGGGAAGGGCGTTGTGGAGGGATAGGGCTCTCGCGGCGTGTCGATCAGGTGCGCCACTACCGGCGACTTGCGCAGATCGTCCGTGCGTTCGGCAAGGTCCTTCCACATCAGGTACTTCGCAAAGGAGAACATCGACAACACGACGTCTTCGCTGACCTCCCAGCCTCGGATGTCCTTGATGGCGTTGCGAACGCGCTTCCAAATACCCGCGATGTCCAAGCCAGACTCGTCGCGCGGCAGGTCACCCGCAGCGATGCCCAATTCCAACTGAAAGTCCTGCCGCAGCATCTCGACTAGCGTTGGATTGAACAGAGCCTCGTCTTCATGCTCTTGCAGTGTGAATCCCGAGCGGGCGCTCTTGCGGTTCAGCGTGATCGGCAGCAGGATCAAAGGCGCTTTGACGCGGTGGTCCGGTTTGTCGGATCGGCTCCAAGTCAAGAATCCCAATGCGACAAAGAGTGTGTTGGCCCCGCCTTCCTGCATCGCATTGCGGGCGCCACGGAACAGATCGACCAGACGGTTTTCCAGCTCCTGTTGTTCCAACCGGATGAACACCTCGCGGCGTTGTAGCGCATCGGCCGCATGCGCCTTGCGAAGGTCTTCAAGGCTTCTGGCTTCATGTAGTTGCTGGCTACGAGGATCTTGGCCCTGCATTAGTGCTGGGCTGGGAAGTAGCTTGATGGTTTGCCCTTCTGCCAGCGCATCTTCAAGATAGGGGGCAGCCACGTCCAGCAGCAAGGCCTTCTTTCCCGGCTTGAAATTCAGCAGTGCGTTTCGCAGCGAGAGATCGAGCAGCTTGCGTTGCCACCGGGCCAGTCTGTCTTTGGGATCGAGTTCAGATGTCGGCGTATCGGTGATGGTCTCGTCGGTGAGGTCCGGGGCATCTTCAATGCCGATCGTTCCCTCTGGTTCCACCTCAACTGGTGCTGCCTCTGCGACAGCGTGCGCCTGAGCCAGCGGCTTGATCCTCGACATGCGCGCGCGCTTGACGTCGATGACCAATTCAAACTTGTCTTCCTCCTCTTCTGACAACTGACGGTTTGCGTTGGCGATGGCCTGGCTGAAACTTACAGCTTGTCCCTGAGCCGCGAGAGTTGTTTCGAAGACCAACATCTCCTGCAGCTTCAAGCGCTTTCTCACCGCTGTGATGTCATCGACCACAGAGGTAGAAAACTCTTCGTTCCGAAGCCACACACCGACAAATGCGTGACCACGGGTGAATACCAGCAAGGGGTTGAGGTGAGCCTGCTCCAGGCAAGCTGCAAACAGCAGCGCAAGATCAAGGCATGTGGCCAAGCCGCCGTCGAGCACCTGAGAAGGACTACGAACCTTCTGCCCCGTGTGTTCAAAACTGGCTGGCGGTAGCGCGTAGTTGAGCTTGCGCTGAAGCACAGTGGCCCAGATACCCGATGCCAGCTCCCATGCCCGTTTCGAGCCATGGGTGTAGCCATCGATCGATCCCGACTTTCCTCCCGTCTGCAATGCCAAGGCGGCACCTTTGAGCAACCGGTCGATTGCCTGGTCGTTTGGCTGTACGAACGCCGCTACCATTTCTGGCAAATGACCTATGCCGCCCCATTGATTCCGAGCCAAAAGTTCTACGGCGGAATCGTTCCTTGCAAGAACTTCATCTGATTGCTTGCGACTGCGCAGTTCGAAATGCAGCGAAGCTGATTCAGCTTCCGTCAAGCGAGAAAGGAGGGCCCCATCCAGCTGCACGTCTAGGTCACGAAGGTGATAGCTCTCGCCCGCGCCCACCGATTCCACGTTCCAGACGCGCGGCTTTAGGAACGGCGGCTCGGAGACCATATGAACGGTCAACTCGCTTATCGGAAACGGTGTCTCATTGACAATGACCAGTTCATGCAACGCGGGCACCGCGTTCTGAAAGGCTGCGAGGTTTAGTTTTAAGGCGGTACTTATCTGTATTCGAACTATCCGTTGCGGTTCGTTCGGAACAGCACCATCCCTATTTGAGTCGGCTGCAGCCGATCGACTTGGCTCCCCTGTCATGGATGTCCTCCCGTTTCGCTCAATTGTGACTCGCAATGAACGGAACAACAACTCTCGGTGTTGTTCCGCAAATACGTTGCTCGTTAGCATGAGTGAGTGTTCTGAACGACCGGTATAGGGAGTATTGTTTGCTCAATGACTGAAATGGGCAACTCGCCCAATGTCGGGACCTGGTCGATGGCCGGTGCCCGCTTTAAAAACTGGGTTTCCGGCAATCAGTCATTGAGACTGCGATTGCACCGATCTGCGGATGTCGGCTTACCGGCGTTGAAATCGACAGACGCGAAGACAGTTATGGGTCGGCAGCCGCGACAAGTCCGGGCCAGGAGAGGCCGCTCACGAACGTCCGGTCACTGTTTGCAGGCGGCGCTTCAGATTGGCTGCTAGCGCAACGATCCCTTCCGCATTGGGCAGGTAATTGATGTAGCGGATGTGTTGGAGGTCGAATGGCACATCAGTTTGGTGCTGACTGATTAGGATGACCTCCGCACCGATGGCGTGCGCGATACCCGCCTCGTAGAAGACGTTGGGATTCCTGCCGCTCAAATCGCAGATAACCACCTTGGCCTTGCTGATCAGCGAGACGACGTCTTGAATGATGTGTGTGTGAATCCAGATGTCGTCGGCACGCTGGCAGGTCATGCCAAGCTCGGCAGCGACACCTTGTATCGCGGTGTAGACACCCGCGAAGTTGGCGGCGAAGGGCATCATCACAGAGATGAGATGCTCGTCAATCGGCGGTGGGGCCAGTTGGAACACGGTCGGCTCGCGCGGTGGTGGCTTGATGCCGCTCTTCAGAAGCACGCGGTACAGGTCCACGTCCTTGATAGCCCAGTGGTTGCGGCTGAACTCCTAGTCCTCGATGGCGAGTTCAGGCGCAAGTTGAATCAGGCGAGCTTGCGTGATTGGCGGCACATCCGCGTCGTAGACGTACTCGACTTGGTAGTCATTGCCGACGGTAGTCACGTTCGTGATCGACCCCAGGCGCACGAACTGTGGTTGGTCTCCGTAGGTTTCACCGGCGAACAGCGCCGGGATGCCACGCACGCCAGCAACGTCAAGTGTGCCCATCACGCCACCCGGCTCGAATCGCTCCTTCAGAGTGTCGGCGGTGTATTCAAACACACGTGTGCGATTCATCGTTCCACGGGTCTCGGTCCAGCCCATGTAGCCGGTCATTAGCAGTTGGTACATGCCGCGCTCCCTATTATTCAGATATCCATAGTACCCGCCAGGCGGGCCAAATCTTAATGTCCGCTATCCGGTAATGAATCTGGGTTGATCGAAGACCGCTTTGGGTCGTCAACGGAAATTTGCTACGTCAATTCGGTTACAAATTAACTAGATACGGGCAATCGTCAAGTCGCAAATCTAATAGCGCAGCTTGGGAAACACGCACGACAGGAAAAAATGCAATTTGTTCGTGGACAAAAACCCAATGGTCAACTTGTCAACGCTAAATAACACATGGGCACAGAGCGGGCACCACTTGGGCACGAATTTGGCACAAAGCAAAAAGCCCGCATAAAGCGGGCTTTTGATACAAGCTAAGTGCTTGATTTGATTGGTTGCGCGAGAAGGATTTGAACCTCCGACCTTTGGGTTATGAGCCCAACGAGCTACCAGACTGCTCCATCGCGCGGTAGCTTTATATTATAACCTATTCTGCGGCTTCAGTCGGCTCAATTGCTGCTGGGCGGTCAACCAATTCAACCAACGCCATAGGAGCGTTGTCACCGACGCGGTAACCCATCTTCAAGATACGGGTGTAACCGCCTGGACGCGCCTTGAAGCGTGGCCCAAGTTCATTGAAGAGCTTAACAACGCTGTCACGATCACGCAAACGATCAAAAGCCAAGCGACGATTGGCAACGGTGGCTTCTTTGGCCAGCGTGATCATCGGCTCAACAACGCGACGAAGTTCTTTGGCCTTAGGCACCGTGGTCTTGATGACTTCATGCTCGATGAGCGAATTCATCATGTTGCGCAACATGGCCAAGCGATGTGAAGAGGTGCGGTTTAGTTTACGAAGTCCGAGTCCGTGACGCATGGTAATTTCCTTAGTTTATTTAACAAGCAGCCGTATCAGGTACTGCCCGAGGCGTTTTAAATCAACGCTTTTCAAGTGCGGCTGGAGGCCAGCTTTCAAGTTTCATTCCCAGGGTCAAGCCACGAGATGCCAAAACTTCCTTGATTTCATTCAGAGACTTACGTCCCAAGTTCGGTGTCTTCAACAACTCATTTTCAGTGCGTTGAATCAAATCACCAATATAGTAAATATTCTCTGCTTTGAGGCAGTTGGCTGAACGAACCGTCAACTCCAACTCATCAACCGGGCGCAACAACACCGGGTCAAACTGGGCATTACCCCGAGAAGACGGGGAGACGATGGCATCAATGTCGCCACCTTCCAGCTGTGCGAACACAGCCAATTGCTCAACAAGAATTTTTGCTGACGCACGCACGGCATCTTCGGCAGAAATTGCGCCATTGGTTTCAATGTCGAGAATCAACTTGTCGAGATCGGTACGCTGCTCAACACGAGCGCTTTCCACGGTGTAACTCACGCGACGAACCGGGGAGAAGGACGCGTCCAAAACAATACGCCCGATGGACTTGGAAGACTCATCACCGTGGCGGCGCAAGGTGCCAGGAACATAGCCGCGGCCTTTTTCAACCTTGATCTGCATATCCAGCTTACCGCCGGCGGCCAAGTTGGCGATCACATGTTCAGGGTTGACGATTTCAACGTCATGGGGCGTCTGAATGTCTCCAGCTGAGACAACCCCTTCACTGTCTTTGCGCAAACTGAGTGTCACCTCATCGCGGTTGTGCAACTTGAAGACCACACCCTTCAGATTCAAAAGGATGTTGACAACATCCTCATGAACGCCGTCGATAGAAGAGTATTCGTGCAACACACCGGCGATGGTCACTTCGGTTGGCGCGTAACCTGGCATAGAGGACAACAGCACCCGACGCAACGCATTACCCAAAGTATGGCCGTAGCCGCGCTCAAAAGGCTCAAGCACCACTTTTGCCCGGTGCGCCGACAGTTGCTCAACTTGAACTGCTTTTGGCTTTAACAAACTACTTTGCATGAATTTTCCTCTCAATACCCCCGACTCGTTACATCGGTAAGGCTGACTAGACGATCAAAGGCCTGGGATAGGCCTTTATCTCAAACCTGTAACTGACTCGGCTTAACGTGAATACAGTTCAACGATCAAAGATTCATTCACATCGGCCGCGAACTGGTCACGGTCTGGGATGCCCTTGAAAACGCCTTGTGCCTTGTCTGCATTGACATCAACCCACGCGGGCATGCCAACTTGTTGGGCCAACTGCAAAGCCTCAACAATACGGTTCTGCTTGGCTGACTTTTCACGAATAGACAACACATCACCAACCTTCACCATGTAAGACGGGATGTTGACAGACTTGCCATTGACAAGAACAGCTTTGTGGGAGACCAATTGACGTGCCTCAGCACGTGTGGATCCGAAGCCCATGCGATAGACGACGTTGTCCAAGCGGGTTTCCAACAGGAACAACAGGTTTGAACCCGTGTTGCCTTTGCGACGGTCCGCTTCCTCAAAATAACGACGGAACTGCTTCTCCAGCACACCATACATGCGTTTGACTTTTTGCTTTTCGCGCAGTTGCAGACCGAAATCAGACGTACGAGCGCCGGAAGTCCTCCCATGCTGGCCTGGCTTGGAATCAAATTTTGCCTTGTCCCCAATGGAGCGACGTGCGCTCTTCAAGAACAGATCGGTGCCTTCACGGCGTGAGAGTTTGGCTTTGGGGCCTAAGTAACGTGCCACTTGAAATCCTTTAAATCAGCTACCGCAAAAAAGCGGGAGCCACGGCAGAACCGTGGCGGTGGGCTTGGTTGAAAAAACTAGATACGACGACGTTTTTGAGGACGGCAACCGTTGTGCGGCACCGGTGTAACGTCTGCAATCATATTGATACGGATACCGAGAGCAGCGAGCGCTCGGACAGAAGACTCGCGTCCTGGACCAGGACCCTTGATTTCGACATCAAGGTTCTTAATGCCCTGTTCAATCGCAGCCCTGCCAGCAACTTCAGAAGCAACTTGAGCCGCAAATGGTGTCGACTTGCGTGAGCCTTTAAAACCCTGACCACCGGATGACGCCCAAGACAATGAGTTGCCTTGTCTGTCAGTGATAGTGATGATGGTGTTGTTGAATGACGCGTGGACGTGTGCAATACCATCAGCAACATTCTTGCGGATTTTCTTGCGGACACGTTGTGCTGCGTTATTGGCGGGTGCTTTTGCCATAGTTATCTTTCAGTCAATGTCATTTTTTGAGGGACGCAGCGGCTTTACGCGGCCCTTTACGCGTACGCGCATTCGTGCGGGTACGTTGACCACGCAATGGCAGCCCGCGGCGATGGCGAAAGCCCCTGTAACAGCCGATGTCCATCAAACGCTTGATGTTCATGGTTGTTTCACGGCGCAAATCACCCTCGATCGTAAACTTGCCGACCTCATCGCGCAATTTTTCGAGTTCTGCATCCGTCAGATCTTTGATCTTCTTGGAGTAATCAATACCACAAGCTTCACAGATCTTGCGTGCGCGACTCCGACCAACTCCGAAGATGGCGGTCAAGCCAATTTCAGAGTGCTTTTGCGGCGGAATATTAATACCAGCGATACGTGCCATTTTGTTCCTCTATAACTCTTGCAATTAACCCTGACGCTGTTTGTGGCGAGGATCTGTACAGATCACGCGAACAACACCTTTGCGCCGAATAATCTTGCAGTTACGGCAAATTTTCTTAACCGAAGCCGAAACCTTCATTTCATTCTCCTAAACAATTCCAAACAATAACTTGTTACTTGGCTCTAAAGACTATCCTTGCCCTGGTTAAGTCATAGGGTGTCAATTCAACCGTGACCTTGTCCCCAGGCAAAATCCTGATGTAGTGCATCCTCATTTTCCCGGAGATATGACCGAGCACAACGTGGCCATTTTCCAATTTCACTCTGAAGGTTGCATTTGGAAGATTCTCAACGATCTCCCCTTGCATTTGAATAACATCGTCTTTTGCCATAAATCAACATTTCAAGAAGCCTTGAAATTAGCCTTCTTTAATAAAGATTCGTATTGCTGTGACATCAAGTAATTTTGAACTTGCGCCATGAAATCCATAGTCACAACAACAATAATTAACAGCGAAGTACCACCAAAATAGAATGGCACGTTGTACTTCAAAATTAAAAATTCCGGCAACAAACAAACAAGTGTGATGTAGATCGCACCAACAAATGTCAAGCGCAGCAGAATCTTGTCGATGTACTTGGCGGTATTCTCACCAGGACGAATGCCAGGAACAAACGCACCACTCTTCTTCAAGTTTTCGGCCGTTTCTTTGCTGTTGAAGACCAGAGCAGTGTAGAAAAAGCAGAAAAATATAATCGCTGCCGCATAAAACATCACGTACACAGGCTGACCTGGAGACAAAGAACCCGCAATGTCCTTCAGCCAGCGCATTGACTCACCTGAACTGAACCAACCCGCAATAGTCGCTGGCAACAAAATAATTGAGGAGGCAAAAATAGGAGGAATAACACCAGCCATATTCAGCTTCAAAGGCAAATGGGAAGATTGACCACCATATACCTTGTTACCGACCTGACGCCTAGCGTAGTTCACAAGAATCTTTCTCTGGCCCCGTTCGACAAAAACCACAAAGTAAGTCACGAGAGCAACGAGAACGATGATGAACAAGGACACGATGATGCTCATCGCGCCAGTCCTAACCAGCTCCAACAATCCACCGATGGCGTTTGGTAACCCTGCAGCAATCCCGCCAAAAATCAAAATGGATATGCCATTTCCCAAACCACGCTCGGTGATTTGCTCGCCAAGCCACATCAAAAATAGGGTACCAGCGGTCAATGTCACAACTGCGGTGACACGGAAACCAAAGCCCGGAGAAATCACCAAGCCCGCGGAACTTTCCAAGGCAACGGCAATACCTAAGGACTGGAACAATGCCAAACCAAGTGTGCCGTAGCGGGTATATTGCGTGATCTTGCGCCGACCGGCTTCACCTTCTTTTTTAAGCTGCTCAAACGCCGGCAACACATATCCCATCAGCTGCATAATGATCGATGCAGAGATATAGGGCATGATACCCAGCGCGAATATCGTGAACCTGGACAAAGCGCCACCCGAGAACATGTTGAACATGCCCAGGATGCCACCCTGTTGACCGTTGAAGAACTGTTGCAACTGCGCAGCATCAATGCCAGGCACAGGAATATGTGCGCCGACACGGTAAACCACCAATGCCAGCAACAAAAATATAAGACGGCGACGCAAATCGCCGTACTTATCTGTTTTAGCTAAGGATGCCGAACTCGTTGCCACGTGCAGTTATCTCGAATACGAATTAAACCAAGGAGCCGCCGGCGGCTTCGATAGCAACTTTTGCCGCAGCAGTCGCACCAATACCCGTCAGTTTGACCGCTTTCGTCAACTCGCCAGTTTTGATAACCTTGACCACTTTGGCAAGTTCGCCAACCAAACCAGCTTGCTTGAGCACCACCAAGTTCACTTCGGTAGCATCCAGCATGTTCAGTGCGGACAAGGTAACTTCGGCGTTGAATTTCAGCAAAGCAGACTTGAAGCCACGCTTTGGCAAACGGCGTTGCATAGGCATCTGACCGCCTTCAAAGCCGACTTTGTGGTAACCACCAGCACGAGACTTTTGACCTTTGTGCCCGCGACCAGCGGTTTTACCCAGGCCGGACCCGATACCACGACCAACGCGCCGCTTGTAATGTTTAGCGCCATCAGCGGGCTTAATGCCATTCAATTCCATCATGAACCTCTTAGAGCACCTTGACCAGATAACTGATCTTGTTAATCATGCCACGCACTTCAGGCGTATCAACCAATTCGCTGGTGCTACGCATCTTGCGCAGACCCAAACCGCGAACGGTTGCTCGGTGGGATGCTGCACAGCCGATTGGGCTACGCACCAGTTGAACTGTTACTTTTTTTTCGGTGGTCATCTGGATTCTCCAATCAAGCGAACAGCTCTTCGATGGTCTTGCCGCGTTTTGCTGCCACCACCGACGGTGTTGTTGCGTGCGACAGGGCGTCGAGCGTTGCACGAACCATGTTGTAAGGATTGCTAGAACCGTGGCTCTTTGCAACGATGTCAGTGATACCAACCACTTCAAACACCGCACGCATAGGACCACCAGCAATAATGCCAGTACCCTTAGGCGCAGGTGCCATCATCACAGACGCGGCACCGTGCTGACCCATCACTTTGTGATGAATCGAACCGTTCTTCAACGAGACTTTCGTCATGTTGCGCCGGGCTTCTTCCATTGCCTTCTGGACAGCTGCTGGCACTTCTTTCGATTTGCCCTTGCCCATACCAACGGTGCCATCACCGTCGCCAACAACAGTCAGTGCTGCAAAGCCAAGAATACGACCACCCTTGACAACTTTGGTCACACGGTTGATCGCGATCATTTTTTCGCGCAAACCGTCCTCAGGACCCTCAGCCTTACCCTGCATCTTCGCTTGTACTTTAGCCATCTTAATTTCCGATCTGCTTAGAACTGCAAGCCAGCTTCACGTGCTGCATCTGCCAGCGCTTTGACGCGGCCATGGTACGCAAATCCCGCCCGATCAAATGCCACCTTCTCAATACCGGCTGCCTTGGCTTTTTCTGCCACACGCTTGCCGATGATTTGAGCCGCAGCCACGTTGCCACCTTTGCCCGATGCACCCAAAGACTGGCGCACTTCGGCTTCGGCCGTAGATGCAGTCGCCAAAACTTTGGAGCCATCGCCAGAAATCACGCTGGCATAAATGTGCAAATTGGTGCGATTGACTGTCAAGCGAGCCACACCCTGGTTGGCAATCCTGATTCGGGTCTGACGAGCTCTGCGAAGACGCTGTTCTTTTTTGGTCAACATAGTGCGGCTCCTTATTTCTTCTTCGTTTCTTTGATTGCGACTTTTTCATCCGCATAACGGATGCCCTTGCCCTTGTATGGCTCAGGCGGCCGAATGGCACGAATTTCAGCAGCAACCTGACCAACGCGCTGACGATCAGCACCCTTGATCACGATTTCAGTCGGTGTCGGTGTGGCCACAGAAATGCCTTGAGGCATGTCTTTGTTGACAGGGTGTGAATAACCCACCACCAGATTGAGCTTGTTACCTTGAGCTTGCGCCTTGTAACCCACACCCAACAAAGTCAATTTCTTCTCAAAACCCTTGCTGACACCAACCACCATGTTGTTAACCAACTGGCGATAGGTACCGGACATGGCATCCGCTTCACGAGAGTCGTTGGCAGCCGTAAAACTGACCTTGCCACCTTCGCTAACCACTTTGACCAGGCTGTTTTGAGTCAAAGACAACAAACCACCTGCACCCTTGACGCTCACTTGCGTCTCAGACAAAACCACTTCCACCCCAGCAGGAATGGCAACCGGCATTTTTCCAATACGAGACATGTTCTGTTACTCCTAAATGTCACGCATCAGGCGACGTAGCAAAGCACTTCACCACCGACACCGGTAGCGCGGGCTTTGCGATCGGTCATCACGCCCTTGGGCGTTGTGACAATCGCTACACCCAGGCCGTTTTGCACTTGTGGAATCGCATCGCTACCGCGGTAGACACGCAAACCAGGGCGACTGACACGCTCAATACGCTCAATAACCGGGCGACCAGCGTAATACTTCAAAGCAATTTCAAGCTCTTGCTTACCGTCAACCGCATTGATCTTGAAGTCGTCGATATACCCTTCGTCCTTCAGAACTTGGGCAATCGCTACTTTCACCTTGGAAGAAGGCACGCGAACAGAAGTCTTGGCAACCATCTGCGCATTGCGAATGCGCGTCAACAGGTCGGCAATAGGATCACTCATACTCATATCTATGTCTCCTGCCGCTTACCAGCTGGCCTTGACCATGCCGGGGATTTCTCCAGCAAAAGCCATTTCACGAATTTTGGCCCGAGCCAAACCAAACTGCGCAAAGGTTCCACGTGGGCGACCAGTGATCGCACAACGGTTACGCTGACGAGTCGGATTGGCATTACGGGGCAACATTTGCAGACCCAAGCGGGCAGCAGCGCGCTCTTCATCGGTGCGCTTAGCATCGTTGGATATCGCCTTCAATTCCGCATGTTTTTTTGCGTACTTGGCAACCAGTTTGTCTCTTTTGAGCTCACGCTCGATTAAAGCCATCTTAGCCACAGATCACCTCAGTTCTTGAAGGGGAAACGGAAACCTGCGAGCAGCGCCTTGCACTCATCATCGGTTTTGGCCGTTGTTGTGATACTGATATTGAGACCTCGCAGGGCATCCACCTTGTCGTACTCAATTTCAGGAAAAATGATTTGCTCTTTCACGCCGATGTTGTAGTTACCACGGCCATCAAAAGAACGACCCGAGATACCACGGAAATCGCGAACCCGCGGCAAAGCCACAGTCACAAAACGATCCAGGAACTCGTACATTTGGGCGCCACGCAGGGTCACCATACAACCAATCGCTTGGTTTTCACGAATCTTGAAGCCAGCAATAGCCTTCTTGGACATCGTCACCACAGGTTTCTGACCGGCAATCTTGGTCAAATCACCCACAGCATGATCCATCACCTTCTTGTCAGCAACCGCTTCACTGACACCCATATTCAAGGTGATCTTGGTGAGACGAGGCACTTCCATTGGCGACTTGTAGCCATATTTGGCCATCAACTCAGGAGCCAGCTTTTCCCGATAGAGTTCTTGCAAACGAGCCATGTTCATGCCACCTTGATTTCTTCGCCGCTTGACTTGTAAACACGAACATGTTTGCCGTCAGCCTGCAACTTGACACCAACCCGATCAGCCTTGCCAGTTGCTGCATTAAAAATAGCAACATTGGACTGGTGAATCGGCATGGTCTTTTCAACAATACCACCCGCCTCACCCTTCATGGGATTGGGCTTAGCATGTTTTTTAACCACATTGACACCCTCAACCACCAGGTGAGAGTCATCACTGCGCAGCGTTACCTTGCCGCGCTTACCCTTGTCACGACCCGTCAACACGATGACATCGTCGCCTTTGCGAATTTTGTTCATGAGGAGTCCTTACAAAACTTCAGGAGCCAAGGACACGATCTTCATGAACTTTTCAGTACGCAGTTCACGGGTCACCGGCCCAAAGATACGGGTGCCAATAGGCTCCAGCTTGGCATTCAGCAACACTGCCGCATTGCCATCAAATTTCACCAAAGAGCCATCGCTACGACGGATACCCTTGGCAGTGCGCACCACCACAGCACTGTAGACATCGCCCTTCTTGACGCGCCCACGTGGAGCAGCTTCTTTGATGCTCACTTTGATAATGTCGCCAACGCTGGCGTAGCGACGCTTGGATCCGCCCAGCACCTTAATGCACAGAACGGACTTCGCGCCGGTGTTGTCGGCGACTTCGAGTCGAGATTCGGTTTGGATCATTTGTTTATTCCCAACTTGCACCAGAAACCTGAGCCTGCACAATGCAAGCCGCTTTCCAGTCAGTCTTGGGCCCGTTGCACTCGGCGTGAACCACTCACACCGTCAGCTTTGGGCAGACACTTCATACTTTTTCAAGCGAAGCCACGTATTATGCATCAAAAAGATAAGCCGGTCAAAACTTTTTTGAGATTTACAACAAAGGGGTAGGAACAGCCCGCCAGAACATCTATCCACATCACGTGGGCGGCGGATTTCTGCATGCAGCCCAGGCCTTGGGCGCCGTCAAGTCGAAATCAAAGACAGCGGCACGAGACAAGCAAGCCTCGCACCGATCACCTGCGCTTTCCCCCCCAATGCAGCGATGCGCGCTATCTTCGGTACCTCTGCAACCCTACCCTGTTGGTTTTGCCGCGCGCGGAAGTTCGACCAGAGCGCAACAACCGCGCACCGCATAGACCAGACAGGCGTCCAAGTTAGCTCTGAGCACGCCACCCCAGCGACCAGACCATTCACTGCAGCCGTCAGAGCGCCAACTCTAAGCAGGTCAGCGTTGGCGACATCGTGTTTCCAACCGTGCAAGCAGCCGGCCTCGCGTTGGATGACAGCCCCAAAACACCTCTTTTTTTAGCCTCTTGCCTGCCTCACCGCCGAAGGAAATGTGTAAGCCCAATTGATTAGACTCGTTGTTTTCCACAATCAAGCAGCGGTCCTGTCACCGCCTATATTTATGAGCGAGCGCATTGCATTTATCGGTGGCGGCAACATGGCCAGCGCCATCATCGGCGGTCTGATCAAACAGGGCGTTTCACCGCAGGACATCGACGTGGTGGAGCCGTCAGAGGAGGCACGTCAGCAACTCAGCAGCAGTTTTGGCATCACCGCCCAGGCTCAGGCCAACCCGAGTCTGGCCACAGCTTCCCTCGTGGTGTGGGCGATCAAACCCCAGGCGTTCAAGGACGCCGCCGTGGCGGCTGGCCCTTTCACCGGCAACGCCTTGCATCTGAGCGTGGCTGCGGGCATCCCCACGGACAGCATGGCCGCCTGGCTGGGCACCCAGCGCGTGGTGCGTGCCATGCCCAATACACCCGCGCTGATTGGCAAAGGCATCAGCGGCTTGTTTGCCCGCGCGGGCGCCAGCGCTGAAGACCGTGCGCAGGTGGAACGGGTGATGGCAAGCACGGGTGAGTTTCTCTGGCTGGATACCGAAGACAAACTCGACGTGGTCACCGCCCTGTCCGGTTCCGGTCCGGCCTATGTGTTCTATTTCATGGAAGCCATGACCATGGCGGGCACCGAGATGGGGCTGAGCCGGGAACAGGCCGAGCACCTGGCAGTCGCCACGTTTGCCGGTGCCAGCGATCTGGCCCAAACCTCGGCAGACAGCCCCCAGGTGCTGCGCCAACGTGTCACATCCAAGGGGGGCACCACGTTTGCAGCCATTTCCAGCATGGAAGACAACGACGTGCGCGCCTTGTTCATTGATGCCATGTACGCCGCCCGCGAACGCGCCAAAAAGCTGGGCGCTGAATTTGGCGCTGCCTGAACCCGGGCGGGTCACCCGCCGCTGGCAACCTCAGCGCCTTAGCGGCTGAGGTGCTTCGGCGACAACAAGCGACTGGTGAGGCTGGCATTGACCTCCGCTGCCGTCGCACCACCCCCGCCTGAGCTCACCCCAGCAGCACAATCAGCCAGATGGCCGCCATGTTGAGCAGGCTGACCAGCTGGGCGGCGCTGCCCAAGTCTTTGGCGCGCTTGGCCATCGGGTGAACTTTGAGCGAGGTGTGATCCACCGCGGCTTCGATGGCCGAGTTGATGAGTTCCACTACGATGCTGAACACATGGGCAAACACAATCAGCACCCGGTCATGGGCTGACAGGGGCAACCAGGCCATCACGACCAAGCCGACCAGCGCCAACAGGCACACCTGCCGAAAGGCGGCCTCGTCGGCCCAGGCGGCTTGCAACCCTTGGAGGGAATAGGTCGCGGCGTTCACGATACGGCTCAAGCCCGTCTTGCCCTTGAACGGGCTCTTTTCACTGTCTGACATAGACACTCCAAAAGCTTGTGATGTGGTTTTGCATCAGGCCAACAACTTGGGCCTGAACCGCCTGGTGAGACCCGGCGAGGTTGGGAGCATGGGGCGTCATCACACGGCGTAGCCAGCCGCAATGCCGGCAAACACCGCAAACCCCAGCCAATGGTTGATCCGAAAGGCCTTGAAACACCCCTCACGGCTGCGGTGGCGGATCAGGCTGTAGTGCCAGGCGACTTGCACCAGGGCCACACCCATTGCCACCAAATAAATAGCACCCAGCCCTTTATGCATAAGGGCCAGATGCCAAATTCCTATAAATAGCAGGTAAAACAGCAGCACCGCCGGTACATCCAGGCGGCCCAGGGTGATGGCCGAGGTTTTGATGCCAATCTTCAAGTCGTCGTCGCGGTCGACCATGGCATATTCGGTGTCATAGGCCAACACCCAGAACAGGTTGCCCAGCATCAGCCACCAGGCCAGCGGCGGCACCTCGCCCTGCACTGCGGCAAAGGCCATCGGAATGCCCATGCTGAACGCCAGACCCAGCACAGCCTGTGGCATCGATACCCAGCGCTTGGCAAAGGGGTAGATCAGCGTCACCGCCAGAGCCGCAAATGACAGCAGCACCGTGAGGCGGTTGGTGGTCAACACCAGCGCAAACGACAGCAGCGCCAGCACCGCTCCCACGCCCAACGCCTCTTTCACCGAGAGCACCCCGCTGGTGACCGGGCGTTGTGCGGTGCGTTTGACGTGGCGGTCAAACTCGCGGTCGGCCACATCGTTGACACAACACCCCGCGCTGCGCATCAGCACCGTGCCCAGCACAAACACGGCCAGCAAATGCCAGCCCGGAAAACCACCTGCCGCCAACCACAGCGCAGCCAGCGTCGGCCACAGCAGCAACAGCCAACCAGCCGGGCGGCTCCAGCGGATCAGATCCAGATACAAGCCCAATTTCTTCTGCCAGACACTCACGCTGCGCCCCTCACAAACCCACTTGCCGCAAATCCAGACGGCCACCCAACACCGGCGGGCACCAGAAATGGGCGCCAGTCACGGGGCGTGAAATGGCAAACATCGCATCCACCAGACCATCGTCGAGCCCCGCCATGCGCCGCATCTGGGCCTCAAACGCGTCAAACGAGCGGCCAAACGCCACAAACACCAGCCCGGCCTGCTCACCCTGGACCCAGGGCATCGAGCGGCGCAGCACAAAGGCCTCGGGTGAAAAACTCTCCTGAGCCGTGCGTTTGACGTGGGCAGATTCGGGGGCGTCATCCAGCTCCTCACTGTCGCTGCGACGGCGCCCTACCGTGTGGTCCTGCTGCTCGGGGCTCATCGCCTCAAAGGCATCCAGGTTGTGCCGCCATTGCTGCACCACCATGAAACTGCTGCCATCGAGCCCTGGCCCAGCGCCCTGTACCAATGCCGCTTCTAGTGCCGCATCGTCCACCGGGTTTTCCAGGCCGTCCTCATACCCCGTCAAATCCAGCCCGTGGCCTTGTGGCCCCAGTCCGTGGCGAAAACCATCGATCACCTGATCAAGCGTCAAACCCGGCGCCAGCGCCTGCTGCAGGCGCCGGGTCAGGTGCATCAGGTCGCCCAGGTCATCACCACGCAGCCAGCAACACAGGGCGCTGGGCGTGGCTGGCACAAGCACGCCCGGGCCGGACAAAGCGGTGAAGGCACGCAACCCCGGCACCTCGGCCCCCAGCAACTGCACCAGCTCCGGCCCCAGGCCAACCAGCACCTGCGTGCCGTCGGCCAGCGCGGCCAGCCGGGTCAGGGCACTGCGGACCAGATCGACCGACACCGACGCCACCGAAAAAAACACATACCGCCCCAGCTTGGGGACCTCTGCCAGCACGGCTGGTTGACACGCGACCATGAACTCCACTCCAGATTGATTCACTATTGATAGCTATTAGCTCAGGAAAGACGGCGCACACCGGGCAATTCGCATGCATAAATCGCGTTGCGCAGCGCGGCAATCGCCTCGTAGCGGGTGAAGCTGCGCCGCCAGGCCAGCACCACCCGGCGGGTGGGCGCGTCTCCCTCGAACGGCAGGTATTTGATGAACGGCTCCTCGTCACGTTTGCGCTTGGAGGTCGACTCAAGTGCCTCTTTCGGCACACTCAAGCGGGGCACCAGGGTGACTCCCATGCCAGCCGCCACCATGTGTTTGATGGTTTCCAGCGAGGAGCCCTCAAAACTTTTGCGGATGCCCTCGGCATTGGCCGAAAAACGCGCGAACTCGGGGCAGACCTCCAGCACATGGTCGCGAAAACAATGGCCTGCGCCCAGCAGCAGCATGGTTTCGCTCTTGAGCTGCTCACTGGTCACCGAGTCCTGGCTGGCCAGCGGGTGGTGGGTCGGCACCGCCGCCATGAAAGGCTCGTCATACAGCGGCGCCAGCGCCAGTCCGGCATCGGGAAAGGGCTCGGCCAGGATGGCGCAGTCAATTTCACCGGTGCGCAACATCTCTAGCAGCTTGACGGTGAAGTTCTCCTGCAGCATCAGCGGCATCTCGGGCGTGTGTTCGATCACCTGGCGCACCAGCCCAGGCAACAAATAGGGGCTGATGGTGTAGATCACCCCAAGGGTCAGCGCCCCGGCCAGCGGGTTTTTGCCACGTTTGGCGATCTCCTTGATCGCGGCGGCCTGCTCCAGCACACTTTGCGCCTGGCGCACGATGGCCTCACCGAGCGCGGTGACCGACACTTCGTTGGCGCTGCGCTCAAACAGCTTCACATCCAGTTCTTCTTCGAGCTTCTTCACCGCCACCGACAGGGTCGGTTGCGACACATAACAGGCCTCGGCGGCTTTGCCAAAGTGGCGCTCACGCGCCACCGCCACGATGTATTTGAGTTCGGTCAGGGTCATGGGGCTATTGTCTTATCAGAATGGTCGCTGGCTTTTGGGCTGGATCAACAGGCAGGGCGGCCCGCACTCAGGCCTTCAGAAACTCGGCCTTGCCACCGAGCCAACGCAACACATGCTGCTGGGCCAGTGCTGGGTGCTGGTCCAGCATCACAGGCGCCAGCTCGCGTGCCCAGGCCAACAGGCCCGCGTCGGCCACCACATCGGCAAATCGTAAAAGCGCCGCACCCGACTGGCGCGCACCCATGAACTCACCCGGGCCACGGATCTCGAGGTCGCGCCGGGCGATCTCGAAGCCGTCGTTGCTCTCGGCCATGGCACGCAGCCGTTCGCGGGCGGTTTCACTCAGGCGGGGTGCATCGCCGGTGGAATACAGCAGCACACAGGCCGAGGCCGCCGCGCCACGCCCAACCCGGCCACGCAGTTGGTGCAATTGGCTCAGGCCAAAACGCTCGGCGTGTTCGATCACCATCAGGCTGGCGTTGGGCACATCCACGCCGACCTCGATCACCGTGGTGCTGACCAGCACTGCCATCTGGCCGCCGGTGAACAGGCTCATCACCGCACGTTTCTCCGCCACCGGCATGCGCGAATGCAGCAGGCCCACCATCACCCCGGGCAACGCGGCGCTGAGCTGGGCATGGGTCTCGGTGGCGTTGCGCAGGTCCAGAGCCTCGCTCTCTTCGATCAACGGGCAGACCCAGTAAATCTGCCGCCCCTCGGCAATCTGGCCCCGGATGCGTGCCACCACCTCGTCACGGCGGGCGTCGTTGACCACTTTGGTGATGATCGGTGTGCGCCCGGGAGGTAACTCGTCAATGGTAGACACGTCCAGATCGGCGTAATAACTCATGGCCAGCGTGCGCGGAATCGGCGTAGCCGTCATCATCAAAAGATGAGGTTCCAGTGCGTCAACCAGCTTGCCACGCAGGGCCAGGCGCTGGGCCACACCAAAACGATGTTGTTCGTCGATGATGGCCAGCGCCAGTCGGTGGAATTGCACCTTGTCCTGGATGATCGCGTGGGTGCCCACCACCAGCTGCGCCTGGCCGCTGGCGATCAGCGCCAGCATCTCGCGCCGCTCCTTGGCCTTCTGGCTGCCGGTGAGCCAGGCCACGGTGATACCCAGCGGATGCAGCCAGCCCACCAGCTTGGCAAAGTGTTGTGTCGCCAGAATTTCGGTGGGGGCCATCAGCGCACACTGCCAACCGGCGTCGATACACACTGCGGCCGCCAATGCCGCCACCACGGTTTTGCCGGAACCCACGTCCCCCTGCAACAGGCGGTGCATCGGCACGGTCTGCTGCAGGTCGTGGGTGATTTCTTCGCAGACGCGGCGCTGGGCGCCGGTCAACGCAAACGGCAGGGTGGCCAGCAGGCGCTCGTACAGCGGCTGGCGCGCGCGGGGGCCGCTGTCTTCGCCCTGCGGGAGCGATGACACAGCAAGCGCATCGTCCGTTGTCAGCGCGGGTGCCCGCAATACCGCGCGCTCGCGTTTGGCCTGCAATTGCGAGAGCTGCTGCGCCAGCAACTCCTCGGCCTTGAGCCGTTGCCAGGCCGGGTGGCTGTGGTCCTGCAGCGCGGCCAGCGTCACGTCGGGCGTCGGATGGTGCAAAAATGAGAGCGATTGGCGCATATTCCACTTGGGCTGCAGGCCAATTTGGCTCAAATACACCGAGGGAATGGTGTCGACCAACTCGGCACGCGCCAGCCCGGCATCCACGGCCCGGCGCAGGTAGGCCTGGGGCAAACCGGCCACCGTCGGGTACACCGGCGTCAGCGCGGTGGCGAGTGGCCCACCGGCAGCTTTAAAAGTCGGGTGCATCATCGTCAGCCCGGCAAAACCACCCCGGATTTCACCGCGCACCCGGATCTGGTTGCCCACCGCCAGGGCCTTTTGCTGCGAGGGGTAAAAGGTGAAAAACCGCAGCAGGCAGGTGCCGGTGCCGTCGTCCAGCGTCACCAGCAGCTGGCGGCTGCCGGTGATCCGGACCTCGCTGTGGCGCACCGTGCCTTCGACTTGGGCCAACTCCCCCTCACGCACATCGCGCAACTTGACCAGGCGGGTCTCGTCCTCGTAACGCAGCGGCAGATGCAGTGCCAGGTCGATCGGCCGATCCAACCCCAGCTTGCGCAGGGCTTTCTGCGGGCCACTCAGCGGCTTGGACGGCGGCGCGGCGGCAGAGGTGACGGACGGCTTGGGCATGTGCTGATTTTGCCCGTGCTTCGGGTCACGAGGGTCAAACACCTTGCCACGGCGTTCAGGCTCGGTGCCGCCAGACAGTGCCCTCGGCTCAGGTAGGCAGGACCCGAGCTGTTTTGGGTCGCCCCAGCCGACTGAGTTTTTGCTCCACCAGATGGTAAAAAGCCGCCCCCGCCAGGTTGCAGGCCAGCCAGGCCACCAGCACGCCCGCCGTCTGCACCCAGACATCGTCCGAGCCATACCGTGTGAACCAGGCGTTGACCACCAGCGCCACCGGGAAATTCAGCAAAAACACCGAGTAGGAAATTTTGCCCAGGTAGGCCAGCACCGGGCTGCGTGGCCAGCTGTAGAGCCAGCCCTTGCGCAAAGACCAGGCCAGCACCACGGCCACCGTGAGCGCCACCGCAATGCGGGCGCGAAAGTCGAACACCAGCGCCAGCAGCGTCAACAGCACCAACGCCCGCATGCGCCAGCGCCGCGCCCGCCCCGAGGGCAGTTGGCAAAACCAGTACGCCAAAGCCCCCAGACCGTAGGCGCCAAAAAAGTACAGCGCCCAGTTGTCCCAGCCAGCATCGCGGTTGAAGTAAAACAGGGACGCCAACCCCAGCCCCCACACCAGCGCCCGCGCCAGGCGGCGCCGCCGTGTGGACGGTGCGTCGGGCCAGCGCCGGGCCGCCCAGAGCAGCAGCAGCAGCAAGGCAAACAGCTGGAAATCAATCGCCACATACCAGACCCCGGCCGAGAGTGCATCCATGTCTAGCACACTCTGCAGCAGCAGGACATGGCTGACAAACTGCCAGAGTGTGGGCGGGTCGGGCAAGGAGTCGTGCTGCATCCAGTGGCCGGCCAGTTGGGTGCAGGCCATGGCCACCAGCAGCGCGGCGATGTAGGGCAAAGCCACCCGCACATAACGCTGCCACAGCTGGGTCAAAGGCTTGGCGGTGACCAGCACCGCCTCGGGCGCCAGGCTGCGCGCCGCCAGAAAACCGGCAATCACCAGAAACACCTGCACCGCCATACGGGCGTCCTGGCTGAACCAGGCCACCAGATCGGGAGCCAACAGATAGGCGCCATCCGACAGCGGGCCATAAAAGGCCAGATGATGCAGGACGATCAGCTGAGAGGCAACCGCCTTGAACGCATCCACCAAGGGCAGACGCTGGCTGGGTGCCGGGTAGGCGGTGGTCAGAGATGAAGGCATGGGATCCATGGGAGGCTGCTTGCGACGGGCGCGCCAGGCCGGGGCAGCGTGGTCGAGCTGGACCACACTGAGCTCGGAACCGACCGAGCGCGCACCACAACAACACAGTGGCAGCACGTACCCTGACCTCAATCTGCCCGAGCTGGGCAAGCACCTTCACAAAAAGGTCTATTTTACTTGGTGGCCAACCGCCTCTGCCTTGAGCGGCGGGGAGTCTCTTGCGACGCTGCTCACCTCGCCAGAGCGCGCTACACATCCGCAGCAGCGGACAAGCCCAGCGGCAAAACGGCCTTGATGGTGGTCCCTTGTCCGGGGACGGAGCTGAGTTCCAGTCGACCTTGCAGCGCGTGCATGCGCTGGCGCATGCCCGACAGACCATGGCTCGCGTGTTTGGTTTGTCCGGCGTCAAAACCGACACCATCGTCGCTCACCACCACCTCAACATGGTTCCAGTAGTTTTTCACCAGCACCTGCACCCGCGTGGCATGGGCGTGTTTGGCAATGTTGGTGAAAGCCTCTTGCACCAGACGGTACACCCCCAGTTGTTGCCCCTCGTCCAACTCAAGCGCATCCACACTGGTCTCCACTGTCAACTGCGTGTTGGCTCTGAACTCCTGCGCCAATATTTCGAGCGCAGCGGGCAAACCCAGGTTGGACAGGGAGGAGGGGCGCAAATCTTCGATGATTTTTCGCTTGATGGCGATGCCAGCATTGAGCGTGCTGGTCAGGTGACTCAATCGCTCGTGCAGGTCCGGTGGCTCGGTTGGCAACCTGGATTTCACACGTGCCACATCAAACTTGGCTGCCGTGAGCAAGGAGCCCAGCTCGTCATGTAATTCCCGAGCCAAACGTTCGCGCTCGCGTTCCTGAACATTGATCAAATGGTTGGCCAGCTGCTCCAGCTCAGCGGTGCGCAGCGCCACCAAACCTTCCAGTTTGGCTTTTTCGTGTTGCAGATCTTGGGCGCGCTTTTGGGAAGCCTCATGCAACTTGGCCGAGCCGCGCAAATACAGGCCAAATGCCAGCAAGCAGAAAAGCGCCGTGATCATGACACTCAGGCGCGAAGCCTGCAAACTCTGCTGGACTTTGATGGTTTGCAATGTCAGATCTTTGGCAGCCGATTTCAACAGCACATCCGACGCCACACGCACAGCATCCATATACTGCCGCCCCAGACCGGTGTCCATCACGACTTGCCAGGCTTCTTGTTCGGCGCCGGATTGGCGGAGTTTGATCGTCAGTTCCAGCTCTGCCAATTTGCGCGAAATAGCGCGCGACAACACAGCGAACTCAGCCATCATCTGGGCATTGGACACAACGAGCGCGCGCAAGCTGTTGAGCGACGCCTCGACCTCGGTCACGGCTTGGGTATAGGGCTGCAGATAACTTGGGTCACCAGTAAGCATATAACCCCGTTGCCCGGTCTCGGCATTGAGCAACAGGCGCTGCAAGTTGTAGATGCTGGTCTGTCGCTGGGCGACAACAACACTGCCTCGCGAGGCTTCACTGGCAGCGTCAAAATTGAGTTCATTCGCCACAATCAACGAGGCCGCCACCATCACCGCCAGGCCAAAAATCACTTGCTGCTTAGACAGCCATTTGCGGGCAACCTCCACCCAGTCACGCTCGCGCACCTTGTCGATCACGCTGACCCACTTTCCGTATATACCCATCTTTCGCCTCACTGCCAGCCCTGATGCAAATTGCGCTTGACCGCAGGGCGCTACGGATTTGAGCTGCGCCGCTATGATAATCAGCGATCCATCGCATCATGCCCAACATCAAAATTGCCATCATCGACGACCATGCCTTGGTACGCAGCGGTCTGCGAGGCTTCTTCACAGACCAGCCCGACATCGAGGTCGTTGCCGAAGCCGGTGATGGCGCCCAGGCGTTGGAGGTGGTGCGTCAACACCAGCTGGACGTCCTGATCCTGGACATCTCCATGCCTAAACAATCGGGTATGGACGTGTTGGCCAGGATCCAAGCCCACGCGCCCGACTTGGGCATCCTGATCTTGAGCGGTTACCCCGAGGAGCACTACGCCGTGTCTTTGTTACGCCGTGGCATCAGCGGCTACCTCAACAAACAATGCGAACCCGAAGACGTCTTGGCGGCAGTACGTCGTATTGCGGGTGGCAACCGCTACATCACGCCCCAGATTGCTGACCTGTTGGCAGGCCAACTGAACCGGCCAAACGACGCTGCAGCGCACGAGCAACTGTCCGCGCGCGAGCTGCAGGTGTTGTTGCGCCTGGCCAAAGGTGAAACCGTGGGTGATATCGCCCAGTCCTTGTTCCTGAGCGCCAAAACCGTCAGCACCTACCGCACCCGCATCCTGGAGAAAATGGGACTGGCCTCGAACAGTGATCTGACCTACTACGCTCTGAAAAACGGGTTGCTGGATTGAGGGCAACTCAAGGCAGCTTCACATCCAGACCCACTTGGCGGCAGTAATCGATCAAGGCATCGACGTCTTGCGACTTGTCAAACACACGATCCGCCCCCAAACGCAAAGCCTGCGTGCGCATCTCAGCCGTGGCGTAGTTGGACAACACCAGCACCCGTTGTTTGGGTAAGCGATTGGCGCAGGCCCTGAGCACGGGCAGACCTGATCCACGTTTGAGAAAAATGTCCACAATGGCCACATCCCATCCGTCAGGATGTTCGCTCAGCCACTCAATCGCATCGGTCTGCTGCTCCGCAACACCCACCAGACAGGCATCCACAAGGTCCGTCAGCATGTCCATCAAACTGACACGGATCGTCAAACTGTCTTCAACAAGAAAAATGCGCAAGCTCACAAAAAACGACCTCTCATTTGGCAAAACAACCGCCCATGGGCTGGTTTTCGACACTCAGGATATCGGAAAGTTGGCCAAAACGCTGTAGGACAAGACCGCAACTTGTGCAAATAGGGTCGTTGCAAGAGGGGGCTGGACCAGTCAAGGTGTAGGACAAGGCCCACAAAGCTTGGCGGTGGTGGCTGATAGCCCGCAGACATGTTGCTGGGCATCATCCAAACGACACCAACCATCAGGAGAGCACGATGCAGATCACCTCACGCCCCACTGGCGATCCACGGCAAAACCACTTCTTGGCCGCGTTGCCCGAGTCAGTTTGGACTCGCTGGCGTACCCAACTCGAGTTCGTTGACCTGCCTCTGGACAAGTCCTTGCACACCTCTGGCGCCACCCCAGCTTATGTGTACTTTCCGACCACGGCCATCGTGTCCTTGCTGTACATCACACGCGACGGCGCATCCACCGAAATTGGTGCGCTGGGCAACGATGGTGTCGTTGGCATCGATGCACTCATGGGCGCCAGCACCGTTGCCAGCGAGGCGGTGGTACAAAGCGCCGGAAGCGGCTACCGGCTGAATGCCCATGCGGTGCGACAAGAGCTGTCGCAAGGCGGCCCGGCCTTGCCCTTGTTACTGCGTTACGCCCATGCCCAGGTGGCCCAAATGGCACAACTGGCCGTGTGCAACCACTTCCATTCGGTCGAGCAGAAGTTCTGCCGACGCCTGCTGATTGGGCTGGACCGCTCGTCTCAACGCGAGTTGACCATGACCCATGAACAATTCTCCAACCTGCTGGGGGTGCGGCGCGAAAGCATCACCACTGCGGCGCACAAACTGCAGCTCAGCGGCGTGATCCGTTACCGCCGCGGTCACGTCACGGTGCTCGATAGGCAGCGGCTGGAGCGTGGGGCTTGCGAGTGTTATGCCGCAGCCAAGAAACAATACCAAAGCACGATGCCACCGCTGCCCTTGCCTCTGGCCGCGTAAAACAACAGCGCGGGCCGCCACAGCCCGCGCTGTTGTCAGAACCGTCCTTAACGTGCAGCTGTCGCGCGTTCGGCCAGGAAGATCTCGATACGGCGGTTTTTGGCGCGGCCCGCCTCGGAGTTATTGTCCGCAATCGGCTCACGCGAACCCCGGCCGTCAATCTGGATGCGGCGTGCATCCACACCACGCGAAGCCAGGTACTCACGTGCGCTGACCGCGCGGTTGACCGACAGCGGGTTGTTGATGGCATCCGAGCCGGTGCTGTCGGTGTGGCCGATGATGCGGATCTCGGTGTTGGGCTGGCTCGACAGACCCTGTGCAAACTGGTCCAGGATAGGCTGCAGATTGGACTTGATGTTGGCACGCCCGGTGTCAAACGAGATATCACTCGGGATGTTGAGTTTGAGCTGGTTGTCGTCCGTTTGAGTCACCGCTACACCGGTACCGGCGGTGGCCTGCTCCATCGCGGCTTTTTTCTTCGCCATCTGGTTCGACCAGATGTATCCACCCAAGGCGCCCAAACCAGCACCAATGGCAGCGGACTTGCTGCTGTCGCCAATAGCGGCGCCTGCCAGCACCCCCACACCGGCACCAATGGCCGTGCCACGTTGTGTATCAGACATGTTGGCGCAGCCACTGGCCAGCAAAGCAAAGGCGCACAGGCCGGTGGTGGCCAGGCGGGCGGGGGATGTGAATGGGGTCATGGTGAGTCCTTGTGAGTACTAAAACAAAAGTTATATCACCGGCAGGTGGCAACTTGCCGTGCGCCAGCGCACACAGCGCCAGCAAATCTCTGATGCGTTGACAACGATGAGCCTCGTGACAGCGGGCCTGCGAGAATGGCGGGTTGATCCACTTGGCACGGGGCCTGTCCGCCCCTCAAGCACCATGAATACATCCTCCCCAAGCGCCCCGCGCAGCTTCACCCTCAGTGACTTTGACTTCCAGCTGCCGCCCGAGCTGATTGCCCAACACCCGGCGCCTGAGCGCAGCGGCTCGCGCCTGCTGGACGGCCGCAGCGCCAGCCCGGTAGACCGCGTGTTCAGGGATTTGCCGGCGTTGCTGCAACCCGGCGACCTGATGGTCTTCAACGACACCCAGGTCATGAACGCCCGCCTGTTTGGTGAAAAACCCACTGGCGGCAAACTCGAACTGCTGGTGGAGCGGGTGCTGGGTGGCAACCAGGTGGCCGCCCACATGCGCGTCAGCAAAAAGCCCGAGGTTGGCACCACCGTGGCCCTGGTGAGTGCGCCCGGCAGCACGGACCACCTGAGCGCCACCCTGCTGGGCCGCTGGCCCGATGAACAGGGTGCGTTATTTCGCTTTGTGCTGTCCAACGATGCGGGTGACGACCCCTACACCCTGATGAGCCGCCATGGCCATGTGCCTTTGCCACCCTACATCACCCATACCGACTCGGAAGAGGACGCCCGGCGTTACCAGACGGTGTTCGCCAAAAACCCGGGGGCGGTGGCGGCCCCGACGGCAGCCCTGCATTTTGACGAGGCTTTGTTGGCACAAATTGACGCGCTGGGGGTGCAACGCGCCCAGGTCACGCTGCATGTGGGCGCCGGCACGTTTCAACCGGTCAAGACCGAGAACCTGTCCGAACATCAGATGCACAGCGAGTGGTACGAGGTGCCTGCGTCCACCCAGCAGGCGATTGCCGATTGCCGGGCCCGTGGTGGACGCATCGTGGCCGTGGGCACCACCACCGTGCGCACACTGGAGTCCTGGGCGCAATCGGGCACCAGCACTGGCGACACCCGCATCTTCATCACCCCAGGCTTTGAGTTCAGACAAGTCGACGCATTGATCACCAACTTCCACCTGCCCAAGTCCAGCCTGATGATGTTGGTGAGCGCCTTTGCGGGTTATGAGCACATCATGGCGCTGTACGCCCACGCCATCCAGGAAAAGTACCGGTTCTTCAGCTATGGCGACGCCATGCTGCTGACCCGCCAGCCTTAACGCAGGCCAGGCAACTGGCCCAAACGCAGGAACTGCGTTTCACCACTGGCGCCACCCTCCACACCGTCGTTGTCGGTCACGGCAAACGCCTGGCCGGTGACGTCCACCGCAAAACTCTCGACCTTGTCGAGCACATGGCCGTGTTGTTTTTGCAAATCAGGCACCAGATCACGCACCAGGCGCTTGTGCACCACCGGCACGTTGGCATCCCCTGGCGCAGCAGGTTGCAACCCAGCCACAGAGAAGGCTTTGAGTGTTTTGAGGGATTGGTCGCCAAACTGGTTGTCACGCTCGATCACCACAAAGTTGTCGTTACCGACGGCTGTGATCTCCGACAGCCCTACCCAGCCACCGGCCACCGCCGTGGTGTCGAGCGGGTAGTGCAGCACACCCCAGGTCTGGGTGGCCGGGGTGTAGCGCAGAATCTTCACCATCCCCTTGGGGTCGTCCTTCCACTCCCGCTGTACCGCCAGCCACACCTGCTCCTGTGCACCTTCACCGGTGGTAGTGACCCCTTCCAAGCCAAAACGCACAGCGTGGTGGCTCAGGCTCTCGGGCAAGCTGATTTCTTCCTGCACTTCGCCCTTGGTATTCACCCGGACCAGCATGTCTTTGAGAGGACCTGACTTCTTGTCAGGGTCACCCTCCGAGGCGATCCAGAAACCGCCGTCGGCACGCTGCGCGATGCCTTCACCGTCAAAACCCACCGGTTTGCCGTCCTTGGTCACACTGATCGCGGCGGAGATGAGCGCCGGACTGAAGTTGGCGTCGATCTGCAGAATGCGTGTTGTGGCATAAGCGCTGTCGGTCACCGCCCACAAACGTCCCGCTTTCTGGCGATCGGCAGAGAAGCCAGACAGCGCACCCCAAGGAATCGGTGTGCCGCTGGCGCTGTCGCTCGACATCAGCGTGGGATAGGCAGGCAGTTCGGTGCCGCGCTGGTAAATCATCACACTGGCACGGGCCGCACCGTCGTTTTCACTGGCCACCACCAGCAGGTTTCTCTGAGGGATAGCCAACAGACCTTCGGGGCCACTGCCTGCGGGCAAGGCCTGCAGGTACTGCGGTGGCTGGCCAGCGCCCCGATCACGCCACACCGTGACCAGTGAGGAGCGCTCCGAACCCACAAAAATCAGACGATCCTTGCCAAACATACCCACCTCCACACTCTCGGGCTCATTGCCTTTGGCGCCCGAGCGTGCTTCTGGATAGTGACCCAGGCGGATCGCCTCATGGTCCAGGAAGTTGCCACTGTCCCAGGCCAGGGTGCTGTCGGTGTTAAAGATGGAAAAGCTGCGCGAACCACCCTTGTAATCCCCTTCATTGGCGGTGACAAAACGTTTGTCATCGAGCCAAGCCACCGCGTCGGGTTCACGCAGCACACCGGTCAAGCTGCCGGTGGGCTGGATGTTGCCGTCACGTTTGGTGTCCACTTCCTTGAGGTTCACCGTGCCCGCAGAGAAGTGTTTGAGCACCGCCCGTTTGGCCACGTCCACCAGCACCAGGTGGTTGTTCTCTTGCAAGGACACCACAGCCACCCCCTGGCGATTGACCTTGACAAATTCGGGCTCCGGGTCAGTCGGCGCAATCTCGGCCAAACCGGCCAGAGACACCGGGTGCAGCCGCGTGCAATCCGGCAAACCTTGGGCATCCAAGGGCACGATGCTGAGGTTGCCACCGGGCAGCTGGGGAATGGCGCCCTTGTTGAGCTTTTCATCACGTTCGTTCTCGATCACGATCACCGCATGTTTGGCCCCAGCATCCAGGGCAATCGAATCAGGCTGGCCGCGCAGCGGGCATTGGGCGACCAGCTTGCGGCTGGCAAAGTCCAGCACCGCCAGGTGACCTTCGGGTTGGTCAAACTGGCGGGTGGAACTCACCACCGCCAGCACCTTGCCGTGGGCAAACACCACCGAGGTCGGCTCACCATCGACCGGTACAAACCCTGCTGGTTTGGGCTGAGACGGCTTGCTGATGTCAATAAAACCAATGCCTTGCTGTTCACCATCGGTGTAGGCCAGCCAACGGCCATCGGCACTGGCGGCCACAATTTCGGCCACCGACTTTTTGCTGACGGCGCGGCCTTCGGGCACATTGCGGTAGGCCTCGAAAGTGGCCACGCGGTTGAAATAGCCACCCGTCGTGGCGGCGGGTTGTGCCCAAACGGGCATCAGGGCTTGTGCGCAAGCCAGCACCAGGGCGACCTGGATCGGGGAACGTGAACGTGACATGGGTTATTCCTAAAGTAAAAGGCGGGTGACACAGCGCCTGCTGTCACCTGCGCAAGGGAAAATCCTATGTCGATCACGTGACGATTTGGTGACACAGCCCGACTGAACAGCACCCGGCACGCGACGATGCCACGATCAAAGACAATAGCCCCATGCTCACATTCGACCTGCTCCATACCGACCCCGCCAACGCTGACACTGGCTACGCGGGCTCCCACGCGCGCCGTGGCACCCTGACCCTCAACCATGGCGTGGTGCAAACCCCGATCTTCATGCCGGTGGGCACCTACGGCACCGTCAAGGGTGTGATGCCCTCCAGCCTGGAAGACATGGGCGCACAAATCATCCTGGGCAACACGTTTCATCTGTGGATGCGCCCGGGGCAAGACGTGATGCAGAGTTTTGGCGGCCTGCACGGTTTTGAGCGCTGGAACAAGCCGATCCTGACCGACTCGGGCGGTTTTCAGGTCTGGAGCCTGGGTGCCATGCGCAAAATCACCGAACAAGGGGTGCACTTTTCCAGCCCAGTCAACGGCGACAAACTCTTCATGTCGCCCGAAGTGTCGATGCAGATCCAGACCACGCTGAACTCCGACATCGTGATGCAGCTTGACGAATGCACGCCGTATCTGTCGGTCGAACCCAAAACCAAGGGCCAGATCACCACCGAGCGCGAGGCCCGCACCAGCATGGAAATGAGCCTGCGCTGGGCCAAACGCAGCCAGGACGAGTTTGCCCGGCTGGAGAACCCCAACGCCTTGTTTGGTATTGTGCAAGGCGGCATGTTCGAGCACCTGCGCCAGGAGTCACTGGAAGCCCTGGTTGCCATGAACTTCCCCGGTTACGCCGTGGGTGGTGTCAGTGTGGGCGAACCCAAGGACGAGATGTTGCGCATCATGGCGCACAGTCCACACCGCCTGCCGACCAACAAACCGCGCTACCTGATGGGTGTTGGCACACCGGAAGATCTGGTCGAAGGTGTGGCCCAAGGCGTGGACATGTTCGACTGCGTGATGCCCACGCGCAACGCCCGCAACGGCACGTTATTCACGCGTTATGGCGACCTCAAAATCCGCAACGCCCGCCACAAGACCGACCACGGCCCGCTAGACCCCACCTGCACTTGTTACGCCTGCAAAGGCGTCACGCGGCCGGACGGTTCAGTGAGCGGTGGCTTCAGCCGCGCCTACCTGCACCACCTGGACCGCTGCGCCGAAATGCTCAGCCCGATGCTCTCGAGCATCCACAACCTGCACTACTACCTGAACCTGATGGCCGAGATCCGCGCATCGCTGGAGAGTGGCACCTTTGGCGCTTTCCGCGCCCAGTTCAAGGCAGACCGGGCGCGTGGGGTGTAAGGTTCAGGATGTGTGTGCTTGTGTTTATTTCCCGACCTTGAGCACACCGCCCTTGCCTAGGCCGCCCTTAACTTCTTGCGCCTTGTAGTTGCGCAACGAGATCACCATGCTGTTGTAGGCATCCACAAACGCAGCCACCGTGGCCTTGCCAGCCGGTGTGCGCGAGAAACCGCTCAGCCCGCCCGCCGCACCACCGCCAAACGCGCCCAGGGCCGCACCAAAGTTGGTGGCGGTGGCATTGCCTTGTGAAATGGCAATCTGCACACCCGAGCGGATGTCAAACATCGTCATCGTCACCACCGAAGCCTTGCTTTCCATCGAGCCCGCAATGGCGCCGAAGGTACCACCCAACATGCCGCCCAAGGAGCCTGCCAGTTTGCCAGTGGAGTCGTTGTCGATGATGATGGCTGGCTCCAGGTAGTAGTCAGCCGCCACGCGCTGTCCTTTTTGCTGTTTCGACCCAGCACGGAACTCACCCGAGTTGCGTTGTTTGTCGGTGATCGACGAAATCTTGCTCTCAGTCTTGTTGTTGCCAATGGACGTGATCACAAAGCAGTTCGACTGCTGCACAGCCAGGCGCAGCAGCGGCTCAATGGTGGTGACCTGGGTGGCTGCGCCAAAGCTGGCAAACCATTCCTTGCCGCGACCATCGTCCACCGCCAAGGTGCCCAGCGGCGCATCGCAGCGCTCCAGACTGGGATCGGCCCCCACGCTGGTGCCGCCAGCTGCTGCGCCTTTGACGGCAGTGGTGCTGGAGGAGGCTTCGGCACCCGTGGTCACGGTACCACCGGGTGTGACACAGCCGGCCAAAGCCAGCAAAGCAGCCAATGCGGTCAAACGCAGGGAGGACGAGGACTTGTTCATATGGATCGACTTTCTCTCAAGGTAGTTGGATAAAGGGCGCTTCGGATTATCGGCGGCTCAGCGGTAATACCAGCCACTCGGGGACCAGAACCAGTGGTAGGTATAAGCGCTGCCCCACCAGCCAGGCCATGCCTTTCGATCTGCTTCACGTTGCTGGAACGACTCCTGTTCGGACTTTTGGGCGGAACGCGCTTGTGACAGCAATTTGCGGGCTTCTTTATTACCCCGCTCGGCGGCAAGTGACAGCCATTTTTCAGCCTCAGCCGGGTCAGAGCCCATCTCCTCCAGCCCCATCAGATACAAGCGGCCCAAGGCTAGCCAGGCCGCAGGCACACCCCGCTCACCGGCGTCACGCATCCACTGCAGCGCCTGATAGCTGTCTCGGCGCACACCGTCACCTCGAAAGTAGCGCAGCGCCAAGTCATATGCAGCGCGGGGGTCTTTGCTGGCGATGTCGGTCAGCGCTGCCAGACGGCGCGTTTCTTCCGGGTTGTCGTCGCGCAAGGGGTCAAAGGTGGCGCTGTCGCGCGGTCGGTCCGAGCATCCGGTGTTGTCACAAATGCGGATCATCGGTTCTGGCGTTTGTGCGCTGGCGGCACCAACCATCAGCAACACGCTAAGCAGCAAAAACTTCATCAAGCAGTCTCCCTTCAATCGAACGTATGGGGCTGGCTAGGGCAGCAAATATTCAAACACATGCAACACAGGATTGGCACAAACACGACCACTTTTGACACCAACTGTTGGCCCCGACCGACAACTGTCCTGTTGTCAAAGCGCTGCCATCGGCGGCGGCAGGGTACTGTCTGCGCAACCTGACGCATTTCGGGCACACACTTGCCCATGGTTGGGCCAGTCATTTTCTCAGGTACAAAGAGGTCATGAGCACAACACCTGCCAAGCCCGCCCGCATCATCTCTCTGCCGCTTCGCCTGCTCAAAGCGGTATTGGCAGGCCTGTTGGCACTGCTGATCCTGTTTGAGGAATGGGGTTGGGAGCCGCTGCAGCGTGCGCTGGCCTGGGTCGGGCGGATACCGGGCTTGCGCTGGCTGGAGCGGCACATCGCCGCCCTGCCACCCTACGCGGCACTGGCGCTGTTTCTGGTGCCCACGCTGATGCTGCTGCCGGTGAAACTGCTGGCGCTGTGGACGATCAGCCGGGGCAAGCTGGTATTGGGCACGCTGGTGATCCTGAGCGCCAAAGTACTGGGCACCGCCATCGTGGCGCGGCTGTTCACCCTGACCCAACCCGCACTGATGCAACTGCCCTGGTTTGCCCGCGCCTTCATGCGCTGGACGGTCTGGAAAAACGCGCTGCTGGCGCGGGTGCGCGCAAGCTGGCTCTGGCGGCTGGGACGGGTGATCAAGCGCCACGTCCAGCGGCGCTGGCAACGGCTGGTGTCTTAACGGTGCTTGCAGGAAGCTTCAAAAGCGGCGCAAATGCCATGGGATCGCTTGTGACCCCGGAGACAAGAAGAGACAAAAAAACCGCTGTGGCTTGAGCCAGAGCGGTTTTAGAGACTTCTTGATGTCACACTGACATGATCAGTTGGTGCGGCTGGCGGGGATCGAACCCACGACCCTTGGCTTCGGAGGCCAATACTCTATCCACTGAGCTACAGCCGCATGCTTGACGCGAACCGTGGATTGTAGGTGCTTTCCGAGCCTGGCCCGCACAGGGACCTCTTTGATACGGTTCTGTTTGAGCTGATCACCTCGGCCCCAGCTGCCTGGTAAACCGGCATTTTTTGAGGGGGATCACATCACCTTGCCCTGAATTCAAGATCATTTTGGCCTCCAGCCCTTATTTCAAAAGGGCATTCAGCTATACATTTTGCATAGCCATGGGACTGAGAACAAAACCGAACCGCTCTGGCACCTGTTGGCTCAGCACATCCTGGGGCAACCACAGGCCACGGTCTACCGCATCGGCGGCCAATCCCATGTCTTGGGTGTGCACCAGGCCAAAACCGGAGTCTGTCTGCAAAAACAGATGGCCTTGTTCGTCGAGCCAGCACGTCTGGACAGACGCATCGCGCCCGATGTGGTCCTTGACCGAGAAGTCGGCCTGCACCCGCCAGACCAGCGGCGCCATCTGCAGCTCCACAAACACCCGTTGCGGCCCGTTCTGGAAAAACCAGCGGCCCAGGCTGTCAGCGCTGTAGTTGCGGCCGATGAAGTCGATCAGTTTGTCGTGTTGCAACAGCGAGCCCTTGCTGCCCGGCAAGCCGCTGGCAAACGTACCGGCGGCCTGTGCCTGGTCATCACGCAGGTACCAGTTGCCACGCGTATCCAGCCCCAGCCAGCCGTAACAGTCAGGCACGTTGGGCCATTTGGCCATGGCCTGGTGGACGATGTCATCCATGGGGAGCTCCGTGTTGTGCCAGCCAGCCGCCCACCTGCTCGGGCAAGCTGCGCAGATGGCCGGGTGGTTGGCCTGCGGCAAAACCCACATGGCCACCATGGCGGGGCTGCCACAAGGTCACGTGGTGGCCCACATGGCGTCTGTGCGGCAGGCTGTGGCCGGGCACAAACGGGTCGTTCAGGGCGTTCACCAGCAGGGTAGGCACCTGGATGCTGGCCAACTGTGGTTTGGCCGAGGCCCGCGCCCAGTAGTCGTTGGTGTTTTTGAAGCCGTGCAACGGGGCGGTGAAGACATTGTCAAACGCATACAAGTCCTGGGCCGCCTGCAGCGCCTGTGCATCAAACAGGCCCGGGTGCTGGGCCAGCTTGCGCAGCGCCTTGGGTTTCATGCTGGCCAGGAACATGCGGGTGTAAATCTGCCGGTTCCAGCCGCGGCCGATGGCCCGGCCACTGGCCGCCAGATCTACCGGCGCGGAGATGCTCGCAACTGCATCCACCACCTGGCCCGCGCTCTGCCCGGCTTCTTCGGCCCAGCGCAACAAGGCGTTGCCGCCCAGCGACACACCCACCGCCAGGATGCGCCCATGGTGCTGGCGCCGCAAGGCCTGCAACACCCAGCCGATTTCCTCATAGTCGCCCGAGTGGTAAGCGCGCGGGGCCAGGTTGATCTGGCCACTGCAGCCCCGAAAATGTGGCACCACATAGTTGAAGCCCTGTTGCTGCGCATACTCGGCAAACGCCAGCGCGTAATGGCTGCGGGACGACCCCTCCAAGCCATGGAACATCACCAGCAAGGTGCCCGCTGGCGGTGTGTCCAACCAATCCAGATCGATGAAGTCAGCGTCCGGTGTGGTCCAGCGCTCGCGCCGGTAAGCTGTGGTCTTGGCCGTAGCCTGGGCCTGTTGGCGGCGCGCGTGGAGGGCCGGCCAGATGGTTTGCGCCTGCCCGCCTGGCAACCACCAGGGAGCTATGTAGTTCATAGCTACTTGTCCTTTATTGATAAGGGCTGGGGGCCAATTTAGTGCAGGACATGGGGTGGGTCAGAGATGTCCTCAGAGTCATGTGCGCCACCGGCGCTGACATGGTGGGCCACCATGCGCCAACCCTGGGTCGTCTTGAAATACACGTTGGTGGCAATGGCAAAGGCCTCAACCGAGCCCTCGCTGGTGAGGATGTCGAGGCGTTCCCGCACACTGTGCACCGCGCTGGTCATCGACTCGATCTTGCGCAGGGATTCCACCTGGATCCGCACCGCGCCGTGGCTGAGCACCATCTCAAAAGCGGCACGCACAGCACCCAGGCCCACCAGGCGCGGGCTGCCAGGGTGGATGCAGACGACATCGTCCTCATCGGCCCAGCAGGCCATCAGACGCTCGATGTCGCCGCTTTGCAGCGCCTCGTAGAAGCTGGCTTCCGTTTCGTCTGCGCTGCCACCGATGGCGGCGGGCTTTGGGGGTGCTTTGGACATGTGGGGGCCTGTTCAGATGGAGCCTGATTTTGCCTTTGCTTTGCAGCGCTGCGTCAACGCTACTGGCCAAATACACACACACCGGCCTTGAATTCCACGCCAACGCCACGAAGTGGCGAGGCAGGCCTGTGCTACCGTTGTCTTTTTTTCGCTGGGAGATGTCTATGAAACGCTGGTTCTTGGTGCTTGCTGCCACGCTGATGCTCGGTGGTTGTGGCTACAACGATTTTCAGAGTCTGGACGAACAGACCAAGTCCGCCTGGAGCGAGGTGCTCAACCAGTACCAGCGCCGCGCCGACCTGGTGCCCAATATTGTCGCCACCGTCAAGGGTGAAGCCGCGTTTGAGCAAGAGACCCTGACCAAGGTGATCGAAGCCCGCGCCAAAGCCACCTCGATCCAGGTGACCCCTGAGACGCTGAACGATCCAGAGGCCTTCAAAAAATTCCAGGCGGCCCAGGGTGAACTCGGGACGGCCTTGAGCCGCCTGATGGCCGTGTCGGAGCAATACCCCAACCTCAAGACCAACGAAGGTTTCAAAGACCTGCGTGTGCAACTGGAGGGCACAGAGAACCGTGTCACCGTGGCACGCAACCGCTACATCCAGGCGGTGCAGCAGTACAACGTGTTGGCCCGCAGTTTCCCGAGCAACCTGACCGCCATGGTGTTTGGTTACCACCCCAAGGAAGGTTTCACCGTGCAGAACGAGGCGGCGATAGCCACCCCGCCGGTGGTTGATTTCAACAAGAAATGAAACGCATCTTGGCGGGGTTTACCGCCTGTCTGCTGGGTTGGCTGTTGACGCTGGGGGTCGTCCTGGCGCAACAGGCCGTACCACCACTGACCGGCCATGTCGTCGACATAAGCGGCGCCCTGGGTGCCCCACAGCGGGAGCAACTGGAGACCAAACTCACGGCCTTTGAGCAGGCACGCGGCACCCAGTTGGTGCTGCTGCTGGTGCCAAGCACCCAGCCCGAGGACATCACCAGTTATGCCAACCGGGTTGGCAACAGCTGGAAGATCGGTCGCAAAGAGATCGGTGACGGTGTGTTGCTGGTGGTGGCCCTGAACGACCGGCGGGTACGCATTGAGGTGGCCAAAACCCTGGAAGGCGCCATTCCCGATCTGGCGGCCAAACGCATCATTGACCAGGCCATCACCCCGCGTTTTAAACAGGGGGATTACGCGGGTGGTCTGGACGTGGCGACCGACCAACTCATGGCGCTTGTCACCGGCGAGGCCCTGCCCGTGCCCAGCCAGGCGGGGACAAACAAGCAGACGGGTGACGACGGCTTCAACTGGATGGATTTGGGCATTTTCATGTTCATCGCGGTGCCGGTGGTGGGTGCTGTCACCAAACGCATCCTGGGCACGCGGCTCGGCTCGGTGGCCACGGGTGGTGTGGCCGGGTTCATCGCCTTGATACTCACCAGCAGCCTGCTGATCGCCGGACTGGCTGCTGTGGCTGCGCTGGTGTTCACCCTCCTGTCCGGTGTGTCCACAGGTAGCCGCAGCGGGTTTGGCGGCGGGGGTGGCAGCTTTGGCGGCGGTGGGTTCGGAGGCGGTTTTGGCAGCGGCGGTGGCGGCGGCTTCAGTTCAGGTGGCGGTGGCGACTTTGGCGGCGGCGGCGCCTCAGGAGACTGGTGATGTGGGTTCAACTCAAACGGCTTTTTAAACACCGCTGGCTGGCTGATGGCGCCGCCAGGCGTGCACTGCCACCTAGCACGCTGGAACGGCTGGCGCAAGCGGTCCGCCACAGCGAAACACAGCACAGCGGTGAAATCCGGATTTTTGTCGAAGCTGGCTTGCCGCTCAGTTACCTCTGGCGCGATGCGCCTTTGCCACACATCATCCGCCAGCGTGCACTGAGCCAGTTTGGCAAGCTGCGGGTCTGGGACACCGAGCACAACAACGGGGTGCTGATCTATCTGTTGCAGGCTGAACACGCCATCGAGATCGTGGCGGATCGGGGACTCAATGACAAAGTGTCTGCCGCCACCTGGCAGCATCTGCTGAGCGGCATGCGTGCTCACTTCCAACGGGGTGAGTTCGAAACGGGACTGACACAGACTGTGGCGGCGGTCTCGGGCTTGTTGCAGGCCCATTTCCCACTCGCCCCCGACGCGCACAACCCAAACGAGTTGCCCGACATGCCCACGCTGCGCTGAACCGCCCGGCCATAAAAAAACCCCGCATCGCGGGGTTTTTAGGGGAGCGGTACCGCTTATTTCTTGTTGCGGTACTTGCGCAAGGCGCTGATCTGGGCAGCCATGACCGCCAGCTCTGACGAGGCTTTGGCCAGATCCAGATCTGTCCTGGCGTTTTTGACGGCTTCCTCGGCAGCCAGTTTGGCTTCGTTGGCTTTTTCGTCGTCCAGGTCCTTGCCACGGATGGCGGTGTCCGACAGCACGGTCACGCAGTCAGGCTGGATTTCCAGAATGCCACCGGCCACAAAGACAAACTCTTCGGAACCGTCAGCCATTTCGATACGCACCGAGCCCGCTTTGACACGGGTGATCAGCGGTGTGTGGCGTGGATAAATGCCCAGTTCACCAGCTTCACCGGGCAAAGCCACAAAACGTGCTTCACCCGAGAAGATGGACTCTTCGGCACTGACCACATCAACGTGGATGGTGTTCATGGTGAAGCCGCCTTAGATCTTCTTGGCTTTTTCAAACGCTTCGTCGATGGTACCGACCATGTAGAACGCCTGTTCCGGCAGGTGGTCACACTCGCCAGCCACAATCATCTTGAAGCCACGGATGGTTTCCGCCAGCGACACGTATTTGCCGGGTGAACCGGTAAACACTTCAGCCACGTGGAACGGTTGGGACAGGAAACGCTGGATCTTGCGGGCACGGGCCACCGTCAGCTTGTCTTCAGGCGCCAATTCGTCCATGCCCAAGATGGCGATGATGTCGCGCAACTCTTTGTAACGCTGCAGCGTCCCTTGCACCGCACGGGCGGTTTCGTAGTGGTCCAGGCCCACCACGTTCGGGTCGAGCTGGCGGCTGGTGGAGTCCAGCGGGTCCACAGCGGGGTAAATACCGAGCGACGCGATGTCACGGCTCAGCACCACGGTGGAATCCAAGTGGGCAAAGGTAGTGGCTGGCGACGGGTCGGTCAAGTCATCCGCAGGCACGTAGACGGCTTGAATGGACGTGATGGAACCCACCTTGGTCGAGGTGATCCGCTCTTGCAAACGGCCCATTTCTTCGGCCAGTGTCGGCTGGTAACCCACAGCGGAAGGCATACGCCCCAAGAGCGCGGACACTTCGGTACCGGCCAGTGTGTAGCGGTAGATGTTGTCCACAAAGAACAACACGTCACGGCCTTCGTCACGGAAGGACTCGGCGATGGTCAGACCAGTCAAAGCCACGCGCAGACGGTTGCCCGGGGGCTCATTCATCTGGCCGTAGACCATGGACACCTTGGAGTCTTCGAGCTTCTCGAGGTTCACCACGCCGGAGTCGGCCATCTCGTGGTAGAAGTCATTGCCTTCACGGGTGCGTTCACCCACACCGGCAAACACCGACAGACCACTGTGTGCCTTGGCGATGTTGTTGATGAGTTCCATCATGTTCACGGTCTTGCCCACACCGGCACCACCGAACAGACCGACCTTGCCGCCCTTGGCGAACGGGCAAACCAGGTCAATCACCTTGATGCCGGTTTCCAACAGTTCTTGGGATGGGCTCAGTTCGTCGTAGACCGGCGCTTTGCGGTGGATCGACATGTGCAGGTCGGCGTTCACCGGGCCACGTTCATCGATCGGGTTACCCAGCACGTCCATGATGCGGCCCAAAGTGGCGCTGCCCACAGGCACTTGAATCGACTTGCCGGTGTTGGACACCATCAGACCACGGCGCAAACCGTCAGAAGAGCCCAGCGCAATGGTACGGACAATGCCGTCACCCAGTTGCTGTTGCACTTCAAGTGTCAGCGCGGAGCCTTCGAGCTTGAGCGCGTCATAAATGTTGGGCATGTGAGCGCGTGGAAATTCCACGTCGACCACGGCGCCGATGCACTGAACGATCTTGCCTTGCACAACTGCGTTCGTGTTGGTAGTTTCTTGAGCCATTTGGTTTTGCTCCAATAAATTTGAATCTTGCTTGACTGCCTGATCAGGCAGCAATGGCGGCGGCGCCGGAGACGATTTCTGACAACTCTTTGGTGATGGCGGCCTGGCGGGTCTTGTTGTAGACCAGCTTCAACTCACCAATCACATTGCCAGCGTTATCGGTAGCCGCCTTCATGGCGACCATGCGGGCGGCGTGCTCAGACGCCATGTTTTCGGCAACCGCCTGGAACACCAGCGCTTCCACGTAACGCACGATCAACTCATCAATGACCGTCTGCGCATCGGGTTCATAGATGTAGTCCCAGCCATGCTTGGTGCCCGACTTGGCTTCGCTGACGCGGGCCTCTTCACTCATTTGCACCGCCGACAAAGGCAGCAGCTGCTCCATGACCACTTCCTGCTTCATCGTGTTGATGAAACGGGTGTAGGTCAGGTACACCGCGCTGACTTCGCCTCTCTCATACGCATCCAGCAACACCTTGACCGGCCCGATCAAACGCTCCAAATGCGGCCGGTCACCCAGTTGGGTGACATGCGCCACCACTTTGGCACCGATGCGGTTGAGAAAACCCAGGCCCTTGTTGCCAACGGCCACAGCCTGGGTGGTCATGCCAGCGTTCTGCACATCGCGCAGCTTGTTGGTAACACCACGCAACACGTTGGTGTTGAGGCCGCCACACAAACCCTTGTCGGTGGTCACCACAATCATGCCAACTGCCTTGGCGTTGTTGGACTTCATGAACGGGTGGACATACTCCGGGTTGGCGCTGCCCAGATGGGCAGCGATGTTGCGGACTTTTTCAGTGTAGGGTCGGGCAGCACGCATGCGTTCCTGCGCTTTACGCATCTTGGAGACGGAAATCATCTCCATGGCCTTGGTGATCTTCTTCGTGCTTTCGAAGTTTTTGATCTTGCCGCGTATTTCCTTGCCAGTTGCCATATCAGTCTCCTAGTCTAGTTGCGAGGGGACTTCAGGCAAACGACTTCTTGAAAGCAGCAACGGCAGCGTTGAGTTCAGCCTCAGCATCCTTGTCCATGGCGCGGTCTGCTTCCAGCTTGGCCAGCAGTGCAGCATGTTTGTCTTTCAGATAAGCATGCAAGCCATGTTCGAACGCCAACACCTTGTTCACCGCGATGTCATCCAGGAAACCCTTGTTGACCGCAAACAACGTGGCACCCATGATGGAAATGGGCTGCGGGCTGTACTGAGCCTGCTTGAGCAACTCGGTCACGCGGGCACCACGGTCCAGCTGCTTGCGGGTGGCTTCGTCCAGGTCAGAGGCAAACTGGGCAAACGCAGCCAGTTCGCGGTACTGAGCCAAGTCGGTACGGATACCACCGGACAAGTTCTTGATCAGCTTGGTTTGTGCAGCACCACCCACGCGGGACACCGAAATACCGGCGTTGATCGCAGGACGGATACCAGCGTTGAACAAAGACGTTTCCAGGAAGATCTGGCCGTCGGTGATCGAAATCACGTTGGTAGGCACAAAGGCGGACACGTCACCTGCCTGGGTTTCAATGATGGGCAAGGCAGTCAAAGAACCGGTTTTGCCCTTAACGGCGCCCTTGGTGAAGGCTTCGACGTAGTCGGCATTCACACGAGCGGCGCGCTCGAGCAGACGGCTGTGGAGGTAAAACACGTCGCCAGGATAAGCTTCACGGCCTGGTGGGCGGCGCAACAGCAAGGACACCTGACGGTAAGCCACCGCTTGTTTGGACAGATCGTCATAAACGATCAGCGCATCTTCACCACGGTCACGGAAGTATTCACCCATGGTGCAACCGGAGTAAGCGGCCACATACTGCATGGCAGCAGACTCGGAAGCGGTTGCGGCCACCACAATGGTGTACTCCATGGCGCCAGCTTGTTCCAGCGAGCGCACCACGTTCTTGACGCTGGAGGCCTTTTGGCCAATCGCGACATAAACGCAGGTCATGTTCTGACCCTTCTGGTTGATGATCGCGTCAATCGCCACGGCGGTTTTGCCGGTCTGACGGTCACCAATGATCAACTCACGCTGACCACGACCCACAGGCACCATGGAGTCAATCGACTTCAGGCCGGTCTGCATGGGTTGGCTGACGGATTCACGGGCAATCACGCCCGGAGCCACTTTTTCAATCACGTCGGTCATCTTGGCGTTGATCGGACCCTTGCCGTCGATCGGCTGGCCCAAAGCATTCACCACACGGCCTTTGAGTTCGGGACCCACCGGCACTTCCAGAATACGGCCCGTGCATTTGACGGTGTCGCCTTCGGAAATGTGCTCGTAAGCACCCAACACCACGGCACCCACCGAGTCACGCTCCAGATTCAGCGCCAGGCCATAACTGGGCTGACCATCAGCGTCGGCCGGGAATTCCAGCATTTCGCCTTGCATGGCATCCGAGAGACCGTGAATACGGACGATACCGTCGGTCACGGACACCACCGTACCTTGATTGAGAATATCTGCGCTGGCAGACAGACCTTCAATACGGCTCTTGATCAGTTCAGAAATTTCTGCGGGATTGAGTTGCATGACTCTTTCCTTCTTTCATTAAATGGGCTGGCGGTTGCGGCAAAGCCTCAAGCCGTTAAAGCCACTTTCATTTGTTCCAAACGCGCCTTGACCGATGTGTCAAGAACTTCGTCACCTAAGACCACCCGGATGCCGCCAATCAGATCGGGCTGCAACTCAACCGTCAGATTGAGCTTGCGCCCAAACCGCTGCTCAAGCACCTTGGCTGTCTCAGCCAGGGCGGCGCCATCGATCGGGAAAGCACTGTAAACAACAGCATCACTAGTCCCGCTTTTGGCATTGGCCAGCACACGAAACTGCGATGCAATTTCAGGCAAAAAAGCCAGCCGGTTATTTGCGATCACCGTACGCAGGAAATTCTGTGCATGCACGTCCAAAGCCGTCTTCATGACACCAGAAATCACGCCGTACACCTGGTCCGAGGTCGCTTTCGGGCTGTCTGCAAACTGCAGCAACTGCGGCTCTGCGGCAACACAGGCCAGCTCATCGAGCCAGCCCAGTACCGTGTCGGCTTCAGCACCACAGGCTGCGAACAAAGCCTCAGCGTAAGGACGTGCAATAGTGGCAAGTTCAGCCATGTTGTTCTCTTAAAGCTCGGTCTTCAAACGGTTCAGCAAGTCAGCATGGACGCCAGCGTTGACTTCCTTGCGCAAGATCTGCTCTGCACCTTTGACAGCCAGTGCCGCAACCTGCTCACGCAGTACCTCGCGGGCCTTCACCGTCTGTTGCTCAGCCTCAGCTTTGGCAGCGGCAACAATCTTGCTGCCTTCTTCTGCGGCTTTGGCCTTGGCTTCTTCGATGATGCTCAGAGCACGGCGTTCGGCATCCGCCAAACGACCCGCTGTCTCGGTGCGCGACTTGACCAACTCTTCTTCCACACGCCGGTTGGCAGATGAAAGTTCGGCCTTGGCTTTGTCGGCAGCAGCCAGGCCTTCTGCGATTTTCTGGGCGCGTTCGTCCAGTGCTTTGGCTATCGGTGGCCACACGAGTTTCATCGTGAACATCACCAACAGGAAAAACACCACCATCTGCGCGAAGAATGTTGCGTTAATACTCACAACAACACCTCTCTAGATCAATGAAAGGCGAAAGGGATTACTTCAGCACAAACGGGTTGGCGAAGGCAAACATCATGGCAATACCCACACCAATCAGGAACGCGGCGTCGATCAGACCAGCCAGCAAGAACATTTTGGTTTGCAGTTCGTTCATCAGCTCGGGTTGGCGTGCGGCGGCTTCGAGGTATTTGCTACCCATGATGCCAATACCGATACAAGCGCCGATAGCACCCAGACCAATGATCAAACCAGCGGCCAGTGCCACAAAACCGAGAACGTTTTCCATTTAAGAGCTCCTATGGATTCAAGTTGAAAAGAAAAAAGGTAACAAAAACTACTGACACTTTTTTAGTGATGGTCGTGCGCTTGGCCCACATACACCAAAGTCAACATCATGAAAATGAACGCTTGCAGCGCCACGATCAAAATGTGGAATATTGCCCAACCGGTGCCTGCCAGCACATGACCGAACCAGAGAACAATACCTGTGGCCGAGCCAAAACCAACCGCACCCATCAGCGCAATCAGCATGAACACCAGCTCGCCCGCATACATATTGCCAAACAACCGCATGCCATGCGACACGGTCTTGGCAGTGAATTCGATCAGTTGCATCGCCAGATTCAACACACCCAGCGGAATGGCATACAAAGGATTCTTGCTGGTACCAAACGGGGCGGTCACCAACTCATGCGCCCAGCCACCAGCCCCCTTGATCTTGATGTTGTAGTACAGACAAACCAGCAACACCGAGGTAGACATCGCCAGCGTAGTAGACAAGTCAGCAGTAGGCACCACACGCATGTAGGCATGGTGCGGATCATGGCCAGCTGCGCCGTAAATCATTTCCCAGATCAGGGGAATCAGATCCACCGGCAAAAAGTCCATGGAATTCATCAGGAACACCCACATGAACACCGTGAGCGCCAACGGGCCCACAAACTTGCGGGACTCGGCGTTGTGGATGATGCCCTTGGCCTGGGTATCGACCATTTCCAACAGAATCTCAACCGCCGCCTGCATGCGACCAGGCACACCCGCCGTCACCGACTTGGCCACCCGCCACATCACAAACAAACCCAGACAACCCAGCAGGACCGCCCAAAAAATGGAGTCCAGGTTGAACACAGACATGTCAATCACGCCCGATTGTTTCGCGGACTGCAGGTGGGTCAAATGGTGGCCGATGTACTCACCAGCCGTTGGGCCTTGCGCAGCATGTTCTTCAATAGCCATCAGTCACTCTTCAATCAGTTACTTTTGCCATGAGGCGTTAAAACTTGCACCGGCTTGCCTGGACGCCTGAACGCCAAAGCCAACCAATACACCTTGATGGCAACCACCAGACCAACCAACATGGCTGGCCAGCTCAAATCTGCCACCAGACGATGGGCAGCAAAAAGAATGCCCAGCGTCACAACTATCTTGACCAGCTCCCACAAAAAGAAGCTGACCACCGCCGCACCCACATTGGCTCTGGCAAAGCGGCTGGTCAACCCACGCGCAAACAAGGCCGCAGGAACCACCACCGCCAACACACCACATGCAAGTGATTTGGCAACTCTTTCATCAAACCAAAGCAAAGACAAACCAACTGCCAACAGACCCAGCACAATTTGGCCCACCACCACCCACCAGGGTGAGGTCGAGGGATTGGCAGCCCGGATAACCGCCGCCTGTTCAGGCGTTAATGGAACAAAAACTTCGGGCCCATCATCGAACTCAGAGCCCTGTGCTCCCGAAGGTGCTATTGTCGCCATTTACATTACGGTTAGTTTACAAGCTTGACTTTTGACTTTTGTCAGACAAGCCTTTGATTATAGGTAGAAACCCGCTCAGCCAAAAAAGCCAGAACCGCTAAACACCCATGACCCAAGCCGCAGAACCCACCCCACCCGACGCACAACAAGCCTCACTGATCACCTACCCCAGCCAGTTCCCGATCAAGGTGATGGGTATCAAGACCGACGGCCTGGTGGCCGCCATCACCCACATTGCCCATTCCTTTGACCCGGCCTTCGATGCCAGCACCATCGAGCTGCGCCCCAGCAAGGGTGACAAGTACTTGGGTGTCACCATCACCGTCACCGCTACCAGCCGCGAGCAGCTCGACGAGCTGTACCGCACACTCTCCACCCACCCGATGGTCAAGGTGGTGCTTTGACCGTGGCTCCCAGCGCACAGTTTCTCGGGCGTGTGGACTACCTGCCCACCTACGAGGCGATGCAGGCTTTTACCGCCGAGCGAACAGCAGCAACGCCAGACGTGTTATGGATTTGTGAGCACCCTCCTGTTTATACACAAGGGCTGGCAGGCAAAAAGGAACATATTTTTAACCCAGACGACATCCCCGTCATCCAGACCAACCGGGGCGGCCAGGTGACTTACCACGGCCCGGGGCAGGTGGTGGCCTACCCTTTGCTTGACCTCAAACGTGCGGGTTACTTCGTCAAGGAGTATGTCTACCGCATCGAAGAGGCGGTGATCCGCACCCTGATGCACTTTGGTGTCACCGGGCACCGCGTGGCGGGCGCGCCTGGCATTTATGTGCGCCTGGACGACCCACGCTCCCACGCGCTATTGCCGCAGCGGCCCAAAAAAGGCGCCAGCGCCACACCGGATTTCACCGGACTGGGCAAGATCGGCGCCCTGGGCATCAAGGTCAGCCACAACTGCACCTACCACGGCGTGGCACTCAATGTGGCGATGGACCTCGAACCCTACTTGCGTATCAACCCCTGCGGCTACCAGGCGCTGCAAACCGTTGACCTTTCTACAATTGGCGTTTTTGTCCCCTGGCAAGAGGCGGCAGACGTGCTGGCGCAGCAGCTGGCCCGCTACCTGGCCCCCTGAGCTCTCGCAAACGGCCAGACCACCCGACGCCCTGCCACCACACACCCAACAAACACCATGAGCACCTCCACTGACGACACCACCGTGCGCGTGGCCCAATCCGCCGAAAACTACGACCCCACCGCCAAACAAAAGGCCGCGGCCAAGCTGTCGCGCATCCCGGTCAAGGTGGTGCAAGGCGAGATCTTGCGCAAACCCGAGTGGATTCGTGTCAAGGCCGGCAGCCCCAGCACCCGCTTCTACGAAATCAAGGACGTGTTGCGCAGCAACAAACTCGTCACCGTGTGTGAAGAAGCCAGCTGCCCCAACATCGGTGAGTGTTTTGGCAAAGGCACAGCCACCTTCATGATCATGGGTGACAAATGCACCCGGCGTTGCCCGTTTTGTGACGTGGGTCATGGCCGCCCCGACCCGCTGGATGTGAACGAACCGGTCAACCTGGCCAACACCATTGCCCAGCTCAAACTCAAGTACGTGGTGATCACCAGCGTGGACCGAGACGACCTGCGCGACGGTGGCGCCGGCCACTTTGTGGCCTGCATCGAACAGATTCGCGCCAAATCACCACACACCCAGATCGAGGTGCTGGTGCCCGACTTCCGGGGCCGCGACGACCGTGCGCTGGAAATCCTCAAAGCCGCACCACCCGACGTGATGAACCACAACCTGGAAACCATCCCGCGCCTGTACCGCGAGGCCCGCCCCGGCTCGGACTACCAGTTCAGCCTGAACCTGCTCAAGAAGTTCAAGGCGCTGTTCCCTGACGTGCCCACCAAGAGCGGCATCATGGTTGGCCTGGGCGAAACCGACGAGGAAATCCTGCAGACCATGCAGGACATGCGTGACCACGGCATCAACATGCTGACCATCGGCCAATACCTCGCGCCCTCAACCGCCCACCTGACGGTCAAGCGCTACGTGCACCCGGACGTGTTCAAGATGTTCGAAACCAAAGCGTACGAGATGGGCTTCAGCCACGCGGCGGTGGGCGCCATGGTGCGCTCCAGCTACCATGCCGACCAGCAGGCCGGGCACGCGATGGCCAGCCTCTGAGACGCCACCAATTTTTATAGCTAATCACCCTTTATAAACAAGGGCTAGAGCCCAATTTAATGCCTCACACCGGCGCACCCCAGGGACTCTGGCTCGACCTCGCCTCGCTGGCGCAGCGTGCGGGTGCCGCGGTGTATGGCCGGGCGCTGGACCTGTACCGCAACCAGAAGGTGCAAAGCCTGAGCATCACCCCCGTCCAGAAACACTGGCTGCTGGAAGGTGAGGTGCAGGGCACGCAGCACGAGCCCTACGAGGTGGAGGTGGAGCTCAGTCTGGGCACAGGTGGCCAACTGCGCAGTTGGGACAGCGATTGCACCTGCCCGGTGGGTTACCAGTGCAAACACGCGGTGGCGCTGATGATCAAGGCAGCCTACCGGGGCAAACTGCTGCTGGAGAACAGCGAAAGCGCCGATGCCGCCAGCACCCCGGAACAACGCGAAGCCCAGCGCCAGGCTGAGGTGGCACGCCAACACGCGGCCGAGCAACTGGAGTCCGACAACCAGTTGATCCGCTGGTTGGGTGAACTGGCCCGCACCGCCAGCCATACCACCAGTGCGCTGCCCACACCGCCCAAACCCAGCCGCTCCGATGCCCCGGCAGAGCGGCCCGAGCAGTTTTTGTACCTGCTGTCCGTCCTCAACCCGCAAGGCCCCAGCCCACAACTGAGCCTGGAGGTGGTCACCGCCTACCCCAAGGTGGTGGGTGGCTGGTCACGCGCCAAGGCGATGAAATTCCAGCCCGAGCGCGGCCAGCCGATCTACGACCAGGCCAGCGACACTGACCACGATGTGCTGCAGCTCATGCGTGCCATGCCGGGCAGCTCGGTCCAGTACTACTACAGCTACAGCGCGCGCAACAAAATCACGCCCGAGGGCAAATACGGTGTGCAGATCCTGGAGAAAGCCGCCAGCACCGGCCGCCTGTATGTGTTGGTGCCACCGAGCCAACCCGGCGCGCCCGTGGCTTGGGGTGAACCTCTCACCCTGAGCTGGGAGTGGTATGAGGTGGGCCAGAGCATCAACCACCGCGCCGGTTGGGCCTTGCGCGCCAAACTCGGCGACGGCCAAGCCAAGTTATGCCTGAACAACCCGCCGCTGTACCTCGACAGCGCCAACGGCCGTTGCGGTCTGGTGGACCTGCAGGGCATGAGCCTGGGCCAGATTGCAGTACTGCTCAAAACCCCACCGCTCAAAGCCGAGTCACTCAAAAAGTACCAGCCCGAGCTGATGGCCCAGCTCGGCCCGGTGCCACCGCCGCCGGTGCTGGAGCAACTGCCCACTCTCAAGGGCATCACCCCCAAAGCCTGCCTGTACCTGCACGCGGTACCGCCAGACATGGTGCGCGTCGACGGCCTGATGCTGATGCACCTGAGTTTTGACTACGCCGGTTACCGTGGCTGGTGGGTGGGCCAGGGCAACACCGTGCTGGTGGACGGCCCGCAAGGCCGCGTCATGCTGCAGCGCGACCCCCAAACTGAGCTGGAAGCCATCGTGCGCCTGCGCGACTGGGGTTTTGCCAGCCAGGGCCACGGTGGGTTTGGTATTCCCGGCAACACATCACAACAACGCTGGCTGCAATTGGTCGACAGCGACTATGCGCCGCTGCGCGAGGCGGGATTCGAGATCACGCTCGACGAGAGCCTGAACCACTGGATCAGCCACGCCAGCGCCCTGGATGTGGACATACAAGCGCAGGGTGACGACGAGGCCACCTCGCCCTGGTTTGACCTGAGTTTGGGCATGGAGATCAACGGCCAGCGCCACAACATCCTGCCGCTGCTGCCCACGCTGATCAGCACCGCCGCGATGAGCCCGCGTGATGCCACCACCGGCCTGCCCGACCTGCCACCGTTTGTGTACCTGCCCAAACCCGAAGGCGGCTTCATCCGCCTGCCCACCGACAACCTCAAACCCTGGCTCGGTGCGTTACTCGAGCTGGTGGGCGACAACACCCACGACTTCACGGGTGAGAGCCTCAAACTGTCGCGCCTGGACGCGATGCGCACCACCGCCGCACTCGGCGAAGGCGCGGTGTGGGACGGCGCCCAACAGCTGCGCGAGCTGGTACAACGCTTGAGCGGCCGCACTGAGTTGCCGCAGGTGGCCATACCGGCCAGCGTACAAGCCACACTGCGCCCCTACCAACAACAGGGTGTGAACTGGTTGCAGTTTTTGCGCGAATACGGCCTGGGTGGCATCCTGGCCGACGACATGGGCCTGGGCAAAACATTGCAAACCCTGGCCCACATCCAGATCGAAAAAGACGCGGGCCGCCTGACCGCACCCGCGCTGATCATTGCGCCGGTGAGCCTGATGGGCAACTGGCGCCGCGAGGCCGAGCGTTTTTGCCCCGAGCTACGTTGCCTGGTGATCCATGGCGCGGACCGCCACGAGGTCAGTGGCAGCACCCATGACCACCACATCGTCATCGCCCCCTATTCGCTACTGCCGCGTGACCGCGAAGGTTGGTTGCAGGGCCAGTGGCACCTGGTGGTGCTGGACGAGGCACAAAACATCAAAAACGCCGCCACCCAAGCGGCCCAGGTCGTGGCCGAGCTCAATACCCGGCACCGGCTGTGCCTCTCTGGCACACCGATGGAAAACAACCTGGGTGAGTTGTGGAGCCTGTTCCACTTTTTGATGCCGGGGTTTCTGGGCAGCCAGAAACGTTTTACCGAGCTGTTTCGCAACCCGATCGAAAAACAAGGTGACCCCGAAGCACTGCAGCAGCTGCGCGCGCGGGTCACGCCGTTCATGCTGCGCCGCACCAAGGCGCTGGTGGCGCATGAGTTGCCCCCCAAGGTGGAAACCGTGATGCGGGTCGAGCTCTCAGGCAAACAAGCCGACCTGTACGAAACCATCCGCCTCGGCATGGAAAAAACCGTGCGCGAGGCGCTCAGTACCAAAGGTTTGGCCAAGTCACAAATCACCATCTTGGACGCCCTGCTGAAATTGCGTCAGGTTTGCTGCGACCCACATTTGCTCAAGCTCGACGCGGCCAAAAAGGTCAAAACTTCGGCCAAGCTCGACCAACTGATGGAACTGCTGCCCGAGATGCTGGCCGAGGGCCGGCGCATTTTGCTGTTCTCGCAGTTCACCAGCATGCTGACCTTGATCGAGGCCGAGCTCAAACAACGCGGCCTAAAGTGGGTCAAACTCACCGGTCAAAGCCAGAAGCGCGACGAGATCATCGGCCAGTTCACCAGCGGCGCGGTGCCGCTGTTTCTGATCAGCCTCAAAGCCGGCGGCACCGGCCTGAACCTGCCGCAAGCAGATACCGTGATCCATTTTGATCCCTGGTGGAACCCGGCGGTGGAAGCCCAAGCCACCGACCGCGCCCACCGCATCGGCCAGACGCAAAGTGTGTGGGTGGTCAAACTGGTGGCGCAGGGCACGATTGAGGAACGCATCCTGGCACTGCAAGAGCGCAAAGCCTCACTGGCCGACAGCATGTACAGCGGCTCGGTCGGGCGCAAGGAACCGCTGTTCAGCGAGAGTGATCTGGCGGAATTACTCAAGCCGTTGGCGAGGTAATTCTTCTAATTTGATAGCCATCTACCCTTTATGAATAAGGGCTAGAGGCCGATTTTATATGCAGATGGGGCACTGTTTCCGGCTGCAACAGTGGATGGCAGGGGAAGGGTAGGGGCGGCGGCCTCATACTGTCAAAGGCCCAGAAATCGGCCGCCACCCCTATCCATCCCCTGCTGGCGAGCACTGTTGGATTCCAAAGGGAATACCAGTTCAGGGAACAGGAGCCATCAGGTATGTAGCGGGAGCAAGAACTCGCAGGACTGTTACAGGGTCGCCCCCATCTATCGCAGAGATGCGAAATTTGTGGAAATGAACCTGTACTCAGCAACCAATCCTGCTGTTACTCAGGAAGTTTTTGGATTTGTCGCGGCCCATGGGCTTCGTCTCACCGGCGGAATAGAAATTCATCTGAACACTCTCCCCAAACCGAAGGAGAGCTATGTCAACAGCTTGAAGGGAGTCAAAGAAAATCAACATCCAATGACAAGTCTGGTCTTGAAAAGCTTTTGACCCTTTTACACAAAAATTCGGACACCCTCGCTTTTTTGCCAATAGGATTGTGTCTCTGACATCGAAACAACGGCAACACTGCCGGAATATCAATGACACCCGACACCCAGCCGATAACAACTGCCAAACGTTATGCAATTAGGGCCATGAATTGGACTGCCGGTGCCATGTTTTTCCTGTCTGGGTTAGTGCCAGTTTTGCAGATTGCCGCTGTACCACGCGAGTACTTGGTTTCTGGCGTAACAGAACTCAAGTGCAACGCCTACTTGCAACCAAAGTTCAGACCTTGGGATTGCGCACCTCTTCCAGCTATTTCTGATGATGCACTTCCGATCATCGCAGCTGTCTTCGTGGGTTTGCTCGCGTGCGCTTGGCTTGTACTTGGATCGCGACGCTTGAAGACATCGGACATCGCATTTGTATCCATTTTCTTTCTTGTTCTGCCCGTTTTCGCACGAGTTCAAGCTGTGATGATTAGCGCAGCTGAACCAGCTTTTTTATACGGAACACTTCCACTTGTCGCCATGGTCATTGGGATACTTGTCATCTTGATACGTATAGGTGGGCCAGCGTTCTCCCGCTCCTGAGCGACTCAAAAAATACAAGAAGACGCTGCATCCCTTTTTACGGAGTCAGCAGCTCTTGCAAAGAGCGCTTCGTCATCAAAAGTCGATGCTTGCAGTCTCACACCACCAACGACCGCCCCAGCTCAGCAAAGTTGCTGATCTTGACCGCACCGTCCGGGAAACGGGCAATCACTTCCAGTTCCCCCCCCATGGCTTCGATGTGGCTGCGCAGGGTGGACAGATACATATCGGTTCGTTTTTCCAGCTTGGCAATGGCTGGCTGCTGAACTTGTAACACGTCAGCCAGCACTTTTTGCGACAGTCCACGCGCTTGGCGCAGTTCGTTGAGAGGCATCGCGGCCAGCAAACGTTCAGCCTGGGCGGCAGAGCGCTCTTGCGCCTGGGGTGTCATGCGGGCACGTAACTCACTGAATTTCTTAGCCATTGATCAATCCTTCCTTTCGAAGTTGCTCAAGATGTTGGTCGTAGAGCTGGTCGGCGATGGGAATGTGGGTGTCGTACCAGCGCTCTTTGCCGGTTTTGTCACCCCCGATCAGCAGAATCGCAGAGCGACGTGGGTCGAAGGCATACAGCGTGCGCAACGGTTTGCCTCCCTGCTGGGTGCGCAGTTCCCGCATGTGGCTGTGCCTGGAGCCGTTGATACCACTGCTGTGCGGGTAACCAAGCCCTGGCCCACGCGCTTCCAGCAGCCGCACACTCGCATCCAGCGCTTCCTGTTCGTCCTCCGTCAGGCTCGCCCACCAGTCACCAAACTCGTCGGTGTATTCAACATCCCATGTCATGCGGCGACTATAGTCAATCAAATTTATTCCGTCAATGGAATATTTTGAGATCTCGCCAGCACCGTTGAAGGCGGGTGGTGGGGTTGCCGGGCGCAGAACCCATTCGCGTGATGAGGCTGGCGGCGCACCACCCTCAGCGGCAACACCCCAACAAGCGCTCAACCCACACCGTATCCCGCGAGGGGGCCGGAGAACGGTAACCCCGCCGCCCGCCTGGCGCCACGCGAACCCAACAGCCAGAAATACTACGCAATCAATAGCTATCAGACCTTATTACAAAAGGGCTAGAGGCCAATTTTCATATGAGGCGCTTAGAACTCTGTACCCAACGGAAAGGGGCTGCAATACGGCACTCACTGACCGATCACACCCGTGATGTGTGCAGAGTCAATAGCACCCGGCCGCTACACCGGCTTGGCAAACCCTGCTTCGACCCACTTGAGCGCACTGGCCCGGTTGAGTTTGAACGCAGGTGGCACCCGCACCTCGGCCAGCAGCTCATCCAACTCGTCTTTGGCACTCAACAACGCTGACGGGTTGTCGTCATCGGGCGTGATGTCCAGGCACACGGTGATGCGCCCGGCGTCGTGCGCCACGGTGATGCTCTGGTGCAGTGTGGCGTGCAACTGCTGCTCGCTGCGGCGCACAAATTCGCGGGCGGTTTTGACCAGGGTGATGAAGGCGCTGCCGTCCAGCGGCTTGGGGTTCTTTTTGTCGCGCCCCATGGTCCAGGGGCCAACCAGGGCCGGTTCGGACTGGCCGTCTGGCGTCATGGCCACGGCCCAGCCGTCGTCGTCTTCGTTTTTGATGACCTGGGCGGTCCATCCATCGCTGCGCCACAGGCGGGGTTCTTGGGTTTTGAGGGGTAAGTCAGTCACTGGCAGGCCGTTGTCAAATGAAAACGCTGGCCACAGCCAGCGTTGATGCCAGGATGCTAACCGGGTTGCGGGTGATGCCCGCCTGCGTTACTTGTGTCGGATGGTATTGCCGATGACACCACCGACTGCCGCGCCACCCACAGTACCGACGGAACTGCCGCCGGTGAGCACCGCTCCAGCCACCGCGCCGATGCCCGCGCCAGTGATCACGTTGCGGTCACGGTGTGACAGGTTGGCACAGCCACCCAGGGCCAGGGTTGAGGCCAGAACCAGGCTTAGAGAGAAGAGTTTGAGTTGATTTTTCATAGGGGCCGATGTTCATGCAAACGACCCCGGCTCCGAGCCCAAGTTGTATCAACGCGTATCTGCGCCTGGGCGTGCATTTGCATTTGGACACAAGTTACACAGCTGGCTTACCCGCAGCAGCGCGCCCACGCGCTGGGGTGTGGGGGCCGACCTTGCGGTATTCGTCAGGCGTCAAACCCATCAGCCTGCGAAACATGCCAATGAACGCCGACGCACTGCCATAACCCAGGTCCAGTGCGATGGATTCCACGGTGTGGCCGGCTTGTAACAACGGCATGGCGCTGACCACTCGCAAGCGCTGGCGCCACTCGGCAAAACTCAAACCCAGCTCACGCTGAAAACGTCGCAGCAGCGTGCGTTCGGTGGTGAAAAAAGCGCTGGCCAGCTCAGGCAGGCTGCGGTTGTCACCCGGCTGGGCCATCAGCGCGCGTAACACCGGCGCCAGCACCGGGTCGTCCGAGGTGGGCAAATAACTGCCGGCCGCCGGTGCCTGCGCGAGTTGGTCCACCAACACCTGCAGCAGCCGCTCCTGCGCGGGGGTGCGTGGTAACGCAGGCGGGTTCTGGCGCAACTCGTCCAGCAGTGCACGCACCAGCGGGCTGACCGTGAGGGCGCAGGTGGTGGCTGGCAGCGCCGTGGTCAGCTCCCTGGCCACGTACAGCGAGCAGTGACAGGCCTCGCAGCGGTTCAGGCCGACGTGCTCCACATCGGGCGGCAACCAGATGCCGTACTGCGGCGGCGCCAGGTAGTGGTGATCGGCCAGCTTGACCTCCATCACACCGCTGTACGCATACACAAATTCGCCCCAGGCATGGCGGTGTTTGGGGTAGATGGCTTGCGCTGGCATGACCGCGCTGCGGAAATAGATCGGCGCAGGCAAGGCGTAAGCAAACGGTGGCAGATGCAGGCGCTGGGTCGGTGGTGGCATGGCAGACGTGAGCTTGGTGGATTGGCTGCTGGGCGCTATGACTTGTCGGATTGGCACTATATCCATCAAATCCGTCGCACCTATCATGCAGTTCCTCGTTTTTTGTCTGGACCGATTGATGACCACCCGCCATGCGCTCGATGCACGCGCCTCGTCCCTGATGCTGCTGTTGTGCCTGTTGTGGGGCCTGCAGCAGGTGGTGCTCAAAGCCACCGCACACGAGATTGCGCCGATCATGCAGATTGCCCTGCGCTCGGGTGTGGCGGCGCTGCTGGTGGCGGGGCTGATGTGGTGGCGCAAGGAACCCATGTCGCTCACCAACGGCACCCTGCCCGCCGGGCTGGTGGTGGGGGCCTTGTTTGCGCTGGAGTTTTTGCTGGTGGGTGAAGGCCTGCGCTACACCTCGGCATCCCACGCGGTGGTGTTTTTGTACACCGCGCCGATTTTTGCGGCGCTGGGCCTGCACCTGCGGTTGCCCGCCGAGCGGCTGAGTGCGCTGCAATGGATGGGCATCAGCTTGGCGTTTGCTGGCATTGTGCTGACCTTTTTTGGCCGAAGCCAGCCAAGCGGTGTGGCCCTGAGCAGCAACATGTTGCTGGGGGATGCCCTCTCGCTGCTGGCCGGCATGTCCTGGGCGGCGACCACGGTGGTGGTGCGCTGCTCGCGCCTGTCCTCAGCATCGGCTTCCCAAACCCTGCTGTACCAGTTGGTGGGAGCGTTTGTGTTGCTGATGCTGGCTGCGCTGGCGACAGGGCAAACCAGCATCCACTTCACACCGGTGGTCTGGGCCAGCCTGGTGTTCCACTCAGTCATTGTGTCGTTTGCCAGCTATCTGGCCTGGTTTTGGTTACTGCGGCATTACCTGGCGACGCGGCTGGGGGTGTTCTCGTTCATGACGCCGCTGTTTGGCATGGCATTTGGTGTGTGGCTGTTGAACGAGCCGCTGGAAGCCAGTTTTGTGGCAGGTGCGGCGCTGGTGATGGCCGGGGTGATACTCGTGAGCCTGCGTGGTGTCGTCCGGTGGCCAAGTTGGCTGCCAGGCAGGGCTTAAACTGCTGACTCCTTCCTCCAACCCACACCACTGCCATGACAAGTTTGCCCGCGCTGCCCTGTTACCTCAACGGTGAATTCACCACCCTGCCCCACGCCAAGATCAGTGTGATGGACCGGGGCTTCATTTTTGGCGATGGTGTCTACGAGGTGGTGCCGGTGTACAGCGGCACCTTGTTCCGCTTTGAGCAGCACATGGCGCGGCTGGAGCGCAGCCTCAAGGAGTTGCGCATCCCGAACCCGTCCACACGGGCAGAGTGGGCCGAGATTGCCCATAAATTGATAGCTGACTACGCTTTATCCATAGGGGCTAGTGCCGAAAAAGTCGATCAACTGATCTACATCCAGATCACCCGGGGCGTGGCCATGCGTGACCATGTGATGCCCAACAACATCACGCCCACGGTGTTTGTCATGACCAATGTGATGAAGCCAGCCACAGAGGAGCAGCGCAGCCAGGGCGTGGCCTGCGTCACTGCCGACGACTTCCGCTGGGAGAAGGCGCACATCAAGGCCACCAGCCTGCTCGGTGCGGTGTTTGCACGCCAGATCAGTTATGACGTGGGCGCGATTGAAACGGTGATGTTCCGCGACGGCTATCTGAGCGAAGCCGCCGCCTGCAATGTCTGGGTGGTGAAAAACGGCCAACTGCTGGGCACCCCCAAGGACAACCTGGTGTTGGAAGGCATTCGTTACGGGCTGATTGAAGAGCTCTGTGCACAGCAGGGTATCCCGTTTGAGCTGCGTCGCATCACCCGCGCCGAGGTGCTGGCTGCCGACGAAGTGTTGCTGTCCTCCGCCACCAAAGAGGTGCTGCCAGTGACCCAGCTCGACGGCCAACCGGTGGGCAATGGCCAGCCCGGGCCGGTTTATGCGCGGCTGTTTGCGGGCTACCAGCAGGCCAAGGCAGCCGCGCTGGCAGCGTCTCTGGCATAAAAACTGCTTCAATACAAGTTCTATAGCAGTGCACGCCGTTTCAACGGCTGTGCACAGCGTAAACTTGTTACGTCGTTGGGCCAGCGGAATTTTCGGCCTGACGCGGTTTTCTAATCTTTAGGAGCTCACACGCATGAAACTGAAATTCCTTGCCGCCGCCGTCCTGGCTTCTGCCGCCCTGGTTGGCACCGCCAGCGCTCAGCAGTTCTTCCGCATTGGTACCGGCGGCACCGCTGGCACCTATTACCCGGTGGGTGGCATGATTGCCAACGCCGTGTCCCAACCTGGCAAGATCATTGCCACCGCCCAAGCCAGCAACGGCTCACTCGGCAACGTCAACGGCATTGCTGGCGGCGCGATGGAAGCCGGTTTCAGCCAGTCCGATGTGGCCACCTGGGCACAGACCGGCACCGGTATTTTTGAAGGCAAACCCAAGGTCGCGGGCCTGCGCATGATTGCCAACCTGTACCCAGAAAGCATCCATGTGGTGGTCAAGAAGGGCTCTGGCTTCAAGAGCATTGCCGACCTCAAGGGCAAACGTGTGGCGCTGGACGAACCCGGCTCCGGCACCCTGATCAACGCCCGCCTGGTGCTGGCCGCCTATGGCCTCAAAGAGGCCGACATCAAACCCGAATACATCAAGCCCAACCAGGCTGGTGACAAGATGAAAGACGGCGCACTGGATGCCTTCTTCTTCACCGGTGGTGCACCAGCAGGTGCGATTGCCGAGCTGGCTTCGGCAGGCGCCGGCATTGAGCTGCTGCCGATCGACGGCCCACAGGCTGACGGCTTGCGCAAATCGAGCAGCTTCTTTGCGGTGGACTCGATCCCGGCCGAAACTTACAAGGGTGTGGCTGCCATCAAGACCCTGGCTGTGGGCGCACAGCTGGTGACCAGTGACAAGGTCGACACCGAAACCGTCTACCAGATCACCAAAGCACTCTACAGCGATGCCGCCCAAAAAACACTGGCCGCCGGTCATGCGAAAGGCAAATACATCACCCTGCAAAACGCGGTGCAAGGTGTGGGCATTCCCTACCACGCTGGTGCTGAGAAGTTCTACAAAGAAGCCGGTGTGCTGAAGTAAGCGCCCGTCTTGTTGTGATTCCCGACGGGCGGAACACTTCCGCCCGTTGTCGTTTTTAGCCAACCAGAAACTTCCCATGAGTGCCATACCCACCGTCCTGCCCGATGACAAACAGCTTCTGGCGCTGGAGGAAAAGTTCGACCCCGAGATGCGCTTTCGCCCCTCGGTGCCCCCCGCCACCCAGCTCATCAAGTGGCTGCTGATTCTTCTGAGCTGCTTTCACTACTACACCGCCGGTTTTGGCCTGCTGCGCGAAACCACCCACCGCGGGGTGCACTTGGCCTTTGTGCTGGCGCTGATCTTTTTGGTGTTTGCCGGCAGCAAAAGCGCGGGTGAACGCAAGGTGCACAACAGCCTGGGCACACCCGGCGGCATCCCGCTGTACGACTGGCTGCTGGCCATCGGGGTGGCGATTGCCGTGCTCTACATCCCCTACACCTTTGAAGACCTGGCGTTTCGGGTCGGCAACCCGGACAACTACGACGTGGTGTTTGGCACCATTTTGTTTGTGGCACTGCTCGAAGCCACACGGCGCAGCATGGGCTGGCCGCTGCCGCTGATTGCGCTGGGCTTCACCTTCTATTCCTTGTTTGGCCAGCATTTCCCGGGCTTGCTGCAGCATGCGGGCTCGAACTGGAGCCAGTTCATCAACCACCAGTACCTGACCAGCCAAGGCATCTATGGTGTGGCGGTGGGTGTGGTCGCCACCTATGTGTTTCACTTTGTGCTGTTTGGCGTGATGGCCACCCGCATCGGGCTGGGGCAGTTGTTTCTGGACATTGCGTCGAGCATTGCCGGGCGTTATGCCGGTGGCCCGGCCAAGGTCAGTGTGTTTGGTTCGGCCATGTTTGGCATGTTGTCAGGTTCCTCGGTGGCCAATGCGGTCACGGTCGGGTCCTTGACGATTCCGGCAATGATCCGGGTAGGCTACAAGCGCGAATTCGCCGGTGCCGTCGAGGCCGCCGCCTCCACCGGTGGCCAGATCACACCACCGGTGCTCGGTGCTGCCGCGTTTTTGATGATCGAATTTTTGGGCCTGCCCTACCAGACCATCATCACCGCCGCCATCATTCCGGCGTTTATGCACTTTTTTGGTGTGTTCATGCAGGTGCACTTTGAGGCCAAACGCTATGGCCTGCGTGGCTTGACCGAGGAAGAAATGCCCAAACTGCGCCAGAGCCTGAAGATGCGCTGGCCTACCTTGATCCCGCTGTTCCTGCTGATCAGCATTCTGGTGAGCGGGCGCACACCGTACCTGGCAGCGTTTGTGGGCATCACCTCCTGCGCCATTGTGGGCCTGACCACCTCGGTGCAAGGCAACACGGGCAAAAACTGGAGCTTGATGGTGCTCTTGCATCTGGCGCTCACCAGCATTGCCTTCACCCACCTGGACGAGATGGTCAAGCTGGGCATTTTTGCGGTGAGTGTGGCAGTCACCGTGGGCATGATGCGCGGCTTCAAGATCCGCGGCCGCATCGCCCCGGGTGTGCTGGTGGAAGCTTTTGAGACCGGCGCCAAATATGCGCTGGCCGTGGGTGCCGCAGCGGCCACCGTGGGCATCGTCATCGGTGTGGTCACCCTCACCGGTGTGGGCTTCAAGATCAGCTTCATCATCACCGGTGCAGCACAAGCCATTGCCGCAGGCCTGGGCAACATCATCCCGAGTTACCTGATTGCCTTCCAGTCACTCACGCTGTTGGCCGCACTGGTGATGACGGCGGCGGTCTGTATCCTGATGGGCGCGGGCATCCCGACCACCGCCAACTACATCATCATGGTGACGGTGGCCGCACCCACACTGGTGCAGCTGGGTGTGGAGCCGCTGGTGGCGCACTTCTTTGTGTTTTATTACGGTGTGTTGGCCGACATCACGCCACCGGTGGCGTTGGCAGCGTATGCGGCGGCGGGTATGGCGGGCAGCGACCCGTTCAAAACCGGCAACACCGCGTTCCGCCTGGGCATTGCCAAGGCGCTGGTGCCGTTTGTGTTTGTCTTCTCACCCTCGTTGATTCTGGTGGCCAAGGGCTTCACCTGGGCCGACTTTGCGATCACCTTCACCGGCTGTGTGCTGGGCATTACCTTCCTGGCGATGGCGTTTTCCAAATACTGCCTGGTGGAAATGAAACGCTGGGAACAGGCGCTGTGTATTGCCGCCGCGCTGCTGATGGTGGCGCCGAGCCTGACTGCCACCGCGATTGGCGTGGCCATGGTGGTGCCGGTGCTGCTGCGTCAGCTCAAAAGCTGGCGTGTTGTACAGGCCAGCGGACTGGCCACCTAGCCCCAACGCCATAGGCCGCCGCAGCCCGGACCAAGGGCGACTGCGACCTGACGGTGTCTGACGAGCCGTTCGCCCTGAGCCGGTCCCCACTCAAGGACCGACTCGGGACGAACGGCTCTCGTCCTTGTGGGGCCAGAGAAACAACACACCTGGCCTCTTGAATTCCCGGGATTGACCCCCAGATACCGGTTCGCTTGCGTACCAGCCGCCCTCGGCTCGCTGGTTTTTTTAATGCTTTGAGAACATCAACAACCTATGAGCAAACAAACCCTTTCCTTCCAGGCCGAAGTCGCCCAGCTGCTGCACCTGGTGACCCACTCGTTGTACTCCAACAAGGAAATTTTCCTGCGCGAGCTGATCTCCAACGCCTCCGACGCCTGCGACAAGCTGCGTTTTGAGGCCATCAACGACAGCGGCCTGTACGAAAACGCGCCCAATCTGGAAGTGCGTGTGTCGTTTGACAAGGACGCCAAGACACTGACCATCACCGACAACGGCATCGGCATGAGCGCCCAGGAAGCCATCGATCACCTGGGCACCATCGCCAAGAGCGGCACCAAGGACTTTGTCTCCAAACTCTCGGGTGACCAGAAGACCGATTCCCAACTCATCGGCCAGTTTGGCGTGGGCTTTTATTCGGGTTTCATCGTGGCCAACAAGATCACCGTGGAATCACGCCGCGCTGGCATGAAAGAAACAGAAGGCGTGCGCTGGATCAGCGGTGGCGCCGGCAACTTCGAGGTGGAAACCATCACCCGGCCCGAGCGCGGCACCAGCGTGATCCTGCACCTCAACGACGACGCCCTGGAATACGCCAGCGCCTGGAAGCTCAAAGGCATCATCAACAAATACTCCGACCACATCAGCCTGCCCATCCTGATGGAAAAGGAAGAGTGGAAAGACGGCGAGCTGATCAACCCGTCCGACGAAAACGGCGGCCGCCAGCCTGGTGGCATGGTCAAGACCGGCGAATGGGAAACCGTCAACAAGGCCAACGCCATCTGGGCACGCGCCAAAAAAGACATCTCGGCCGACGAGTACAACGAGTTCTACAAACAGATCAGCCACGACCAGGAAGCACCTCTGGCCTACACCCACAACCGCGTGGAAGGCAGCACCGAATACACCCAGTTGCTCTACATCCCGGGCAAGGCGCCGTTTGACCTGTACAACCGCGACAAGTCGGCTGGCGTCAAGCTGTATGTCAAGCGTGTGTTCATCATGGACGACGCCGAGGCACTGTTGCCGACCTACCTGCGTTTTGTCAAAGGTGTGGTCGACTCCTCCGACCTGCCACTGAACGTGAGCCGCGAACTGCTTCAAGAAAGCCGCGACGTCAAGGCCATCCGCGAAGGCTGCACCAAACGGGTGCTCGGCATGCTTGAAGACCTGGCGAAACACGACAAGGCACCGGAAGCCTCTGCTGATGGCGTGACCGACGTGTTGAGCGCCGAAGACAAGGCTGAAGCGGAAAAGAACGCTGGCAAATACACCAAGTTCTACAAAGAATTTGGCGCGGTGCTCAAAGAAGGCCTGGGCGAGGACTACAGCAACAAGGACCGCATCGCTAAATTGCTGCGTTTTGCCAGCACCACGTCTGACACCGCCAGCGTGAGTTTTGCCGACTACAAGGCGCGCATGAAAGAAGGCCAGGAAGCCATCTACTACATCACCGCCGACACCCTGGCCGCCGCCAAAAACAGCCCGCAGCTTGAAGTGTTCAAGAAAAAGGGCATCGAAGTGCTGTTGATGACCGACCGCGTGGACGAGTGGGCGTTGAACTATGTGCACGAGTTTGACGGCACCCCGCTGCAAAGCGTGGCCAAAGGCGCGGTGGATCTGGGCAAACTGCAAGACGAGACCGAGAAAAAGGCCGCTGAAGAAGCTGCCGAAGCCTTCAAACCGCTGCTGGCCAAACTCAAGGAAGCGCTCAAAGACAAGGCCGAAGACGTGCGTGTTACCACCCGCCTGGTCGACAGCCCGGCCTGCCTGGTGGTGCAAGACCACGGCATGAGCACCCAGCTGGCGCGCATGCTCAAACAGGCTGGCCAGACCGCACCTGAAGTCAAACCGGTGCTCGAAGTCAATGCCGAACACGCTCTGGTGAAAAAACTCGACGGTTCGGTGCATTTCAACGACCTGGCCCACATCCTGTTCGACCAGGCCCTGCTGGCCGAAGGTGGCCTGCCCGAAGATCCGGCCGCTTACGTCAAGCGCGTCAATGCCTTGCTGGTGTAAGCTCTAGAAGAAATTGGCCTCCAGCCCTTATTTAAAAAGGGCTGATAGCTACTTCATATGTAGCAAAAAGCCCCGCAGTCTTCGGACTAGCGGGGCTTTTTGTTGGACGCCAGCTCAGTGCTGCAGGATCTTGGACAGGAACTGTTGCGCCCGGTCGCTGCGGGCTTGCGGGTTGCCAAAAAACTCTTCCTTGGCACAGTCTTCCACAATCGTGCCCTGGTCCATGAAGATCACGCGGTGTGCCACCTTGCGGGCAAAACCCATCTCGTGGGTGACACACATCATGGTCATGCCCTCGCGCGCCAGCTGCACCATCACGTCCAGCACCTCGTTGACCATTTCCGGGTCGAGTGCCGAGGTGGGTTCGTCAAACAACATCGCAATCGGGTCCATCGCCAGGGCGCGCGCAATCGCCACCCGCTGCTGTTGGCCGCCTGAGAGTTGTGCCGGGAATTTGTGGGCATGGGCAGCCAGGCCCACACGCTCGAGCAGGCTGGCCGCTTTGGAGCGCGCCTCGCCGTCTTCCCGCTTGAGGATTTTGGTTTGTGGCAGGGTCAGGTTCTCGGTGATCGTCAGGTGCGGGAACAATTCGAAGTGCTGAAACACCATGCCCACGCGGGAGCGCAAGGTGTTGAGGTTGACCTTGGGGTCGGTCACCGACATGCCGTCGACCACGATGTCGCCGCGCTGGATCGGCTCCAGCGCATTGACACATTTGATGAGGGTGGACTTGCCCGAGCCTGAGGGGCCACACACCACCACCACTTCGCCTTTGTGAATCTGGGTGCTGCAGTCGGTCAGCACCTGGAAGTTGCCGTACCACTTGCTCACATTGTTGATATCGATCATGTCGTCACTTTCAGAGTGTGAAGGTTGAAGTGTTCAGGCCGCCAGCAGTTCCAGCAACACATTGGCCACCACCTGGGTGGCCAATTGCAGTTCTCGCAGTGGCACGCGTTCATCCGCCCGGTGGCCGTTGGCGGCCAGCAAGGTGGCGGGGCCTGCGCCATACATCACGGTCGGGATACCGGCCTCGCTATAGAGCCGGGCGTCGGTGTAGAGCGGCACCCCCACCGGCGTCACCGGTGTGCCCAGCACCGCGCTGCCTTCTCGGCAGACCAGCTCGGTCAAAGCCTGGGCGCCCGGCACCGGCTTGAACGGGCGCGCCAGCAAGATTTGTGTGACCTCGGCCGAGATGCCTGGCAGCGCTACCACCGCCTCGGCCACGACACGACGCAACTCGGCTTCTACCTGCTCGGGGACTTCCTCCGGCACGATGCGCCGATCCACCCGCAGGGTCACCGTATCAGGCACCACATTGGTGTTGATGCCACCCTTGATCAGCCCGACCACCAGGGTCGGGTGGCTGATGCCTGGGGTGGCAGACGGATGCTCGGCCAAGCCATCGCTGTAGCGGTACAGGGCCGACAGCAGCGGCACACAGGCCTCGATCGCGTCATGACCGGTGTCGGGCCAGGCTGCGTGGGCGGACTTGCCACGCAGGGTGATTTCCAGGTGCAGGCAGCCGTTGTGGGCCACCACCACCTGGTGCGAAAACGCGGCTGACAACACATAGTCGGGGCGCGACAGGCCTTGCTGGAGCAGCCAACCCGGGCCGGTCAACCCACCGGTTTCCTCGTCGTAGGTGAAGTGCAGTTCGACCTGGCCCTGCAAAGCCACACCTTGTTCCTGAGCCAGGTGCTTCAGCGCAGACAGGGCATAGGCGTAGGTGGTGAAGTCGGACTTGGACACCGCCGCGCCCCGGCCATACAACCAGCCATCACGGACCACACCGCTGTAGGGGCTGTCGGTCCAACCCTCGCCGGGGGGCACCACATCACCGTGGGCGTTCAAGGCGATCACCGGGCCGCCGCTGCCAAAAGTTTCACGCACGATCAGGTTGGTGACACTGTGCATGCCGTGCTGCTGCGCCAGCTCTGTTGGCACCTCATGGCGTTCAACCACAAAACCCATGCTGCTGAGCCACTGGGCGGAGACCAGCGCATGGGGGGTGCAGTCACCGGGTGGGTTGTCGGACGGGCACTGCACCAGGCGCGCCAATGCGTCCACCTGCTGGTCAAAATGTTGTTCAATGAAGCTGCGCATCGCAGCTTTGGCAGAGGTTTTGTCGAGGTTTGTCATACAAGGTTCAGAGGAAACGGGAAAGACTGTAAGGGCGGATGTCAAAGTCGGTGCGCCCCTTCACCAGCAACTCGGTGACCAGCTTGGCCACAATCGGCGCCAGGGTGTAACCGTTGGACGTGACGGCGTTGAAAAAGCCCGGCACACCGGGCACCTCGCCCAGGATCGGCGCGCCGTCGATGTTGACATTCATACCGGCCCAGGTACGCAGCACATGCAGGCCGGACAGCGCGGGCAACACCTGATTGGCCACCCAGAGATTGCCCTCGATGCTGCTGCGTTCAGACTGGTTCAGCCGCATCGCCTCGTTGTAGGCGGCGGTCCAGCCGCCACCAATGATCAGGCCACCGGTGGCCGCTTGTTTCATGCTGAGGTGGCGGTCAGCATGGGCAATCAGGTGGCTGACCATGGGCGGCGCCGGTTCGGTCACGATCATCTGCAAGGGTGCGCCCTTGACCGGAATCTTGACACCCAACATGTTCCCCACCGCGCTGGACCAGGCACCGCTGGCATTGACCACACGACCCGCGTGGATCACCCCGCGCGAGGTGTACACCGTGAAACCGGTCTGGGCACCAACTTTGGGCTCGATCCGCTCGACATTGCAACTGCGTAAAAACCGGGCGCCAAACTCAGTGGCACGGCGTGCCACCGCATAGGTGGCACGCAAGGGGTTGATCTTGCCCTCCATCGGGCACCATTCAGCCCCCAGCAGCTTGGGTGACAGGCTGGGTGACAGGCGACGCAGTTCGCCCCCATCCACCACATGCGCCTCGATGCCATGGCTGCGTTCCAGCGCCACCTTGGCCTGCAGAAAGTCCATGCCTTTGGCGCTGTCAGCCACCATCAGGCCACCGGTGATCTTGACCTCCAGGTCTTCCCCGCAGTCGTCCTGGATCTGCTGCCACAGGCGCACCGACATCGGCCCCAGCGGCAAGGTGGCGGCGGCCGGGCCACCGCCTTGCTGGGCCTTGTCACCAAAGTCAAAAGACAACAGCTGCACATGCAGGCTGCCCGCATTGGCGCCCGAGGCCTGCAGGTTGATGTCGTCTCGCTCGACCACCAGCACGTCTTGCCCGGCCTGGGCCAGGAAGTAGGCCAGATTGGCGCCCAGCACACCGCCACCAATCACCAGCACATCGGCTTTTTGCGGTGCCAGCGCTTCGGTTTCGCTGGGACGTGCCAGGTTTGGCGTGATGGCAGGCCGGTGGCCACCCCATTCGGGTTTTTCAAAGGCCAGTACGCCAGCGGGCAGAGGGCGCACGGGTGCACGTGGTGCAAAGTACTGTTCCGTCGTGGTGTTGGCACCACGGGTTTCATGCAGCAAGCGCGCTGCCACGTTAGCGCAGTATCGCCCCTGGCAGCGGCCCATGCCCAGGCGGGTGTTGCGTTTGATGGCGGCCAGGGTGTCGCGCCCGTTGGCGATCTGGGCGCGCACATCACCGAAGCTGATGTTTTCGCAGCGGCACAGCAGGGTGTCATCCGGCACCTTTGAGAGATCCAGCTCGGGCGCCTGGTAGATGGCCCACAAGGCGCGCTGAAAGTCCAGGGCGCGCTGCAGTTGCTCTCGCATTTGCGCTGGCGCATCGCCGCTGTAGCCCATTTGGCGGGCAGCGGCGTAACCTGCCAGACTACCGCGCGCTGCGGCCACCCGCGAGCCACCCATGTCCGCACCATCGCCCACCACCCAGACACCTGGCAGGCTGCTGCGGCCTTCTTCATCGGTGACCGTGGCCAGGTAGCCCAGGTGACGTGCCACAAACCGGTGCTGACAGCCCAGCATACGGGGCAGCTCTGTGGAGGGAATGAAGCCGTAGCCGACGCACAGGGCGTCTGCCTCAAAATTGCGTTCACTGCCAGGCACCAACTGCCCTTGGCCATCCAACTGAGCGGCGCATACCGTGTCCAGCCCGCGCTCGGTGTGCCCCCGTGCGGCGGTGACCGTGTGACCCCACAACACCGGCACACCAAAGCGGCGCAGTGTCGCCAACGCGCGTGCACCATCAAGCAGCAAGTCAGCCCCCGTTCGACCAGCGAGCAATAGCTCACGCCAGTGCCGCAGGCTAGGGCGTGGTGCACTTTCCAGCACCGCCAGCACCTTGGCGCCGCCACGTACCAACTCCACTGCGAGCTGCAGGTTGAGCGGCCCGTTGCCCGCAATCACCACCCGTTGCCCCGGTGCCACACGGTAAGCCCGGGCCAGGGTTTGCCCGGCGCCAGTGGTCATCACACCCGGCAAGGTCCAGCCGGGAAAAGACACCGGGCGCTCATAGGCACCCGCCGCAATGACCAGCTGTTGGCAGTGGTACACCGTGGCATGCCCATCCACGACCGCCCCTACCTCGGTAGCAGACAGGGCCGCCCACACCTGGGCGCCTTGCTGGATCTCCACCCCGGCGGCCAAGACATCGCGGGTCAGACGTAAGCCGTCTGCAAATTGTTTATCGAGCGCTTGCCCCGCGACCTGGGACGGCGCCAGCGGCTTGTAGAACTGGCCACCGGTATGAGGTCGCTCGTCCAGCACCGTGACCTTGGCACCACTTTTGCGTGCAGCCAGAGCGGCGGACAAACCGGCTGGCCCGGCCCCCACCACCAGCACCTCAATCTGGATCGTGTTGGGCTCTTTCTGAGGTGGTGGTGTGAGGGATCGCGCTGCAGCCTGGCTGGCCAACCCGTCGGGTGCGTTGGGTGCCAAGGCAGCAGTCACCACCTGACCGTCCTGCACCTTGGTCAGGCAGGCGCGTTGACTGCCCAGGCCATCCACGGTCACCAAGCATTCTTGGCAGGCGCCCATGCCGCAGTACAGGCCGCGACGCTGGCCATCACGGGTGTGGCGCAAGCTTCGGATGCCATGGGCGGCCAGAGCGGCGGCGATGGTTTCCCCTTCCAGCGCCTGCAGCGTCTGGCCGTCATAGGAGAAAAACACCGGGCGACCGGTGCTTTGGATCAGGGGGTGAGTAAGACGCGCCGTCATGGTGGCAAGTTGTCGTGAATTACATCGAAGTTTGAACGTATACGTATAATACACGTATACTTTGCGAATACAAATTCTTCAAACCTTCTTTTCATTTCACAGAGCGAGCGACCTATGACCTCTTTTCGTGGCACTTACACCGTCCTGATCACGCCCTTCACTGCGGATGGCCTGCATGTGGATGTCCCGGCTTTGAAGCGTCTGGTGAATTGGCAGATTGAGCAAGGCATCCATGGCCTGATTCCTCTGGGCAGCACCGGCGAGTTCCTGTCGATGACCCCCGATGAACGCCAGCTGGTGATTGAAACCTGCATCCAGACCGCCAACAAGCGGGTGCCAGTGCTCATTGGTACCGGCGCGGAATGGACCGACGACTGTGTGCGCCTCAGCAAGGAAGCCCAATCCATGGGTGCGGACGGGGTGATGATCATCCCGCCCTATTACTCTTGCCCGACCGAGGACGAGTTGTTCACCCACTACCGCAAGGTGGGTGAAGCCATCGACATCCCGATCATGCTCTACAACAACCCGGCCACCGCCAATGTCGACCTGACCCCCAGCATCGTGGCGCGGTTGTCGCAGATCGACAACTGCAGCTACATCAAGGAGTCCACCCTGGAGGTGACCCGGGTGCGCGACATCATCGACCTGTGTGGTGACCGCATGACGGTGTTTGCCGGCATTCTGGGTTACGAGTCATTCTGGCTGGGTGCCCAGGGTTGGGTGGCGGTGTGTTCCAACCTGATTCCTGCCATGTCAGCCCAGCTGTTTGAACTGGTGGCTGACCAAAAGGACATGGACAAAGCCTTGGCCTTGTACAAAAAGATGTTGCCGATCGTGCGCTGGGTTGGTGGTCACCGTTATGTGGCCGCCTCCAAAGATGCGCTAGGCATGATGGGTTTGCCGGTGGGTACACCCCGTCCTCCACGCCTGCCGCTGCCTGCCGCAGATGCGGCCGAGCTGCGCCATGAACTCAACAAGCTCGGTTTGTTGAATTCCATTGCCTGAACCCATTTGTTCCCCCTGCCCTTCCTGTCTTCAACCGCTCCCAAAGGATTTTGACCATGAAATTCGCACTTGCCGCTGTCTCCATCACCACCGCCTTCTTCGCCGCCCATGCACAGGCCGCAGACTGCAAATACCCCGTGCCGGACTCGGCCCTGGTGAAAAAAGGGGTGCTGACCATGTCGGTGAACCCGACCCTGCCACCCATGCAGTTTGTCGACCAGAACGGCGCCCTCAAAGGCATGCGTGTGGAACTCGGTGAAGAGATCGCCAAACGCCTGTGCCTCAAGCCAGAGTATGTGCGTATCGAGTTCTCAGCCATGGTGCCCGGGCTGCAGGCCGGCCGCTGGGACATGATCAACACTGGCATCTTCTACACCGAAGAACGCGCCAAACTGATGCAGATGGTGGTGTACGAAGACCAGGCCATCAGCATCTCCACCGCCAAGGGCAACCCGGGCAAGATCAGCAAGGTGGAAGACCTGTCGGGCAAAACCATTGGTGTGGAGCTCGGTGGGTTTGAAGAGAAAAAGACCCGCGAGCTGGACAAACAGCTCACCGACAAGGGGCTGAAGGGCATGAACATTCGCACCTTTGACAACTTTGCGATGTCGTTCCAGTCGCTGCGCGCCGGTCAGGTGGAAGTGGCCCTGTCGATCGACTCTACCGCGACCGAATACCAGAAACGGGGCGACTTTGAACGTGTGCTCTCCGGCCTGTTCCCGACACCGGTGGCACTGGCCCTCAAGAACAAACCGCTGGCTGACAGCGTGGCCAAGGTGCTCAACGACATGCGGGCCGATGGCAGCTTCCAGAAGCTGTTCAGCAGCTACGGTGTGAAGTCCGCTGATGGCGCCATGGTGGTCAAAGGTCCGGCCAATTAAGCAACGTTGCAAACATTCCCTCTAGGAGACAAGTCATGGGTCAAGGCTGGAGCTGGTCGGGGTTTTTCGACTATCTGTTCAACCCGTTCATCCTGGGGGGGGTGCTCACCACCGTCTGGCTGACGCTGGCGGCCATTGCCGGTGGCCTGGTGCTGGGCTGTGGCCTGGCCCTGGCGCGCCTGTCGAAACGGCGCTGGCTCTACGCCCCGGCACATTTCTACATCTGGCTGTTCCGTGGCACACCGTTGATGGTGCAGCTGATCATCATCTACACCGGCCTGCCCCAGCTGGGCCTGAAATTCTCGGTGATCGAGTCGGCGCTGATCGGGCTGATTCTGAACGAGGCTGCCTACCTGGCCGAGATTGTGCGGGGCGGCATCCAGTCGATCCCGGTGGGCCAGACCAACGCGGCCCGCGCCATGGGTTTCACCAGTGCGCAGACCCTGCGTTTCATCATTTTTCCGCAGGCGATGCGCCTGATCGTGCCAACCCTGGGCAACAGCATCAACGGTCTGCTCAAAACAACGTCAGTGACCTCGGTGATTTCCATGGAGGAACTGCTGCGTCGCACCCAGGTGCTGATCCAGGAGCGTTTCATGGTGCTGGAGCTGTTCCTGGTGGCCGCTTTGTATTACCTGTTGCTCACCTCGGCCTGGGACTTTGTGCAGCGCCGCATCGAGCGCCACTATGGCCGTGCCTACGGCAATGCCTCTGAGAGCGAGCCCCGCATCCGGGCGGCTGAAGTCATCGAACAACGCTGAAACCTCTTTCCGACAGGAGCCCTGCCCATGACAGACTTTGACCTGATCATCAGAAACGCCGACATTGCCACCGCCGCCGACCGCTACAGCGCCGACATCGGCATCCGGGACGGCCGCATTGTGGCCATCGCCCAGACCCTGAGCGCCAGCGCTGCCGAAGTGATCGACGCCTGCGGGCGCCTGGTCACCCCTGGCGGGGTCGATGGCCATGTGCACCTGGACCAACCCACCAGTGATGGCTCGGTGTTTTCCGACGACTTCTTCACCGGCACCCGCTCCGCCGCCTGTGGTGGCACCACCACCGTGATCCCGTTTGCCACACAGCAACGCGGCCACAGCCTGCAGGATGCGGTGGATGACTACCACCAACGTGCCAAGGGCAAGGCGGTGATTGACTACGCCTTCCACCTGATCGTCTCGGACACCTCGCCCAAGCTGATCCAGGACGAGCTGCCGCGCCTGATTGCCGAGGGCTACACCTCGGTCAAGATCTACATGACCTACGACGACATGAAGCTGGGTGACCGCCAGATCATCGAGGTGCTGGCCACCGCGCGCAAACATGGCGCCATGACCATGGTGCATGCTGAAAACAGCGACTGCATCGGCTGGTTGACCGAACAACTGCTGGCCGCGGGCTTGAGCGCGCCGGGTTACCACAGCCAATCGCGCCCGATGGTGGTGGAGCGTGAGGCCACCCACCGCGCCATTGCCCTGTCGGAACTGCTCGACACCCCGATCCTGATCGTGCATGTGTCGGGCAAAGAGGCGATTGAGCAAATCCACTGGGCGCGTGGCCGGGGCCTGCCGATTTTTGCCGAGACCTGCCCGCAATACCTGCTGCTGAGTGCGGAAGACCTGGGGCCCCAGAACGACGACGGCGCCTACGGCATGCGCTGCATCTGCAGCCCGCCACCGCGCGACAAGGGCAACCAGGAAGTGGTCTGGACCGGCCTGGCCAACGGCTTGTTCACCATCGTCTCGTCCGACCATGCACCGTTCAACTACGGTGGTGAACAGGGCAAAAAAATCGCCGGTCCGACCGCCCCGTTCAACCTGGTGCCCAACGGTATCCCCGGTGTGGAAACCCGGCTGCCGCTGCTGATGAGTGAAGGTGTGCTCACCGGTCGCATCGACCTGCAGCGTTTTGTGGCCCTGACCTCGACCAACCCGGCCAAACTCTATGGGCTGTACCCGCAAAAGGGCACGATTGCCGTGGGCAGCGATGCTGACCTGGTGATCTGGGAGATGTATACACCGGGACAGGAGCGGCAGCTGAAGGCTGAGATGTTGCACAGCGCCTGCGACTACACACCTTACGAAGGTCGGAGCCTGCGCTGCTGGCCAGCCCACACCCTGTCACGCGGGCGCACCGTCTGGCACGACGGGGTATTCACCGCACAGGCCGGGGAAGGCCAGTTTTTACCCTGTTTGCGCCCACGCGAACCGGTGGCTGGCAGCCCTTTGGCGAAATGGCTGTGACGCGATAATCTGGACACGTCTGCCACAGGCAAAAAAGGGTCAACATAACTATGTCGAGCGATCTGGAATCTGTCACCACCTTGCCACCGCTGGGCTCCCTGGAGGTGCGCTCATCCAGCCTGTCGGACCAGGCGTATCACCGCATGCGCGAGCTGATCCTGGACCGCAAGATCTCTTCCGGCAGCACCTTGCTCGAAGGCAAACTTGCTGAAGAGTTGGGCATCTCGCGCACACCGATGCGCGAGGCGCTGGGGCGACTGGCGGGTGAAGGCCTGCTGGTGCGGCGCGACGCCCGCTCGTACTCGGTACGCAGTGTCGGCACCAAGGAGTACTTTGATGCCATGCGCACCCGCGAACTGCTGGAGTGTGAAGCCATCGCCCTGGCCATGGGCAAGATAGACGAGGCTGACCTGGACCGGCTGGATGCCGAGGTGGATGCACTCAACCTGGGCGAACACACCGAGACCGAGCACTGGCATTTTGACGACCGTTTCCACATGTTCATCGCCCATGCCAGCGGCAACATCGTGATGCCCCTGCTGATCCAGCAACTGCGAGATGACGCCCGGCTGTTTCGTCTGCACAGCCCCCTGCACCGCCAGAAGGAAAACCACCATGAACACCGCGAGATCATCCGGGCGCTGCGCAACAAGGATGTCGAAGGCGCCCGGGGTGCGGTGCGGGCCCACCTGCGCAGCCTGCAAAACGATGTACAACGCGCGGTGATGGGCTAGGCCGCAGCTACGCCATCAGCTGATGCATGCCGTGTGCCGCCTTCACGGGCACATGCAAGGCCACCGTTTTAAGCACAAAAATCGACTGAAGCCCTTTCATACAAATGGCCAGTAGCTATCTAACAGATAGCAAACAAGACGACCAGTATGGCCGATCAATGCCTGGTCTTGGGTGGTGGCAGCAGCCGCTCACACTCTTCTTTGACAGCGGCGTAACACTCGCAGGCCCGCGCCTCCAGTTGGCCGCGATCGAGCATGCTGATGCTGCCACGCGCCTTGGTGATCAAGCCTTCCTTGTGCAGCTTGCCTGCGGTCTGAGTGACGCTTTCGCGGCGCACGCCCAGCAGGTGCGAAATCTGCTCTTGGGTGATCATCATTTTGTCGCTGTGTAAGCGGTCAAAACTCATCAGCAACCAGCGGCTGAACTGCTGCTCCACCGAATGGTGCCGGTTACACACCGCCATCTGCGAGGTCTGGCAAATCAGCGCCTGGGTGTACAACAGTGCAAGGTGTTGCAGCTGACCACCTTGCTCAAACTCTTGTTTCATGAGCTTGCGGCTGAGGCGGTAGGCTTGGCCGGCGCTTTGCACCTCGGTGCTGCTGGGCAGACTGTCGCCGCCCATATAGATCGAAATACCCACCAGACCTTCGTTACCCACCAGCGCAATTTCGCTGGAGGAGCCGTCTTCAAGCGCATAAATCAAGGACACGATGCCCGAGACCGGAAAGTGCAGGTATCGCACATGGTCACCCGACTCCGACATGGTCCAGCCCAGGGGCATGGCCACCAGCTCCAGGTCAGGCAGGATGCGCTCGTATTCAGCTTTGGGCAAGGCCGCCAGGATCTGGTTTTGTCGGGGATCGGGCGCGGCGATTTGGATGGGTTTGGTCATGCACTTGGGTCTCAAACGAGAAGGACCTAATGTACTCCCCATGCCTGAAACCGGCCGACAGACCCATCCGGCCTCACACCTGGTTGTAGTGCGGGCTCAGTTGTACCGTCTCACCAATGATCACCAGCCCCGGCTGAGGGCCATAAGAGGGTGCCAGCGTCACCAGCCGACTCAGCCCGGTGGCCCAGACACGCTGGCTGGTCCGGGTGCCGTCGCGCACCACGGCAGCCGGGGTGTCAGGTGCCAGGCCATGCGAGATCAGTTGCTGGGCAATGTGCGGCAGGCGCTGTACACCCATATAGAACACCCGGGTCTGGCCCGGGCGTGCCAGAGCCGACCAGTCATACCCGCTGCTTTCATCGGCCAGATGGCCGGGCAGAAACACACAGCTACCAGCCAAGTCGCGGTGGGTCAGCGGGATGCCTGCGGCCATCGAACAACCGCTGGCTGCCGTCACACCCGGCACCACCTCAAAGCCGATGCCGGCGGCTTGCAGCGCCTGCACCTCTTCACCGCCGCGCCCAAACACGAAGGGGTCACCACCTTTGAGCCGCACCACCTGTCGCCCGGCCTGGGCATGTTGCACCAGCAAGGCATTGATCTGGTCTTGTGGCACCGAATGGTTGCCCAGGGCCTTGCCCACGTAGAGGCGCTCAGCGCTGGCCGGAATCTGGTCGAGGACCTCTTGTGTGATCAGCCGGTCATGCACCACCACCTCGGCGCGCTGCAGGCGGTTGAGCGCACGCAAGGTCATCAGGTCGGCCGGGCCGGGACCGGCACCCACGATGTAGACAAAACCCTGTCCTGGGATCGCGGTCTGCTCACTCATGGCAGTCTCCCGGGCCTTGGTGAAACACCAGATCAGCCACCGGCTGACCCGCCACCAAATGCTGCTCGATGATGCGATCCATGTTGTCGGGTGTCACGTTGTAGTACCAGGTGCCGTCCGGCTGCACACACATCACCGGCCCGCCCTTGCAGGCGGCAAAACAGCTGACCCGGCTGCGTTTGACCCGCAACGCACCGTCGTTCAGCCCGGCGGCCTTGAACTTGTCACCCAGGCTGTCAAACAGGGCCTGCGCCGCGCCGTCCTGGGCACAACGTGGGCCGGTGCAAATCAGCAGATGGCGTTTGTACTCGCCAATTTTGGGTTTGATCACCTCAGTCATGCCTCGGCCTCGTCAGCACCAGGCGTCTCTTCTTCTTCGAGCGGGGTTCTGAGCACCAGCTCCAGATAGTCTGCGGGCAGATGGTGAAGCTGTGCCAGTTGCGTCAGACTGATGCCTTCAGCAAAGTCAGCGTGTAAATTGGCCATCCACCCAAGCAGGCCAGTAGACAGGGAGCGACCCCGCTTTTCGCCCTCACGTGCGCTGCCGTCGCCTTGCATGTCGTATTTGTTGGCGTAACCCCGTGGGGTGACCATCAGGCCGTCGCGCACAAAGGTGTTGCTGTTGCCGATCAGCACGGTGCTGAGCATGCCGATGTCGCAGTCACTCATCTTGTCCAGGGTGGTGAACACAATCGCCTGGCGGCGACGGTAGGCCGACTTGACCACCGCCACCGGTGTCTGGGGCGAGCGATGCCGCAAAAACAGGTACTGCGCCTGTTCGATCTGCTGGGTGCGCCGCCCACTCTTGGGGTTGTACAGCGCCACCACAAAGTCAGCCGCAGCAGCGGCCTCCAGCCGACGGGCAATGACCGGCCAGGGTGTCAGCAGATCCGACAGAGAGATCGAGCAGAAGTCATGCGTCAACGGCGCCCCCACCAGCGAGGCACAGGCATTGATGGCCGAGGTGCCCGGCACAATTTCCACCGGCACACCGCTGTCCGGTGTCCAACCCGCCTGGAACAGCACCTCATAGGTCGGGCCGGCCATGCCGTAGACCCCGGCGTCGCCGCTGGAGATCAGCGCCACCTTTTTGCCCGCCTGGGCGCTCTCCAGCGCATGCACCGCGCGGTCCAGCTCCTCGGTCATGCCTTTGCGGATGACCTCTTTGCCCTCGAGCAAATCGGCCACCAGCTTGATGTAGGTGACATACCCGATCACCACATCGGCCTCGGCAATGGCTTCGACCGCGCGATGGGTCATCTGGGCGAAGCTGCCCGGGCCAATGCCCACCAGCATGATCTTGCCTTGCGGGGGGGAGGTCACAGAAGCTTCAGAAACAATCTCGGTCATGCGTCATCCTTGCAATGGAAATGGTGGCGTTTTTTCCGTCAACGCCTTGGTGTTTGAATTTTTCGACCAGCAACTGATCGGCTTGTGCCCCCGCCGCCAGCAACGCAGCGGCCTCGGACACCGAAGGGGTGCCCATGTATCGCAAGACGGTCTCGGACGGATTGGGCACCTGCACCACCGCCAGTTCGGCCGCGCTGAAAAAACACAGCGGCCAGCCGCCTGCCTTGGCCAGTTCGAGGAAAGCGAGCTCATCGGACTTGGCTTCGATACTGGCCAACACCCGCACCTGGGCACGGCTCAGACCAGCCTGCGCCAGCGCGTCATACAGCGCCTGCAGCACCGTGGCCAGGGGGGTGCCCCGGTCACAGCCCAGACCAATCGCGACGCCCGATGTCGCCACACTCATGCGCCCTGCCCCTGCGGCGGCCGGTAGACCACCAACCGCTCATGCAGTTGCTCCCAGCGCGCGGGGGTGACTTCGGCGTGGGTGATCCACAACACCGCCTTGAACTGGTCCAGATCCACATCTTCCAAGCGGGAAAATCGCTGGATGTTGGCTGGCAAGGGTGTCGGACGGGTCCACCAGTGGGGGCTGCCCGCCTCTTGCACCAGCGCCACCGGCTCCTGGTTGACCACGGCGGCAGACACGCGGGTGATGTTGATCTTGGGCGACTCCACCCGCCAGCCCAGTTCGCGCCCCAAAATATCGACGGGAATGGTCTTGCCCACGTCCGACGCGGTGGTCAGCACTGCGGTCCCCCCCAGCAACGCGGCAACTTGTTCGGCCATGGCATTGGCGCCACCGATATGGCCAGAGAGCACCGGAATGACAAACTGCCCGGCATCGTCCACCACAATCACACCGGGGTCTTCGTCCTTGTTTTTGAGGTAGGGCGCAATCAAGCGCACCACCGCACCGAGCGAGACAAAAAACACCAGTTGGTCAAAGTTGGCAAAGAGCTGCGCTACTTCATCCCGAAACGGGCCGCTGTAGGTCTGCACCGGGTTGCTGATACCGGCCAGCAGCGGGGCAAACTTGTCGGCGACACACACATGGGCGACGGGCAACTGCTGCGCCAGCAGCGCGGCTTGTTGTGCGCCGTGTTTGGTGATGGCGATCAGCACCACACGCGGCACCGGCTCGGTCACAAGGGGAGAGATCTGTTCACTCATTCAACGGCTTCCTCTGCCAGCTCGGCGCTGGTCTTTTTGCGACAACCACGCACCATCGGGCCTTTTTCTCGGCCCGGATTTTTCACCAGCAGCAAAGACAGGTAGTTGACCTGGGTGCCCTTGAGGCTGGCCACATCCCGCACCACCCGCTCCAGCGGGGACCCCGCTTTTTCCACCAGGCAGCTGTGGGCCAGCAAGCCACGTCGCTCCAGCAAGTCGATCAGCTCGTCCAGCAGCGGCTTCACCTTCATCAGCACCAGGGTGTCGAAATCGTCGAGCATTTTTTCCACCGCATGGATGCCATAGGCAGCGGGCACGATGGCAATGGTGTCGTCCTGCTCGGAGAGCGGCACCTGCACCGTGGCACACACCGCGTTGAACGAGCTCACGCCCGCCACAACTTGCACCTGCGCGGCGGGGTCCAGCTCACGCAGCACCCGCGCCAGGTAGCTGAAGCTGGCGTAAGTGGAGGCGTCCCCTTCCACCAGAAACAACACATCCTGGCCGGTGGCCAGCAAGTCACGCACGGTTTCTGCTGCCTTGAGCCAATGGCGCGCCAGTTTCTCTGCATCGTGCGTCATCGGGAACAGCAGCGGCAGATGCTGCGTGGGCAAGGGCAAACCGGCGCGCTGGGCGATGTCAAGCGCATAACTGTCCGAGCGCGTGCTGCGCACCGGGTAGGTCCAGATGGCATCAGGGCGCTCCAACAAGGCCCAGGCCCGGCGTGTGATCAGGCCGGGGTCGCCGGGGCCCAGGGAAACACCAAAAAGAGTACCGTTTTTAGACATGAGTTGCTACAAATTCAGAAGTGATCGAGGCAGATCCTGCCTGGGCACAGACGACCCAGACCGGGTTTTCTGCGGCCATGCGGTGCATGTGCAGAATCGGCTGGCTGCGCGAGGCCTGCAACTGCAGCACATCCCAGTTGGCTGCGAGTTGTTTCACCGCCTCAACCGCCGTGGCCATGTTTTCCAGCGTCACAAAGTTCATGACCAGCCAGCCGCCTGGACGCAGGCGTTGTAACACCAGGCCAATCAGTGCGGCCAGCTCGCCGCCCGAACCACCGATAAACACCGCATCGGGGTCGGCCCAGTCGGCCAGGCCGTCGGGCGCCTTGCCGTGGACCAGGCTGTGGTTGCTGATGCCCAAAGCGCGGCGGTTCTGCAGCACATTGGCGCAATCGTCGGCATTTTTTTCAATCGCGTAGACATGGCCCTGCGTGCACAAGCGGGCCGCCTCCAGCCCGACCGAGCCCGAGCCCGCACCAATGTCCCAGACCACGCTGTTCTGACGCAGTTGCAGGCGCGCCAAGGACACAGCCCGCACCTCGTTTTTGGTGATCAGGCCTTTTTCCGGGTGACGCTGGGCAAAACTGGCGTCCGGCAGGCCAAACAACACCGGCGACGCACGCAGCGTGTTGCGCCACAGCAGCACCACATTGAGTTCGGCAAAGCTCATCTGCGTGGCGGCTTCGATGCTGAAGCTGCTCACCACACGCTCCTGCGGCTGACACAGGCGCTCGGCCACCGCCATCTCCCAATCCTTGTCCAGACCTTCGGTGACCAGCAAACGGGCGATGCGATCAGGTGAGTTGGCCGGGCTGGTCAACACCGCCAGGCGGTCGTGTTGGCGCAGTTCACGCAGCAAACCATACAGCCCATGGCTGGGTGGTGATCCGGCCACCCACTCCCCGGCATCGCGACTGTGCACCGAGACAAAACGCATGTCCTGCCAGGGCAGACACAGTCGGGCGCAGGCCAGTTGCAGGGTCGAGACATTGGGAAGCACCTCGATCACCTCGACACACAGGCGCGAGGCCAGGTAAGCGGCAATGCCATGGCACAAGGGGTCGCCAGTGGCCAACACCACCACGCGCAGGCCTTCATCGAGCGCAGCGCGAATCCATTCCGGTACCTGCGACATCACACCGGTCAGGTCACGCTGCTCGGCCTGCGGCGCGATGTGCTCGGCCAGCAGTTCCAGCGTACGTGTGCCTCCAATCACCAACTGCGCCTGTGCCAGATGGGTCAGCGCAGCCTGGCTCAGGCTGGTCGCGCCATCGTCCAGCACGCCCAACACACGGCACTTGTCCAAATTTTTCATGGCGTCCTTGTTCATGGGTACTGGGCAATCTTGTGCCCATCAAAGTCACACACCAGCACCTGAATATCAAACTGATCGGGGTAGGTCAGACGCAAGGTCTGCACCACGCGTTGCGCCAGAGTGGTGTGGAACACCGTGCCCAAGCCGAGTTCATCCATGCGTTCACCGGCATAACGTGCGGTTTTGGCGGCGCGGATGTCGGCACACACCTCGGCTGCCACACCCAGTTCAGCCGCCAGATCGGCCAGCAGCCCGGTGTCCACATCGGCACGCCCGGCATGGGTGATGGTTTCTCCCTGGGCGATTTTGGTGAGTTTGCCCACCATACCGCCAATCACCACCTGCTTCACACCGGCTTTCACCGCCGCGCTCATGGCGTAACGCAGAAAGTCGCCCATCTGCACAAAGGCGGCCTCGGGCAGATGGGGCAGCTGTTCCATGACAAACTTCTCGGTGCGACCACCTGTGGTCAGCACCACCACACCTTGGGGCAAGGTACCCGCCACATGCACGCCCTGCACCACGCTGGCGCGGTAAGCGGCAGTGGAATACGGCTTGACGATGCCGGTGGTGCCCAGAATGGAAATGCCACCCAGAATGCCCAGTCGGGCGTTGGTGGTTTTTTTGGCCATCTCCTGGCCTTGTGGCACCGAAATCGTCACGACCAGCCCTGCGTTATCCAGCAACGCCCCGGCGGCCTGGCGCACATTGGCTTCGATGTTGCGGCGTGGCACCGGGTTGATGGCCGGGCCACCCACCTCCAGGCCCAAGCCGGGCATCGTCACCCGGCCCACCCCGACACCACCGGCCAGCAACACCCGGCCGGGTGAGTCGGCTTGCCAGCACACATCGGCCGTCAAATGGGCTTTGTCGGTGCAATCGGGGTCGTCACCCGCATCCTTGATCACCATGGCATGGGCACAAACCCCGTCACAACGACCATCGTGCACGGCAAAAGTCACCAAGTCACCATTGGGCAACTGGCTTTCGACACTGTCAGGCACCTGACCGGTCACCAGGCCGATGACCGCTGCTCGCGCCGCCGCTGCGGAACACGCACCGGTGGTGAAACCGGTGCGTGTGCCACGCGGCACACTTTTGTCCATCACGCGGCGCTGTCCTTGCTGTTGGCCTTGGCCTCCGCCATGCCCAGCAAAGCGTGGATGGCCGCCACCACCAGGGTCGAGCCGCCCTTGCGGCCACGGATCACCACCCAGGGCACATCACTCTGCAAGGCCATCAGGTCCTTGGACTCAGCCGCCGAGACAAACCCCACCGGCATGCCAACCACCAGGGCCGGGCGGACACCCTCTTCGCGGATCAGCCGCACCACCTCGATCAAAGCGGTGGGGGCGTTGCCGATGCCAATGATGGCGCCATCGAGCAGCCCCAGCCTGTGCGCCTTGCGCATGGCCTGCACCGCACGCGTGGTGCCCTGTGCCTGAGCCAGCTCAATCACATCAGGATCACTGATGAACTGGTGGGTGCTGATGCCAAAGTGCGCCAGGCGCGGGGCAGACAGACCCACACAAATCATCTCGACATCGGCCACCACACGAGCCTGGCCCGAAAAAATGGCCGCCAACCCGGCGCTCACCGCCTGGGGGTGGAATTCGGTCAAGCCATTGAAGTCAAAGTCGGCATTGGCGTGGATCATGCGACGCACCACGGGCCACTGTTCAGGTGCGTAGTTGTGGGGACCGGCTTCGCGGTCGATCACCGCAAACGAATCGTGCTCGATGGCGCGGCCAGCGGCGGTGAGTTGTTCGGTGATGACATTGGGCGTGGGCAAACTCATGCCGGGGCTCCGACATGGGGATGGGGATGGGGATGGGGATGGTGGTGACCGTGTTCATGTTCATGAGGATGGTCGTGTTCGTGCGGGTGTGCATGGTCATGGCCGTGGTGTGTGCCATCGTCATGCAGGTGACCGCCTTGGCCATGTTCAACGGCAAACTCGCGGAACTTGCAGCCATCACAGGCCATCATCGCTGCGGGGCGACCCAGGCGGGCATCGTTGACACGCTGCTCCAGCACCTCAAACACCTCGGGCTCAAACCCAAAATAGTTGGTCAGTGCAAAACGCACGGTGGGGTACTGCGTCTTGAGGTTGGCCACCTGGCGCACGATGCGCTCCATCAGCGTGCCGTTGAACAGGTAATACGGCAACACCGCAACTTGTGTCATGCCCAGCAGGTGCTGGCGCTGCACCACTTTTTCCAGACGCGGGTAGGTGATGCCGGTGAAGGCCACATCCACCAGTGGGTGGTCGGTTTCTTCCATGACCCAGCGCGCCATTTTGGCCATCTCGCCATTGGCATGGCGGTCAGATGAGCCGCGCCCAAGCAGCACCACACCGGTGGTGGTGGGGTCGGGCATGTCCAGCGACTTCATCGCGGTTTTGAGGCGGCGCAGCACCACCTTCAACAGCAGGTCGCAAGCGGTCAACTCGGGGGTGTACAAAAACTGCACCCGTGGAAACCGGACACGCGCTGCGTCAATCGCCTGCGGAATATCCATCTTGACGTGGCCTGCCGCATTCAGGATCAGCGGCACCACAATCACCCGGCCCGACTTGGCGGCGGCGGTGGCCAAACCTTGCGCCAGCGTGATGTCGGCCAGTTCAATAAAACAGACCTCGATCGACCAGCTCGGCTGACGTTGGCGCCACTGCTGGGCAAAAGCCAGGATTTCGTCGTTACCGGAGGCCTCGCGTGAGCCGTGGCCCACCAGCAAAATGGTGTCAGAGGTCATGGGGTATCCAGGGTAAGTTGAGAAGCAGGCACGCTGGCCTGCCGGAAACGGTGGGTGAAGCTGGCGTCGTAGAGTTTGGACTTGGCCAGGGTGGTCCAATGCCGGGCGCCCAGTGTCGGGCTGGCGATGATCATCGACTGGCTGACCAGCTTCGCCTCGCGGCACAGGGCCTGGATGGTGTCAACCGTGCCACGCACAATTTTTTCTTCACCGGGCCAGCTGGCTTTGTGGACCACCACTACCGGCGCATCCGGCGACCAGCCCGCTGCACGCAGCGCAGCGGTGACCTGCCCCATCAAGGTGATGCTCAAGAAGATGCACAAGGTGCTGTGGTGCGCCGCCAGTTCCTGCAGCGACTCACCCTCAGGCATGGGCGTGCGCCCTTCCATGCGGGTCAGAATCACGGTCTGGGTGACTTCGGGCAGGGTCAGGCTCTCGACTGCCGCTGCCGCAGAGGCCATGGCCGAGGACACCCCCGGCACCACCTGCACCGGCACACCCGCAGCATCCAGCGGCTGCACCAGCTCGATCAAGGCGCCATACAGCCCGGGGTCACCGGTTTGCAAGCGCACCACGGTCTCGCAGCGCGCCGCCTGGGTGATCAGCCAGGCCGACATCTCCTCCAAGGTCATGTCCTTGCTGTCCACAATGACGCAATCCGCTGGTGCCCAGCGGGTAGCAGCTTCGCTGACCAGGGAGCCAGCGAACAAAATGGCGCCCGCGCGCTCGATCAGCCCGCGGCCCTTGACGGTGATCAGGTCCGGGTCACCAGGACCGGCCCCCACAAACCAGACGCATCCGGGCTTGGGCTGCACCATGGATCAGGCCGCGCTGTACAGGCGTTTGTCGACAGCGACCGAGCCTTGCAGGCGGTGCATCATCTTGGCCAATGCCAACACGCCCAGGTCGATCAGGGGTTCGGCCAACACAATGGTCATGTAGGCTGCGCCAAAGCTGGCCACACTGGCCAGGTTCTCAGCACCCACACCCCGGCCATACAAGGCCCAGAAGCCGACCCACACCACGATGCCACCTTGGTAAGCCACCGACAGCTTGAAGGCCTGGGCATAACCAATGTTCACATAGGCAGTGCTCTCAGGAATGATCTTGCGCGCCAGGGCAGCGGTGGCAAACAGCGGCACCAGCAGGGTGGTGACGTTCATGCCGTACTGCGGCAGGTCAAACGGTGCAAAAAACAGACCTTGCACCAACAGGCCACCGGCCAAGCCAATGGCCGCAGGCGCCACACCAAAGACCAGCAACAAGGTGGTGCCCAAAATCAGGTGCACCTCGGAGACACCCACCGGGTGGTGCGGCAACACTTCAAAAAAGCAGAACACCAAAGCAACGGCCATGGCCGAACGCAGTGCCAAAGCGGTCAGGCCATCACGTTTGATGGTGCTGACGGCCAGTTTGGCGGCATACGCCAAGGCACCGGCGGCGGTGGCGTAGCTGAGGAAAATTTTGGCGCCTTCAACAAGGCCAGGTTCGATGTGCATGGAGTAACTCCTTTAAAACGACGGATTGAACAACAGACAAACGCGAAAAACACAGCAGCTAAACGGGCTGTACCTCCTGACACGGACGCAGGACACCCAGCCTGGTTGCACCTTGGGTGCGGACACTTAGGCGTGCACAGCAGTAGCGGAAAATCATGGCAGGAACATCCGGCAAACAACTCTCACCATCGTCCCCGACAGTGCTTGAGCATCACGGCAACACGCGAACGTGCCACCACCTTGTTGGCCGGTATCCGGGCTGGTGGATGCGACCTCCATCGCCTTCCCAAGCGTCTTTGAAACACTCAGTGGCCGTGATGGAAGCGGAATCTTGACGATTCGTCCACTTACCGTTGCGGGGGCAGCGCAGGTTAGGTGGGCTGTTGTCAGCCTGAACCCTCCTGCTTCCCGTTGAACTGCGTCGTGTGAACCACGCCGCGAGCACCAACGGGATGATTCTAACGACAGATTTCACACACACATGACATCTGTTTGCCTGTTGGTGCTGGTGGAAAAAGCACCTGCCGAGCCCGTGAGATACTCTTTAAACCATAGCTATCAGCCCTTTTATATCAAGGGCTAGAGCACAAAGACTCTCTCATCATCTGTCAAGGACTCCAACTCGTGTTGCTGGTGGGCTAGCACGGCCAGCGTCGCCTCAGAGGCATCGGTGCCAGCGGCGTTGCGCGCCAGAATCCGTGCGCGCAATTGCTCGGGACTGGCCTGCGGCGCCAGGATGGCAAAGCGCACATTTTGCTCAACCGCCAGGGCGCGAAACACATCGCGGTCAGCACGTTTGAGGAAGGTAGCATCCACCATCACCGACCAACCCGCAGCCAGCAAACTCGCCGCCAGCTCGCGCAGATGGGCATAGACCTGGGCGTGAACCTCGGGCGCATAGATGCCCGCGTTGATGCCTGAGTTGGACTGCGCCAAACGCCCCAACTTGAACAGGCGTTTGCGCTCCACATCGGCCCGCAGGCGCAGCGTAGGGGTTTGTCCATTTGTTTGCAGCCACTGGTCGGTGAAATACGTTTTGCCACAGCCAGACAGGCCGTGCGTGATGCTCAATTGCACAGGGTGCAGCGCCGCCAGTCGTTCGGCCAGCGTGATGTCGGCTAGCACCTCAGAGGTGTTGGCATGTAACTGCTTGGCCCGGATGGCGGCCACCTTGGCGCGCACCAGACAGCGGTAGACGGCGTAAAACCGCAGCAACAGCGCGCCCTGGTAGTCGCCGCTGTGGCTGAACACCTCGTCGACCAGCCAGTTCGCCAAGCCGGGCTGGCCATGTTCCAGCAGGTCGATGTAGGTGAAGGCGATGTCGCTGACCACGTCGATCCAACGCAGGTCCTCGTTGAACTCCAGGCAGTCAAACAGGCGCACAGCCCCGTTGATCAACACCAGATTGGCCAGGTGCAAGTCGCCATGGCATTCACGCACCCAGCCGCCCAGTTTGCGCGCTTGCATCAACGGTGCCAGCCGCGTGAATTGCGCCTGGGTCCAGGTTTGCAGTTGTGCCAAACGGGTCAGAACATTCGCGTCGGGTGGCGCCGTGAGCATGTGGGCCAGATCACTGAAGTTGTCGCGCATCGGCGCCATCACCTGATCGGGCTCACCAAAACGGGTGTCCGGTGCGGCAAAAGCAGCGGCCTCATGAAAAGCCACCAGGCGCTGCGCCAGATCGGACAGGTGGGCGGGCCGCAGTTCCCCACGCACACACACCTGATCCAGCCGCCCGGTTTGATCAAAGCGACACATGCGCACCGCGAAATCCAGCACCTCACCCGTGCCGCCCCACTGCGGGCCTTGCGGTGAAGCGTTGAGACTCACCACATCCAGGTAGATGTCGGGTGCCAGGCGACGGTTCAGGCGCAACTCATCTTGGCAGGCCTGCTGGCGCAACGCCAAGGTGCTGAAGTCCAGAAACGCCAGCTTGACCGGTTTCTTGATCTTGTAGGCGAAGTCACCCGCCAGCAACACCCAGGAGATGTGGGTTTCGACCAGCTCCACCCGCGCCACCTCGCCCGGGTAACGTTGCGGCGCCAGCAGCGCCTGGATCAGCGGTGGCAGCTTGGGATGCATGCCAGCCATGATGCCAGTCTCAAGTCCACAACACCAGCCCATACCAGAGGCACGGTCAGGTGAACGCGACGGCGGCGACAATGGCGGCCCTTTGCTCTTACCCCACAACACGCATCCATGAAAACTGTTTTACACATCACCGCAGCCTGCGCCCTGTTGGTCAACTTGTCGGTGGCCTGGGCCGCAGACGCCACCCTGGAAGCTGCCGCCAAAGAAAGCGGCGCCGTTGTCACGACCAGCGGACTGGTGTACCGCTCGCTCCAGGACGGCAGCGGGGCCAGCCCGCTGGCCAGCGACGTGGTCAAGGTCAACTACCGCGGCACGTTCCCGGACGGGCGCGAATTCGACAGCTCCTACAAACGCAACCAGGCCATTGAATTCCCACTGGGCAATGTCATCCCGTGCTGGACCGAAGGTGTCCAACGCATGAAGGTCGGCGGCAAGGCCAAACTCACCTGCCCTGCCGCCATTGCCTACGGCACGCGTGGCGCCGGTGGTGTGATCCCACCCAACGCCACACTGCTGTTTGAGGTGGAGCTGCTGGCCATCAAGGGCAAATAAGCCCCTCAGCTGCGCCCGCACAGGGCTTGAAAAGTCGCCCGCTGCACCGCATCTTCAGTACGGATGAGCCCCGGTGTTCACACGCCGGACGCTCAGTCCGAGTTCAAACCTGAAGGAGGATGCCATGAATGCCTTGACCAACCGCAGCTTTCTTTTGAACGACTTTTTCCGCGACCTTGCTCCGGCTTTTTACGTCCGACCCCTGCACGGCGACCCGCTGCCGTCTGCCGCGCAGATCAAGGTGGATGTGAAGGAAAACAAGGATGGCTACACCGTGCATGCCGAGATCCCGGGTGTGCCCAAGGAAGACATCCACGTCTCGCTGGACGGCAACCTGGTGACACTGGAAGCCGAGGTGAAACAGCAGGACAGCAGCGGTGACAACGACACCGTGCTGCGCAGTGAACGCTATTTTGGCGCAGTGTCACGCAGTTTCCAGCTGCCACAGGACATCGACCAAACGCAGGCCAAAGCCAAGTTTGACAACGGTGTGCTGACACTGACGCTGCCCAAGAAGCTGGCCACCAACGTGGCGCAAAAACTTCACATCGAGTAAACGCAGTCCAGCGCTAAGCGGTGCTGGCTACACCACCAGCGGTTCCTCCTGCATCGCCTCGATCTGCTCCTGCAGCATCAACACCTGGCCCTGCCAGTAATCGCTGGAGCCGAACCAGGGGAAGTTGATGGCAAAAATCGGGTCGTCCCAGCGCCGCGCCAGCCAGGCGCTGTAGTGGATCAGGCGCAGCGTGCGCAAGGGTTCGATCAGCGCCAGCTCACGCCGATCAAAGGCGCGAAACTGTTCGTAACCATCCACCAACGCACCGAGTTGGCGGGTGCGCTGCTGGCGGTCGCCGCTGAGCAACATCCAGAGGTCTTGCACCGCCAGCCCCATGCGGGCGTCGTCCAGGTCGACAAAATGTGGCCCCGGCAAGCTGGCAGCCGGAGCGTCCAGCGGTGTCCAAAGGATGTTGCCGGGGTGGCAG